>NZ_JAFEPJ010000008.1:0-152935 GCF_016893255.1 Staphylococcus sp. GDB20D11A
ACTAGACTGGGTGCAGTTCAACGGTTATAGGACTTATATCAGTTTTAATTATCTATTTCTTATTAACTGTATTAGCTCAAGGCGTGATTTTGCAAAATCATATTTCTCAATTAGATTCGCCAAGTATGGCGCAGGTGCTTGCAACTATTGTAGGTGGTTGGGGATCTACACTTGTAAATATTGGTTTAATTATTTCGGTACTAGGTGCATGGTTAGGATGGACACTGCTTGCTGGTGAATTACCTTTCATTGTTGCAAAAGATGGATTATTTCCAAAATGGTTTGCTAAAGAAAATAAAAATGGAGCACCTGTAAATGCACTGCTTATTACCAATATATTAGTACAATTATTTTTAATAAGTATGCTATTTACACAGAGTGCGTATCAATTTGCATTTTCACTAGCATCAAGTGCTATTTTATACCCTTATATGTTCAGTGCATTTTACCAAGTTAAATACACTTTAGAGCATAGACAGCAAGCAACTACTAAACAATGGACGATTGGTATCATAGCCTCAATTTATGCTATATGGCTTATATATGCAGCAGGTATCAATTACTTATTATTGACGATGTTACTTTATATTCCAGCTTTTCTTGTTTATTCAATCGTTCAAAAGAATAATCAGACACGTTTGATTAAATCAGACTATATTCTTTTTATGATTATTATCGTACTTGCAGTTATCGGGTTAATTAAGTTATTGATGGGAACGATAAATGTTTTTTAAAAGGAGCGACAAAAATATGAAAGAGAAAATTGTCATTGCATTAGGCGGTAATGCGATACAGACAAAAGAAGCAACAGCTGAAGCACAACAAACAGCTATTAGACGTGCGATGCAAAACCTTAAACCTTTATTTGATTCACCAGCGCGTATTGTCATTTCACATGGTAATGGCCCACAAATTGGAAGTTTATTAATCCAACAAGCTAAATCGAACAGTGACACAACGCCGGCAATGCCATTGGATACTTGTGGTGCAATGTCACAGGGTATGATAGGCTATTGGTTGGAAACTGAAATCAATCGCATTTTAACTGAAATGAATAGTGATAGAACTGTAGGCACAATCGTTACACGTGTGGAAGTAGACAAAAATGATCCACGATTTGATAACCCAACTAAACCAATTGGTCCTTTTTATACGAAAGAAGAAGTTGAAGAATTACAAAAAGAACAGCCAGACTCAGTCTTTAAAGAAGATGCAGGACGTGGTTATAGAAAAGTAGTTGCGTCACCACTACCTCAATCTATACTAGAACACCAGTTA
Organism: Staphylococcus sp. GDB20D11A; assembly: GCF_016893255.1. Lineage (NCBI taxonomy): Bacteria > Bacillati > Bacillota > Bacilli > Caryophanales > Staphylococcaceae > Staphylococcus > Staphylococcus sp. GDB20D11A. Next base: position 1,279 of record NZ_JAFEPJ010000008.1, read on the forward strand.
ATTCGAACTTTAGCAGACGGTAAAAATATTGTCATTGCATGCGGTGGTGGCGGTATTCCAGTTATAAAAAAAGAAAATACCTATGAAGGTGTTGAAGCGGTTATAGATAAAGATTTTGCTAGTGAGAAATTAGCAACGCTGATTGAAGCAGATACCTTAATGATTCTTACGAATGTAGAAAATGTATTTATTAACTTTAATGAACCTAATCAACAACAAATCGATGATATTGATGTAGCAACACTGAAAAAATACGCAGCACAAGGTAAGTTTGCGGAAGGATCGATGTTGCCAAAAATAGAAGCTGCGATACGATTTGTTGAAAGTGGGGAAAACAAAAAAGTTATCATTACCAATTTAGAGCAGGCATACGAAGCTTTGATTGGTAATAAAGGTACACACATTCACATGTAGCACTTTATCACGCGACAAAACATTAAATATGTTTCTCCGTTGATTCAAATGAAAAAGTTGTCTGCTGACACTTTGCAAGGTTTGAAGGAGTTTAACTTATGACAGAAAACTTTATTTTGGGTAGAAATAATAAATTAGAACATGAACTAAAGGCATTAGCAGATTACATTAATATCCCATATAGTATATTACAACCATATCAAAGTGAATGTTTTGTCAGACATTATACGAAAGGCCAAGTTATTTATTTTTCGCCACAAGAAAGTAGCAATATTTACTTTTTAATTGAAGGTAACATTATTAGAGAACATTACAATCAAAATGGAGATGTATATCGTTATTTTAATAAAGAGCAAGTATTATTTCCAATCAGTAACTTATTTCATCCGAAAGAAGTTAACGAATTGTGTACAGCATTAACCGATTGTACAGTTCTTGGATTGCCTAGAGAATTGATGGCCTTTTTGTGCAAAGCTAATGATGATATATTTTTGACACTTTTTGCATTAATAAATGATAATGAGCAGCAACACATGAACTATAATATGGCATTAACAAGTAAATTTGCTAAAGATCGAATTATCAAATTGTTATGCCATCTATGTCAGACAGTAGGATACGATCAAGATGAATTTTATGAAATCAAACAGTTTTTAACTATTCAACTCATGAGTGATATGGCTGGGATTTCCCGGGAAACAGCTGGTCATATTATTCATGAACTTAAAGATGAAAAACTTGTTGTTAAAGATCATAAAAATTGGTTAGTAAGCAAACATTTATTCAATGATGTATGTGTTTAATATACAATGTAAAATGAATAAGTTGAACATGAGGTCTAACGTACATTTATACGTTAGGCCTTTTTTTGCTAGCGTGATGATTAATTTAATATGTTAGTTAAATTTGATTGTTGAAATTACAGTAAAATTTAAGGTGATGAAAAATTTAGAACTTCTAAGTTTTTGAAAAGTAAAAAATTTGCAATAGTGTAAAAATAGTATATTGATTTTTGCTAGTTAACAGAAAATTTTAAGTTATATAAATAGGAAGAAAACAAATTTTACATAATTTTTTTCGAAAAGCAATTGATATAATTCTTATTTCATTATACAATTTAGACTAATCTAGAAATTGAAATGGAGTAATATTTTTGAAAAAAAAGAATTGATTATTTGTCGAATAAGCAGAATAAGTATTCGATTAGACGTTTTACAGTAGGTACCACATCAGTAATAGTAGGGGCAACTATACTATTTGGGATAGGCAATCATCAAGCACAAGCTTCAGAACAATCGAACGATACAACGCAATCTTCGAAAAATAATGCAAGTGCAGATTCCGAAAAAAACAATACGATAGAAACACCTCAATTAAATACAACGGCTAATGATACATCTGATATTAGTGCAAACACAAACAGTGCGAATGTAGATAGAACAGCAAAACCAATGTCTACACAAACGAGCAATACCACTACAACAGAGCCAGCTTCAACAAATGAAACACCTCAACCGACGGCAATTAAAGATCAAGCAACTGCTGCAAAAATGCAAGATCGAACTGTTCCTCAAGAAGCAAATTCTCAAGTAGATAATAAAACAACGAATGATGCTAATAGCATAACAACAAACAGTGAGCTTAAAAATCCTCAAACATTAGATTTACCACAATCATCACCACAAACGATTTCCAATGCGCAAGGAACTAGTAAACCAAGTGTTAGAACGAGAGCTGTACGTAGTCTTGCAGTTGCTGAACCTGTAGTAAATGCTGGTGATGCTAAAGGCACAAATGTAAATGATAAAGTTACGGCAAAAGATTTTCAATTAGAAAAGACTACATTTGACCCTAACCAAAGTGGTAATACTTTTATGGCGGCAAACTTTACAGTGACTGGACAAGTGAAATCAGGGGATTATTTTACAGCGAAGTTACCAGAAAGTTTAACTGGTAATGGAGACGTGGATTACTCTAATTCAAATAATACGATGCCAATTGCAGATATAGTGAATGATAAAAAAGACGTTGTAGCTAAAGCAACATATGATATCTTGACTAAGACGTATACATTTGTCTTTACAGATTATGTAAATGATAAAGAAAATATTAACGGACAATTTTCATTACCATTATTTACAGACCGAGCAAAGGCACCTAAATCAGGAACATATCCTGCTAATATTAATATTGCAGATGAAATGTTTAATAATCAAATTACTTATAACTATAGTTCACCAATTGCAGGAATTGATAAGCCAAATGGCGCGAACATTTCTTCTCAAATTATTGGTGTAGATACAGCTTCAGGTCAAAACACATACAAGCAAACGGTATTTGTTAACCCTAAGCAACGAGTTTTAGGTAATACGTGGGTGTATATTAAAGGTTACCAAGATAAAATCGAAGAAAGTAGCGGTAAAGTAAGTGCTACAGATACAAAACTGAGAATTTTTGAAGTGAATGATACATCTAAATTATCAGATAGCTACTATGCAGACCCAAATGACTCTAACCTTAAAGAAGTAACGAATGAGTTTAATAATAGAATTTTTTATGAACATCCAAACGTAGCAAGTATTAATTTTGGTGATATAACTAAAACATATGTCGTATTAGTTGAAGGCCACTATGATAATACAGGTAAAAACTTGAAAACGCAGGTTATTCAAGAAAACGTAGATTTAGCGACAGGTAAAGATTACAGTATTTTCGGTTGGAATAATGAGAATGTTGTACGTTATGGTGGTGGAAGTGCTGATGGTGATTCAGCAGTAAATCCGAAAGATCCAACTCCAGGGCCACCGGTTGACCCAGAGCCAGAACCGGAGCCAACGCCGGATCCAGAACCAAGTCCAGACCCGGATCCGGAACCAACGAGAGATCCAGAGCCAAGCCCAGAACCAGATCCGGATTCGGATTCGGACAGTGACTCAGGCTCAGACAGCGACTCAGGTTCAGACAGCGACTCAGGTTCAGACAGCGACTCAGGTTCAGACAGTGACTCGGACTCAGATAGCAACTCGGACTCAGACAGCGACTCGAATTCAGACAGCGATTCTGATTCAGACAGCGATTCTGATTCAGATAGTGACTCAGATTCAGACAGTGATTTAGACTCAGACAGTGAGTCAGATTCAGACAGCGATTCGGACTCAGATAGCGATTCTGATTCAGACAGCGATTCGGACTCAGATAGCGATTTTGATTCAGACAGCGACTCAGATTCAGATAGTGATTCAGACTCAGATAGTGACTCAGATTCAGACAGCGATTCTGATTCAGACAGCGACTCGGATTCAGACAGTGAGTCAGATTCAGACAGTGACTCAGATTCAGACAGCGATTCTGATTCAGACAGTGAGTCAGATTCAGACAGCGACTCGGACTCAGATAGCGATTCGGATTCAGATAGCGACTCGGACTCAGACAGCGACTCAGATTCAGATAGTGATTCAGACTCAGATAGTGACTCAGATTCAGACAGCGATTCGGATTCAGACAGCGACTCGGATTCAGACAGTGAGTCAGATTCAGACAGTGATTCTGATTCAGATAGTGATTCGGATTCAGACAGCGATTCGGATTCAGACAGCGATTCAGACTCAGACAGTGACTCCGATTCAGACAGTGACTCCGATTCAGATAGCGATTCGGACTCAGATAGCGACTCCGATTCAAGAGTTACACCACCAAATAATGAACAGAAAGCACCATCAAATCCTAAAGGTGAAGTAAACCATTCTAATAAGGCATCAAAACAACACAAAACTGATGCTTTACCAGAAACAGGAGATAAGAGCGAAAACACAAATGCAACTTTATTTGGTGCAATGATGGCATTATTAGGATCATTACTATTGTTTAGAAAACGCAAGCAAGATCATAAAGAAAAAGCGTAAATACTTTTTTCAGGCCGAATACATTTGTATTCGGTTTTTTTTGTTGAAAATGATTTTAAAGTGAATTGTTTAAGCGTAAAATGTTGATAAAGTAGAATTAGAAAGGAGTCATGACGTATGGCTTATATTTCATTAAACTATCATTCACCAACAATTGGTATGCATCAAAATTTGACAGTCATTTTACCGGAAGATCAAAGCTTCTTTAATAACGATACAACTGCTAAACCATTAAAAACTTTAATGTTGTTACATGGATTATCAAGTGATGAAACGACATATATGAGATATACAAGCATAGAAAGGTATGCGAATGAACACAAATTAGCTGTGATTATGCCCAATGTGGATCATAGCGCATATGCTAACATGGCATATGGTCATAGCTATTATGATTATATTTTGGAAGTATATGATTATGTTCATCAAATATTTCCACTTTCCAAAAAGCGTGATGACAATTTTATAGCAGGTCACTCTATGGGAGGATATGGCACAATTATATTTGCATTAACACAAGGGGATAAATTTGCCAAAGCTGTACCATTATCTGCTGTGTTTGAAGCGCAAAATTTAATGGATCTAGAGTGGAATGATTTTTCAAAAGAGGCCATAATTGGCAATCTTTCAAGTGTTAAAGGAACTGAACATGATCCGTATTACTTGCTAGACAAAGCTGTAGCTGAAGATAAACAAATTCCAAAATTGCTCATTATATGTGGTAAACAAGACTTTTTATATCAAGACAACTTAGATTTTATCGATTATTTATCACGCAAAAATGTTCCTTATCAATTTGAAGATGGACCAGGAGATCATGATTATGCATATTGGGACCAAGCGATTAAGCGGGCTATAACATGGATGGTGAATGATTAATTATTTCTTGGAAAATATGTGGCTGCATTAAATACACAGAGTGAGTGATACAAACTATTTACTCACGACTAACATTTCTGAGTGTTTAAATTAATTTTGTATTAATATGATTGGCGCAATTTGCTGATACACAAAAATGTTTCTCGTGAAACTTAGATTTAGCTTATAGTTTTATCATCATTTGTATGACTTACATTATAAATTTTATTATAATGAGGTTAACGCTTTGAAAGGAGTCATCATCATGTCGACCAATAAAAACGATTATGAGCATATGTTGTTTTATTTTGCATATAAAACGTTTATTACTACCGCTGATGAAATTATAGAGAAGTATGGTATGAGCCGTCAGCATCATCGTTTTTTGTTTTTTATCAATAAATTACCTGGTATTACTATTAAATCATTACTAGAAATATTAGAAATTTCTAAACAAGGATCACATGCAACACTTCAAAAATTAAAAGAGCAAGGTCTCATTATTGAAAAAGTTTTAGAGACTGATCGACGTGTCAAAAAATTATATTCGACGGATAAAGGTGATCAACTCATTGCTGAATTGAACAAGGCGCAAGATGAATTATTGCAAAATATATATCAACAAGTCGGTTCGGATTGGTATGATGTGATGGAAGCATTGGCTAAAGGGCGACCTGGCTTTGATTTTATTAAGCATTTGAAAGATGAAAAAGAAAGCTAGCATCAGAAATGTTAAAAATCTTCGCATTCTTAAATTTAAAAAATATGTCAAAAAGTGTATAATAAAAACATATAATTTAATTGAACTCAGTTTCAACACATCTTAGAAAGGAGTTTGAATGATGAAAAAATTAGCAGTTATTTTAACATTAGTTGGCGGTTTATACTTCGCATTTAAAAAATACCAAGAACGTGTTAACCAAGCACCTAACATTGAGTACTAAATTAAACCATAAAAAATTCCCGAACACCTTGTTGTAGTGCTCGGGAATTTTTTTATGTTTTACTTGAATATATCAAATATTATTTTTGCGCTTTCTGTATTTTCGATATTACCACTAAATGATTCTGATCTAGGTCCATAAGCGTAGGTATTAACATCCTCGCCTGTATGTCCATCGGAAGTCCACCCTGTATAAGATTTATCATTTACTGGCTTCTGAATTGCGTGTTGTAAGGCTTTTGTTTGTTTTTCTACATCTGCGGATTTTTCGTCTTTTTCTTTTTTAAGTAGTCTTTTTAGCTTTTTATTCTCTTTTTTAACCTTTTTCATATCATCTTGTGAAAATTCAAAGCCATAACCTTCATTAATAACTTTTTCAGGGTCTTCACCTTTAGCCATTTTTTCTGTCATATATGATCCAGAGTGTTTCATCGATTTAATCGGTTGAGGATTCCATTCGTATCCTTTATCTTTACCAATTGTTAGACCACCAGTAGAGTGATCTGCTGTTGCAACGACAAGTGTATCTTTATGTTTCTTAGCATATTGAATGGCGTCATCGAACGCTTTTTCAAAACCTTCCATTTCAGACATAACGCCTGTAATATCGTTAGAATGCGCTGATTTATCTATAGAAGCACCTTCGACCATTAAAAAGAACCCTTTTTTATTACGCTCAAGCTTACTAAGTGCACTTTGTTGCATATCAGCTAATGATGGTTCTTCTTTAGAAGCATCTATTGCAAGTGGCATATTTTTATCTGCAAACAAACCAAGAACTTTATCTTTATCAGATTTTGATAACTCCTTACTGTTCGTGGCAAGATCGTAACCATCTTTTTTGAATTTTTTATCTAAATTGCCATTACTTTTACCGAAATATTTAGCGCCACCGCCTAATAAAACATCAACTTTATGCTTTCCGTTGATTTTATCTTTATAAAATTGTTTAGCGATTTCGTTTTTATCATCTCTAGAAGTCACGTGTGCAGCATATGCTGCTGGTGTTGCATCTGTTAATTCAGCTGTTGAAACAAGACCAGTCGACTTACCTTTTTCTTTTGCACGTTCAAGCACCGTCTTTACTTTCTGCTTGTTACTGTCAACACCGATGGCACCATTATATGTTTTATGACCAGAACTAAAGGCTGTTCCGCCAGCTGCAGAATCAGTAATATTCTGTTTTGGGTCATTTGAATATGTACGATTTGTGCCTTTTAAATATGAATCAAAAGCAGTAGGGGTCATTTCTTTAGCATGCGGATCATTTTTATAATAACGATAAGCTGTGTTAAATGATGGACCCATGCCATCGCCAACTAAAAAGATAACATTTTTTGGATTTTTAGTATTACCAACCGCGAAACTTTCATCTTTAGTACTTTTATCGGATTGCGCAATTGCAGGTGTGACAGAACTAAAAACTGTTGACACGATAATAAGGTTAGCAACTGCAAATTTTGTGGCTTTTTTAATTGATAACATAAGACATCCTCCTGAGTATATGACTATGTCTTCAGTGTAAAAGAGGAATTTTGAGCAATTATGTAGTTTTAGTTAAAAGTATGTAAACAGAGTGATTTAGAATAACAAAAAATGAATATATATGACAATTTGTTATAGAAAGCGTTAGAATAGAAGCGTGTGAAAATATAGAATTAAATATAATTTGAGGTGGAAAAATGATACTAGTAATGTTATCTCCATTATTAATCATATTCTTTATAGTGTTGTCTATTTTAGAAGAGCGTAAACGTACGAAGAAAAAGCAACTCGAGAAAGAAAAAGCAAATACACTAAATCAAAATACAAATGACACGGAAAGTTCAAATCAAGAGCCGTCATTGCAGCAGGCTAAAGAACAAAAAGATGACAAAGGATAATTCAATTGAAGGAAGAAGATTATAGATGAAAATATTAATTGTTGAAGATGATTTTGTTATAGCAGAAAGTTTAGCATCTGAACTTAAAAAATGGAATTACGGTGTTATTGTCGTTGAACAATTTGATGATATACTGTCTATCTTTAACCAACATCAACCTCAGCTTGTATTGCTAGATATTAATTTGCCAACGTTAAATGGTTTTCATTGGTGTCAAGAAATCCGAAAAACATCTAATGTGCCAATTATATTTATTAGTTCCCGTATTGATAATATGGACCAAATTATGGCAATACAAATGGGGGGAGATGATTTTATCGAAAAACCATTTAACTTGTCATTAACGATTGCCAAAATTCAAGCATTATTGAGACGAACTTATGACTTGTCAGTAGCTAATGATTCATTGACGGTTAAAGGTTGTACATTAATATTAGATGAAGCAAAAGTCGTGTATCAAGAACAAAACATACAGCTATCTTTGACTGAATTACAAATATTAAAGTTATTATTTCAAAATGAAGATAAATATGTAAGTAGAACTGCTTTAATTGAAAAATGTTGGGAATCAGAAAACTTCATAGATGATAACACATTAGCTGTTAACATGACGCGCCTGCGTAAAAAATTAAATACTATTGGCGTTAATGATTTTATCATTACAAAGAAAAATGTCGGATATAAAGTATAGGGTGAATGCAATGACCTTTCTTAAAAGTATTACTCAGGAAATAGCAATAGTCATAGTTATTTTTGCTTTATTTGGCTTAATGTTTTACCTGTATCATTTGCCATTAGAAGCATATTTACTAGCACTTGGCGTTATTTTATTATTATTACTCATATTTATAGGTATTAAATATTTAAGTTTTGTAAAAACTATAAGCCAACAACAACAAATTGAAAACTTAGAAAATGCGTTGTATCAGCTTAAAAATGAACAAATTGAATATAAAAATGATGTAGAGAGCTACTTTTTAACATGGGTACATCAAATGAAAACACCCATTACTGCAGCACAACTGTTACTTGAAAGAGATGAGCCTAATGTTGTGAATCGTGTTCGTCAAGAGGTTATTCAAATTGATAACTATACAAGTTTAGCACTTAGTTATTTAAAGTTATTAAATGAAACTTCTGATATTTCTGTCACTAAAATTTCGATTAACAATATCATTCGCCCAATTATTATGAAATATTCAATACAGTTTATTGATCAAAAAACAAAAATCCATTATGAACCTTGTCATCACGAAGTATTAACTGACGTTAGATGGACCTCTTTAATGATAGAACAATTAATAAATAATGCACTTAAGTATGCGAGAGGTAAAGATATATGGATTGAATTTGATGAGCAATCCAATCAATTATACGTAAAAGATAATGGTATCGGTATTAGTGAAGCGGACTTGCCTAAAATATTTGATAAGGGCTATTCAGGTTATAATGGCCAGCGGCAAAGTAACTCAAGTGGGATTGGTTTATTTATCGTAAAACAAATTTCAACTCACACAAACCATCCTGTTTCAGTCGTATCTAAACAAAATGAGGGTACAACATTTACGATTCAATTTCCAGATGAATAAAAACTTTCAATATTGTAAGCATACTAGTAACATTTTTTCACTAATTTAAATGTTATTAGTATTTTTTTGTTTTAATATAGAACTAACAAAGAAATGAGGTGCATGCCATGTTGCTAGAAGTGAAACATGTAAAAAAGGTTTATGGTAAAGGTTTGAATGCTACGACAGCACTTAATCAAATGAATTTATCAGTTGGAGCTGGTGAATTTGTTGCAATTATGGGTGAGTCTGGGTCAGGGAAGTCTACACTACTAAATTTAATTGCTTCTTTTGATGGACTAACTGAAGGTGACATTATTGTGGATGGCGCACATTTAAATAATATGAAAAATAAAAGTAAAGCATTGTATCGTCAACAAATGGTAGGTTTTGTTTTTCAAGATTTTAATCTTTTACCAACAATGACGAATAAAGAAAATATAATGATGCCATTAATTTTAGCTGGTGCTAAACGAAAAGATATAGAACAAAGGGTTCATCAGCTGACAGTACAATTACATTTAGAGGGATTTTTAAACAAATATCCTTCTGAAATCTCAGGGGGTCAGAAGCAACGCATTGCCATTGCACGTGCATTAGTTACTAAACCGACGATTTTACTAGCCGATGAACCTACAGGTGCACTTGATTCAAAAACATCAAAGGCATTGATGATGTTATTTCAAGAGATTCATCAATTGAAACAGACAATTTTAATGGTAACTCATTCAAATATCGATGCGTCTTATGCAGAGCGTGTCATTTTTATTAAAGATGGGCGTCTATATCATGAAATATATCGTGGTGAAGAAAGTCAATTAGCTTTTCAACAACGAATAACAGATAGCTTAGCACTTGTGAATGGAGGAAGTGTCAATATATGAAGTTAAGATTGTTATGGCACATAATGCGACGTCAATTTATCACGCAGCGACTTGTAATCATTCCATTCATTTTAGCGGTAAGTGTACTATTCATGATTGAATATACGCTTGTGTCAATTGGATTAAATAGCTACATAAAACAGAAGAATGACTTCCTAGTACCATTTATTATCATAGCTAATTTTTTTATGGCGCTTTTAACTTTTATTTTTATTTTCTATGCAAATCACTTTATGATGTCACAAAGACGAAAAGAGTTTAGCATTTTTATGACATTGGGCATGACCAAGAAAAGTATGCGTTTAATTGTAGTGATGGAAACTATCTTACAATTTATAATAATTTCAGTCGTTAGTATTGCCGGCGGATACTTACTTGGTGCGATATTTTTCTTGTTTATACAGAAAATAATGGGCAGTGAAGTTGCGACGTTAAGGTATTATCCATTTGACTCTGTAGCGATGTTTATTACTTTGATTATCATTGCTGTATTAATGGGCATGCTACTTATATTCAACTTGTTCAGTATTAATTTTCAACGACCGATAACTTATCAACATCGTTCTGATTCCAGTGTCATATCACGATGGTTGCGTTACGTTTTAATTGTTATAGGAAGCGCAGCACTATATTTAGGCTACTTTATTGCATTACAACAAGATACGACGTTTGGTGCCTTTTTTAAAATATGGATTGTCATAGGATTAGTTATTATCGGTACTTATGCATTTTTTGTAGGTATAAGTGAAATAATTATTAGTATATTGCAGCAGGTATCAAAAGTTTACTATCATCCACGGTATTTTTTTGTGGTAGTCGGGATGCGTGTACGTCTTAAAATGAATGCAGTCAGTCTTGCAACAATCACTTTGCTGTGTACATTTTTGATTGTAACGCTCACAATGACATTAACAACCTATCGCGATATGAATCATACCATTACGAAGTTGATTACGAATGATTATGATTTGTCATTTAGCGACAATTCTAAGTCACAAATAGAACGTCAACAAACGATTGAGAATATTAAACGTGATATACAGGGTTCGGTTAATGCAAAAGACTTCAAAGTATATGAAACGACATTATTTAGAGCTTCTTTAGAAAAGAATCGTGCTTATTACAAGTTAAAACAGGCTAGTGATGATATTCCAATAGACTTCATTGGTAATGAAGGCTCGATATTTTCTAAGCAATCATTAATGATCACAGCACTTACTGCACAAGATTATAATCGATATCACGAAAACAAATTACACTTAGACAATCAAAGTATAGGTATGATTACGAATGTACCTATTTTTAAAAAGCAGTCTAAGGTCGGTCTTAATAATGAAGTCTTTAAAGTGAAACAACTTGACGCACATGCGTTAAATTTGATGATGATTCAAGATAGTATGGTTTTAATTGTTAAAGATAACAATCAATTACAAAAAGTAAAAGGATTTTATGCACATGAACAAAAGAAGTCGACAATATCGATAAACTTTAATGTATCTGGAAAGACGAAATTAACAACATCACAAATACAAAAGCTATCGAAAAAATACGATGCGTCAATAAATTCTAAATCAGAAATGCTAATGGTTTGGGATCGTCTGACAGGTGGACTAATATTTGTAGGTGGCGTAGTATCAATTGTACTTGTCATTGGAATATTTTTAATGATGTACTATAAACAAGTTTCAGAAGCCTATGCAAATCAGCACAATTATGACATTATGAAAAAACTTGGTTTAGATAATGGGAGAATAGCAAAGATAACACGAAATCAAATGACTTTCTTGTTCGCAATACCAATAACAGTAGCACTGATTCATACATTAATTTCTAGTAACATTGTATATACGTTACTAAATATGTTAGGTATTAATAATCATCATATATTTTTAACAAGTTACGTATTAGCTGTCATTATAATTTCGTTTCTATATATGGCGATGTACAAAATAACTTCCTATATTTATGCTAAAGTTATTCATCAACAACGTAATTAACCATGTTTCAGTGAAATCACAATCAATCATGTATTTTCACTGAAATATATTATATTAAAAAGAAACCTAAAAACATTACAAATAACAATAACAAATTTTAACCGATAAGATACAATGTCTTGTCGGTTTTTTTACTTTTATGACAAGTTATATTTTTGAAATATCAAAAATATATAGCTTGTTTATATAAAATGATTTAAAATGTTTTATAACAACATATTTTATGCAACACATAAAATGGGTAACTAACATCACGAAATCATTGTATTTGTTGTTACACTGATGAAGCGATGTCACAAAGAAATGTCGTTATCAAACGAAGCCCGAAATACATACTGATACTCGAAATAATGTAACGATAAATAACAATGATAACGATTGATTACTACGCAAAAATATATGTAAATTGACGATTTAAATGCAATTCGTATATTTTGCCAATGATTTACACATTAAAATGTTTGAAAATTGTCACAATTCAGTCTAATTTAAAAAGAAGTTAAAAGTAAATTAATTACAAAGTTCAAAAATCATGCATCGTGTCATTTAGATATTGAAAAAGATGAGTCAAATTTGTTTCATATATTTTCCAATAACAAATGATTATATCTAAATATACAATCAGAAATATATGAATAGAAATATCAATATGAAAAATAATATCATTAAAAATGATGAATGGCATACTTATAAAGTGTCTAAATATTGGTGGTCAATATTACTTACAAACACGAATGTTAAGTAATGAAGACAATGATGAAAAAACAATAAGTGGAAACTCTATATAGAATGTTCGTTTTTATTTTTAATAATTGAATAATCATTATTGATGATTTAATATGTATTCGGTCGCACACGATACAAAGTGACTTGTTTTAATGATATGCAATAATATGACGTTTATCGTCGCGTGTAACAATGTATGAGTGTGTCAGTTTAATTTTAAAAGGGTTATAAGGATATTTAGTAAGATAAAGGAGGGCTTAATAAACAATCACATGTGAAGTTTTTAAGGATTATATGAGTTGGGCAGCTCTTTAATCCATAGTTATAACGAATTTTAAATTGTTAGATTTAACGTATGGTATCAGTATGTATGAGTTTAACTTAAGTATTAATCTATAGTTTAAAGAGCGGTCTAATTGTCTTTTTAAAAATAGAAAATAAGGATGATTATAATGAGGGGTTATAACGAAAGATATTGTAGCTGGACTAATACAGCTATACAATGTGATTATTTTAATAAAGTAAGACAGGTGAAAAAAGACGGTAAATCGGATAGGTTGAGCAACAACATAAACTCGAACATTATTTATCGTGTGCTCGAAAAATGTATCACGCTATATAATGTGTGTTCGCGGTATAAACGCGCACTTATTTTATCAGAACATTCTAAAAAGAACATATTCAATATAAAAAAGGCTGTGTAGGGGTGTCTTATGAATAATAGAAATGTGTATGATATCGAAGTAAGTGATTATAAAGGCTTAACTTATAAATTAGAAGCATTTAGAGGTAAAGTGATTTTAGTTGTTAATACTGCAACAGAATGTATATATAGCGAACAATTGAAAAAACTAGAGACTTTGTTTCAAAAATATAAGGATCGTGGGTTTGTAGTGTTGAGTTTTCCGAATAATAATTTTGACAATCGACAACCTGGTTCTAATGAAGAAATCTTGAAAATTAGTCGTGAGAAATTTGGTGTTACATTTCCAGTGCTAGCTAAAATATCTGTGAACGGGAACGATGAACATCCGTTATTTACGCATTTAAAGAATGAACAACCAGGAATCTTTGGGTCCCCAATAAAATGGAATTTCACAAAATTTATAATCGATCGACAAGGCAATGTTGTAAATCGATTCTTGCCAATGGAAGATCCATTGGATATATCGGCAAATATAGAAATATTATTGCAAGAATCTTCATCTTAAATTTAAAATTGAGCGCTTAGTATGCAAATAACACAAGAGCCTCTTAATGATGTACTAATAGTATGTCATTAAGAGGCATTTTATATTTAGAAAATCAGTAATTTGACCTATTTTACTGAAAGGCTGATTTGGTACATAATAAATAGTAAATAAATAAAAAATAACAACGATGCATTACTGTATGCATTAATGACTGACACGACATAATCAAAGTTTTGTCTGAATTACTGATAATGTCATTCAAGCAACATGAAGGTTGTAAATATTTGTAAGTATAACTATCAGACACAACTCAAGTTTGTTTTAATTTATACCATACATATTAAAAAATTGACTGAACTATCGATAAAAAATGAGTCAATCATCTATTTCAAGTTTATTGAGGTGAAAATATTTGAAATTAAATACATCTAATAGTCCATTTACAGAAAAACAAGTCACAGAGATTAACAATCTGCTGCAAACATTAACAGAGAGCCAACAACAGTGGCTTAGTGGTTTTTTACTAGCTAATAGTAACGATACGATAAGTGATAGTAATCAACAACAATTAGAGACAGAAGTGTGGCAACAATCACAAATATCAGAAGAACAAGCAACTTCAACAACGTATATGTTACAAAATAAAGAGCCACATATCGAAGCTAATCAGCGGCATGTCACATTGCTATATGGTTCTGAATCAGGTAATGCCATGCGTTTAGCTGAAATTTTTTCAGAACGTTTAAGTGATATCGGACATCAAGTTGTTTTGATGTCAATGGATGAATATGATACGACAAACATCGCACAGTTAGAAGATTTATTTATTATTACGTCTACTCATGGCGAAGGAGAACCGCCTGATAATGCATGGGATTTCTTTGAATTTTTAGAAGACGATAACGCACCTAATTTAAATCATGTGAGATATTCAGTACTGGCTTTAGGTGATCAAACATATGAATTTTTCTGTCAAGCCGGTAAAGATGTAGATGCTTTACTAGAAAATCTAGGCGCTGAGCGTATATGTAAGCGTGTAGATTGTGATATTGATTATGAAGAAGACGCAGAAAAGTGGATGGCAGACATCATTAATATTATTGATACCACATCAGAAGGTATTCAAAGTGAATCGGTGATAAGTGAATCAATTAAGTCTGCCAAAGAAAAGAAATATTCTAAATCAAATCCATACCAAGCAGAAGTTTTAGCGAATATCAATTTAAATGGTACCGATTCAAATAAAGAAACACGACATATAGAATTTTTACTTGATGATTTTAGTGAATCATATGAACCAGGAGATTGTATAGTAGCATTACCGCAAAACGACCCTGAATTGGTTGAAAAACTAATATCCATGTTAGGTTGGGATCCACAATCTCCGGTGCCAATTAATGATCATGGTGATACAGTTCCTATTGTTGAAGCACTAACATCACATTTTGAATTTACTAAATTAACATTGCCATTATTGAAAAATGCAGATATCTATTTTGACGATGAAGAATTATCTGAACGTATTCAAGATGAGTCATGGGCGCGTGAATATGTTATAAATCGGGACTTTATAGATTTAATAACAGATTTTCCAACTATAGAATTACAGCCTGAGAATATGTATCAAATCCTTAGAAAATTACCACCAAGAGAGTATTCGATTTCTAGTAGTTTTATGGCAACGCCAGATGAAGTGCATATTACCGTTGGTACGGTTCGTTATCAAGCACATGGACGTGAGAGAAAAGGTGTATGCTCGGTTCATTTTGCTGAGCGTATTAAACCAGGCGATATAGTACCAATTTATTTGAAGAAAAATCCGAACTTCAAATTTCCGATGAAGCAAGATATACCGGTTATTATGATTGGACCAGGTACTGGAATTGCTCCTTTTAGAGCATATTTACAAGAACGTGAAGAACTTGGTATGACTGGAAAAACATGGTTGTTCTTTGGTGATCAACACCGTAGTTCTGACTTTTTATATGAAGAAGAAATAGAAGAATGGCTTGAAAATGGAAACTTAACACGCGTAGATTTAGCATTTTCAAGAGACCAAGAACACAAAGAATATGTACAGCATCGTATAATGGAAGAAAGTGAACGTTTCAATGAATGGATTGAGCAAGGCGCAGCAATCTATATTTGTGGCGATGAAAAATGTATGGCGAAAGATGTCCATCAAGCCATTAAAGATGTATTGGTAAAAGAACGTCTTATTTCTCAAGAAGAAGCAGAGTTATTATTGCGACAAATGAAACAACAACAACGCTATCAACGTGATGTTTATTAGCGATTGGTGTTAAATATTTTAAGGTGTAATGATGTAAAATTATATAAAGGATGTTGCTCAACATGAATATGCCATTAATGATAGATTTAACAAATAAAAATGTCGTCATAGTTGGTGGAGGCGTCGTTGCAAGTCGTCGGGCACAAACATTAAGTCAATATATTGAACATATAATGGTTATCAGTCCTGAAATCACTGAAAAACTTCAAAATATGGTAGATAAAGGTGTCGTTATATGGAAAGAAAAAGAATTTGAACCAAGCGATATTGTAGATGCGTATCTAGTCATTGCAGCAACCAATGAGCCACGTGTCAATGAAGCGGTAAAACAAGCCTTACCTGAGCATGCACTTTTTAATAATGTTGGAGATGCATCAAATGGCAATGTTGTATTTCCAAGTGCACTACACCGCGACAAGCTAACTATCAGTGTATCAACTGATGGTGCGAGTCCTAAGTTGACAAAATCAATTATGGCAGAGCTTGAGGCGCTATATCCACCATCATACAGTTCGTATATCGACTTTTTATATACTTGCCGACAGAAAATAAAAGTACTTGATATGAATCACAGCGAAAAGCAGCAATTGTTATCACAAATAGTGACGAAAGAATATTTAAACGATACTAAACAAGCTCAATTTTTGGCATGGTTAAATAAAAAATAATAACTGTGTGCCGTCTAAAGGCAGTCTTGAAGTAATAACATGTCTGTTTGTAAATGAAGATGGGATGCATACTAATAATTTCTAAGCGAAGATGATAAAAATATGTAAGATAATTTCTAACATAGAGAAATAGACGATTTGAAAAATCTTAATAAATATATAGGTTATTAGAAAAACTGGTTGAAGTTGCTATGAATAATAGCTAATTTTAGCCAGTTTTTTTGTGTAATAGAACCGAGAATTCAACTATTGCTATTAAAAATGATACTTATGAAAAGATTCAAATTAATCAATTGGATTCAAATAGTCATTAGAGATACTGCATAAAAATTAGATATCCGAATTAACTATTACGCAAAAAAGATTTTTTTGATAAAATGAGATAACTTAAATATAAAAAATTATATTAATTATTATATTTAAGTTAAAGAGGGGGATTATGTAAATTGTATTAAAAGTGGAGGGAGAAAATAATATGAATAGTGATAATATGTGGTTAACAGTAATGGGGCTCATTATTATTATTTCAATTGTAGGTTTACTCATTGCCAAAAAGATAAATCCAGTTGTAGGTATGACAATCATACCTTGCTTAGGGGCAATGATTTTAGGATATAGTGTGGCAGATTTGGTTGGGTTTTTTGCTAAAGGGTTAGACCAAGTCATTAACGTTGTTATTATGTTTATCTTTGCCATTATTTTCTTTGGCATCATGAACGATAGTGGTTTATTCAAGCCACTTGTCAAACGATTAATATTAATGACACGAGGCAATGTCGTCATTGTCTGTGCAATGACAGCTTTAATTGGCACAATAGCCCAATTAGATGGTGCAGGTGCGGTAACATTTTTGCTTTCTATTCCTGCATTATTACCTTTATATAAAGCGTTAAATATGAATAAATATTTATTGATTCTACTATTAGCATTAAGCGCGGCGATTATGAACATGGTACCTTGGGGAGGTCCAATGGCACGTGTAGCTGCAGTGTTAAAAGCCAAAAGTGTCAATGAATTATGGTATGGATTAATTCCTATTCAAATAATAGGATTCATTCTTGTTATGTTGTTTGCGGTATATCTTGGATTTAAAGAACAAAAACGTATCAAAAAAGCAATTGCTAGCAATGAATTACCGCAAACACAAGATATAGATGTACATAAATTAGTTGAAGTATATGAACGAGATCAAGATATAAGGTTTCCTGTAAAAGGACGTGCACGAACAAAACCATGGATAAAATGGGTGAATACAGCTTTAACTTTAGCTGTTATTCTAGCGATGTTAATAAATATTGCGCCACCTGAATTTGCATTCATGATAGGTGTCTCATTGGCGCTTGTTATTAATTTTAAATCAGTGGATGAACAAATGGAGCGATTAAGAGCGCATGCGCCGAATGCATTAATGATGGCTGCAGTGATTATTGCAGCAGGTATGTTTTTAGGTGTACTAAATGAAACCGGTATGCTTAAAGCGATTGCGACGAATTTAATCAAAGTGATTCCTGCAGAAGTAGGACCATACTTGCATATTATTGTAGGTTTACTTGGCGTACCATTAGATTTACTAACTAGCACAGACGCTTATTATTTTGCTGTGTTACCGATCGTCGAACAAACAGCAGGGCAATTTGGTGTACCGTCTGTATCAACAGCTTATTCAATGGTCATAGGGAATATTATAGGTACATTTGTCAGCCCATTTTCACCAGCCTTATGGTTGGCAATTGGTTTAGCAGAGGCAAACATGGGCACGTATATTAAGTATGCATTCTTTTGGATTTGGGGATTCGCCATCGTTATGTTAGTAATTGCAATGTTGATGGGCATTGTGACGATTTAAGTATGAAAAAATAGAAACTATGGTCCCGTTACAAAATGAAATAATAGTTGCATAAACATGTCGAAATGACGGACGAATCTTTAAACAATTTTAAAAATTAATGAAATAATTGTGTGGAAATATGAATTTCACTAAATGTTAATAACTTTGTGACGTTTTAGTTAACAGACTAATAAAAATTTGAAAATACTATATATAGTGGTATAACGTAATGGGTAGACACAATATATAGGAAGAAGGGGTAAAATGAATCAAATCGAAGAAGCATTAACGGGTTTGATTTCTAAAGATCCTGCTATTGTTAACGAAAATGCCAACAAAGATAGTGATACATTTTCAACAATGAGAGATTTAACAGCAGGTATCGTTTCTAAATCTTACGCATTAAATCATTTATTACCAAAGCACGTTGCAGATGCACATCAAAGAGGGGACATACATTTTCACGACTTAGATTATCATCCATTCCAACCGTTAACAAACTGTTGTTTAATAGATGCTAAAAATATGCTACATAATGGATTTGAAATAGGCAACGCGAATGTAACTTCACCAAAATCAATACAAACTGCATCAGCGCAGCTTGTACAAATTATAGCCAATGTTTCTAGCAGTCAATATGGTGGCTGTACGGTTGACCGCGTTGACGAATTACTTAGTACATATGCACGACATAATGAAGAACAACATAGAAATATCGCAAAGCAATTTGTCAAAGAATCTGAAATTGATCGTTATGTTGATCAACAAGTTACTAAAGACATCAATGATGCGATTGAAAGTTTAGAATATGAAATTAATACCTTATATACATCTAATGGACAGACACCTTTTGTAACATTAGGATTCGGCTTAGGCACAGATCATTTAAGTCGCAAAATTCAACAAGCTATCTTAAATACTCGTATCAAAGGCTTAGGAAAAGACCGCACGACAGCGATTTTCCCAAAACTTGTATTTTCAATTAAAAAAGGAACCAACTTTAGTCCGCAAGATCCGAACTATGACATTAAACAACTAGCATTAAAGTGTTCAACGAAACGTATGTATCCAGATATTTTAAATTATGACAAACTCGTAGAAATATTAGGTGATTTCAAAGCGCCAATGGGTTGTCGTTCATTTTTACCAAGTTGGAAAGATGCGGAAGGTCATTTTGAAAATAATGGTCGTTGTAATCTTGGTGTTGTTACACTTAATTTACCTAGAATGGCATTAGAATCTGCCGGTAATATGACGAAATTCTGGGAAATCTTTTATGAACGTATCGATGTGTTACATGATGCATTACTTTATCGTATAAATCGTTTGAAAGATGCTGTACCGAATAACGCACCAATTTTATATAAAAGTGGCGCTTTTAACTATAAATTAAAAGAAACAGATGATGTTGCTGAGTTATTTAAAAATAAACGTGCAACGATTTCAATGGGCTATATTGGGTTATACGAAACAGCTACTGTTTTCTATGGTCCAGACTGGGAAACATCTCAAGAAGCAAAAGCATTTACGCTTGAAATTCTTAAAGAAATGAAACGTTATCAAACGAAATGGACAGAATTATATGACATTTGGTTCAGTATTTACAGTACGCCGAGTGAATCGCTAACGGATCGTTTTTGTCGTTTAGACCAAGAGAGATTTGGAGATATTAAAGACATTACAGATAAAGGATATTATCAAAACTCTTTCCATTATGATGTACGTAAAGATGTTACACCTTTTGAAAAGTTAGATTTTGAAAAAGATTATCCTTATTATGCGAGTGGTGGTTTCATTCACTATTGTGAGTATCCGAAATTGCAACACAATTTGAAAGCACTAGAAGCGGTATGGGACTACTCTTATGACAAAGTTGGTTACTTAGGTACAAATATTCCGATTGATCATTGTTATGAATGTGATTACGATGGAGATTTTGAAGCAACTGAAAAAGGATTTAAATGCCCGAACTGTGGCAATGATAATCCTAAAACAGTTGATGTCGTTAAACGAACATGTGGCTACTTAGGCAATCCAGTTCAACGTCCAGTAATTAAAGGCCGTCATAAAGAAATTTGCGCACGAGTAAAACATATGAAAGCGCCTAAAGAATGACACTTTTAGACATTAAACAAGGACAAGGTTATATTGCTAAAATAGAATCAAATAGCTTTGTTGACGGTGAAGGAGTAAGATGCAGTGTTTATGTATCAGGATGTCCATTTAATTGTGTTGGATGTTACAACAAAGCCTCACAAAAGTTCAGATATGGCGAGAAATACACTGATGAAATATTAGTAGAAATATTAGATGATTGCGATCATGATTATATATCTGGGCTAAGTCTATTAGGTGGCGAACCATTTTGTAATTTGGATATTACATTAAATCTTGTCAAAGCATTTCGAGCACGTTTTGGAAATACAAAGACAATTTGGGTATGGACTGGATTTTTATATGAATATTTAGCAAATGATTGTACAGAACGTCGAGAGTTATTATCATACATTGACGTTTTAGTAGATGGGCTATTTATACAACACTTATTCAAACCTGATTTACCATATAAAGGTTCTTTAAATCAACGCATTATAGATGTACAACAATCACTCTCGCATGCGCGTATGATTGAATATATTGTTAGTTGAATATGTATTAGAAGTCAAGGTAACATCCGTTGCCTTGGCTTCTTTTTAGGTTAGGTACATAATTGAAAGTTAATAAAAGCAATTCTTTAGAAAAATATATTGATAGAATATGACCTAACAATCATTTTGATACCAATACTAAAAGTTGCATATCCGTTTTTTAAAACAGTTGAAAGAAAAAAGTGGTATTTTAGTGGGAAGGAAGTCTAACTTTTTGGTAGCGTTTTACAATAAATAAATATTCATCAATAACGTATAAATATTCTTAAATACCGTTCTAGTAAAATTTGTTAAATTCGTTAAATCATAACTTAACACAGTTGTTTTAGCGCTATTAAAGTTTTGTTTATTACGAGAAAAATTATATAAATATTCAATAATTGCTAAGTTTCAAATTGTATGAAATTTGCATTATTATTAAATATTAGTTATTGTCAATTTTGTGAATCAATATAATTATTACATTTTGAGATAAATCGAAACAGGATTCATAAAATTAATAATTAGGGGGAGCACAATTGAAAAAAGAGAAAGTTATGGACTGGACGACCTTTATAGGGACAGTAGCTGTACTTCTTTTTGCAGTTATACCTATGATGGCTTTTCCAAAAGCAAGTGAAGATATCATCACTGGTATTAATAGTGCCATTTCTGATTCAATTGGTTCGATATATTTATTTATGGGGCTGGCGATTTTTTGCTTTGTAATGTATATCGCATTTGGTAAATATGGTAATGTCACACTTGGTAAAGCAAGTGATAAACCAGAATTTAATACATTTACATGGGCGGCAATGCTGTTTTGTGCAGGCATAGGCTCTGATATTTTATACTGGGGCGTTATTGAATGGGCTTTTTACTATCAAGTTCCACCAAATGGCGCGAAAAGTATGAGTGATGAAGCACTCCAATATGCGACGCAATATGGTATGTTCCACTGGGGACCAATTGCTTGGGCTATTTACGTTTTACCAGCATTACCAATTGGTTATTTAGTGTTTGTTAAAAAACAACCGGTGTATAAAATTAGTCAAGCTTGTCGTCCGATTTTAAAAGGTCAAACAGATAAATTTGTAGGTAAAGTTGTAGATATCTTATTTATCTTTGGATTGCTAGGTGGTGCGGCAACATCACTAGCGTTAGGTGTGCCATTAATTTCTGCAGGCATAGAAAGATTAACTGGTTTAGATGGTAAAAATATGATTTTACGTTCGGCCATTTTATTAACGATTACGGTCATATTTGCTATTAGTTCATATACAGGATTGAAAAAAGGTATTCAAAAGTTAAGTGATATCAACGTTTGGCTATCATTTGTACTTTTAGCCTTTATATTTATTATTGGACCGACTGTTTTTATTATGGAAACGACAGTGACAGGGTTCGGAAATATGTTGAGAGATTTTTTCCATATGGCAACATGGTTAGAACCATTCGGTGGTATTAAAGGTCGAAAAGAAACGAATTTCCCACAAGACTGGACAATATTCTACTGGTCATGGTGGTTAGTATATGCGCCATTTATCGGTTTATTTATTGCTAGAATTTCAAAAGGTCGACGCCTTAAAGAAGTCGTGCTAGGAACAATTATTTATGGAACGCTTGGATGCGTATTATTCTTTGGTATTTTTGGTAACTATGCTGTGTATTTACAAATTTCTGGACAGTTTAATGTAACACAATATTTAAATACACATGGTACAGAGGCAACCATTATTGAAGTGGTGCATCATTTACCATTCCCATCATTGATGATTGTACTATTCTTAGTATCTGCTTTCTTATTCTTAGCAACAACATTTGATTCGGGTTCATATATTTTAGCGGCAGCATCTCAGAAAAAAGTGGTAGGCGAACCATTAAGTGCCAATCGTTTATTCTGGGCATTTGCATTGTGCTTATTGCCATTTTCATTGATGCTAGTTGGTGGCGAACGTGCATTAGAAGTATTGAAAACTGCTTCAATACTGGCAAGTGTGCCATTAATTGTTATTTTTATTTTCATGATGATATCATTTTTAATCATTTTAGGACGCGATAGAATTAAACTTGAAACGCGTGCTGAAAAATTAAAAGAAGTTGAACGTCGTTCATTGCGAATCGTTCAAGTATCAGAAGAAGAACAAGACGATAATTTATAATTCAATTAATGATGCATAAGATTTTGAATTTTATAAGTATATGATTGATTGTCATATTAAGCAAAAACGGTAATTTCTATTTGTAGAGATAGAAGTTACCGTTTATTTCGTGCACCTATTGCATTGTTTTAAGTATCTATTGTTGTTATTGTCGTTGTTAGAGTCAATTTTAATTTTCAGAATCAGAAGGCTGTTCTGGAATTGGGAAATATTTGAAAATTTCACCGCTTTCAATCGCTTCGGTTAACTGTTCTAACCATTCGTAATAAACATGTGTATGATCAAGCTGAGCTTTAATTTTTTGTGCCTCTTGTGTTTCAGCTTCAGTTAAATCACTGCTTTCAAGTAATGGATTGATAATAGCCTGAGCATCTTTTACTGCTTCGACATTGATGTCAATTTCACGCTGAAATTTTTTAGTGAAAAAGTTTCGGAAAAAGATGAAAAAGTCTTTTTCGGCGATAAAATGTTGTTTGCGGCTTCCTCTCGTAAATTGTTGTTTAACAATATCAAATTCCTGCAATTTCTTAACGCCAGCACTCATACTTGGTTTGCTCATTTGCAATTGATGACGCATTTCATCAAGCGTCATACTGCCTTCAAACACCATAGTGCCATATAAGTTTCCTACACTTCTATTAGTGCCATACAAATCCATTGTCTGTCCAATTGAATTAATTACAATATCTTTTGCTTGTTCTAATTGTTGCTGTTTGTTCTGAGAACGAGTCATCATTGCACCTCCGTACATCATTTTGGTCACGTTAAAATAAATACTAATACATTATAAAACCTTTTCTAAAAAAAGACATTAAAAATATTTAAAGCATTAAAGTTAAATGTTTCGTTAAATAAAAATCTAACGAACTTACAAAACTTAATTCTTGAGTTGTTTTGTAAATTGACACATTTTTCATTTCTATGCTAACATAAGTTTGTAAAATTCGTTAAATAAAAATTTAACAAACTTAACGGAGGTTGTTGAATGGAACTTTTAAAACATTTATCTCAGCGTCAATATATTGATGGTGAGTGGGTTGAAAGCGCGAATAAAAATACAAGAGATATTATCAATCCTTACAATCAAGAAGTGATATTTACGGTTTCTGAAGGGACAAAAGAGGATGCAGAACGTGCAATCTTAGCTGCAAGACGTGCGTTTGAGTCTGGTGAATGGTCGCAAGAAACTGCTGAAACAAGAGGTAAAAAAGTACGTGCCATCGCGGACAAGATCAAAGAACATCGCGAAGCGTTAGCACGATTAGAAACATTAGATACTGGAAAAACGTTAGAAGAATCATATGCAGATATGGATGATATTCATAATGTGTTTATGTATTTTGCTGGATTAGCAGATAAAGACGGTGGCGAAATGATTGATTCACCAATTCCAGATACAGAAAGCAAAATTGTTAAAGAACCAGTAGGTGTAGTTACACAAATTACACCTTGGAATTATCCGTTATTACAAGCATCATGGAAAATTGCGCCAGCGCTTGCTACGGGTTGTTCACTAGTTATGAAACCAAGTGAAATTACACCATTAACAACAATACGTGTTTTTGAATTAATGGAAGAAGTTGGTTTCCCTAAAGGAACAATTAATCTTATTCTAGGTGCAGGTTCTGAAGTTGGTGACGTAATGTCAGGTCATAAAGAGGTTGACCTTGTATCATTTACAGGTGGCATTGAGACTGGTAAGCATATTATGAAAAATGCTGCTAATAATGTTACGAATATTGCCTTGGAACTTGGCGGTAAAAATCCAAACATTATCTTTGATGATGCTGATTTTGAATTGGCGGTAGACCAAGCGTTAAATGGTGGATATTTCCATGCAGGTCAAGTTTGTTCAGCAGGATCAAGAATATTAGTACAAAACAGTATTAAAGACAAATTTGAGCAAGCACTTATTGATCGCGTGAAAAAAATCAAATTAGGTAATGGTTTTGATGCTGATACTGAAATGGGACCAGTGATTTCAACAGAACATCGTAATAAAATCGAATCTTATATGGATGTAGCTAAAGCAGAAGGCGCAACAATTGCTGTTGGTGGTAAACGTCCAGATAGAGACGATTTAAAAGATGGTCTATTCTTCGAGCCAACAGTCATTACAAATTGTGATACGTCAATGCGTATTGTACAAGAAGAGGTTTTCGGACCTGTCGTTACTGTAGAAGGCTTTGAAACTGAACAAGAAGCGATTCAATTAGCGAATGATTCTATATATGGTTTAGCAGGTGCTGTATTTTCTAAAGATATTGGAAAAGCACAACGCGTTGCTAACAAGTTGAAACTTGGAACGGTGTGGATTAATGATTTCCACCCATATTTTGCACAAGCGCCATGGGGTGGATACAAACAATCAGGTATCGGTAGAGAATTAGGCAAAGAAGGCTTAGAAGAGTACCTTGTTTCAAAACACATTTTAACAAATACAAATCCACAATTAGTGAATTGGTTTAGCAAATAAAAATTAGATAAGGTGAGTGCCATTGTAAGAACACAAGACACTCACTTTGTTTTGTATAAGTGGCGATATGTTGATTGATAATTTGGACTAAACGCAAAATGAATCATAGATTATTTCATGACTGTTAGTAACAATCATAAAAGGAAAATCGAGTGTTTTGGTTAGCTAAGTTTAGCAATTCAACGATAACCAATCAGCCACTAACAAATATTTCATGCAATGCTCACTTTGAAATACAACAAACTTTGGAGGTCATAACGATGAGTAACAAAAACAAATCATATGATTATGTCATCATTGGAGGAGGCAGTGCAGGTTCTGTACTAGGTAATCGTCTGAGTGAAGATAAAGATAAAGAAGTCTTAGTATTAGAAGCGGGTCGCAGTGATTATTTTTGGGATTTATTTATCCAAATGCCTGCTGCGTTAATGTTCCCTTCAGGCAATAAATTTTACGATTGGATTTATTCAACAGATGAAGAACCACATATGGGCGGTCGTAAAGTAGCACATGCCCGAGGTAAAGTTTTAGGTGGATCAAGTTCGATTAATGGCATGATTTATCAACGTGGTAATCCAATGGACTATGAAGGCTGGGCAGAACCAGAAGGTATGGAAACTTGGGATTTTGCGCACTGTTTACCGTATTTTAAAAAATTAGAAAAAACATACGGTGCAGCACCTTATGATAAATTTAGAGGCCATGATGGACCAATTAAATTAAAACGAGGGCCAGCAACGAATCCTTTATTCCAGTCATTCTTTGATGCAGGTGTTGAAGCAGGCTATCATAAAACACCTGATGTGAATGGATTTAGACAAGAAGGTTTTGGACCGTTCGATAGTCAAGTACATCGTGGTCGCCGAATGTCAGCTTCAAGAGCATATTTACATCCAGCTATGAAGCGTAAAAACTTAACCGTTGAAACACGTGCCTTTGTAACTGAAATTCATTATGAAGGTAGAAGAGCAACTGGTGTTACGTATAAGAAAAATGGCAAACTACATACCATCGATGCTAATGAAGTCATCTTGTCTGGTGGGGCATTCAATACGCCACAATTACTACAATTATCTGGTATCGGTGATTCAGAGTTCCTAAAATCAAAAGGCATTGAGCCACGTGTTCATTTACCTGGTGTGGGTGAAAACTTTGAAGATCACTTAGAGGTATACATTCAACATAAATGTAAGGAACCTGTATCATTACAGCCAAGCTTAGATATCAAGCGTATGCCATTTATTGGTTTACAATGGATTTTCACACGTACAGGTGCAGCAGCATCTAACCATTTTGAAGGTGGCGGATTTGTACGTTCAAATAACGAAGTTGATTATCCTAACTTAATGTTCCATTTCTTACCAATAGCTGTAAGATATGATGGTCAAAAGGCAGCGGTCGCACATGGTTATCAAGTTCACGTAGGACCAATGTATTCAAACTCTCGTGGTAGCTTGAAAATCAAATCTAAAGATCCATTCGAAAAACCAAGTATCCGCTTTAATTATTTATCAACAGAAGAAGATAAAAAAGAATGGGTAGAAGCAATTCGTGTAGCAAGAAATATCTTATCTCAAAAAGCAATGGATCCATTCAATGGTGGAGAAATTTCACCAGGACCAGAAGTGCAAACAGACGAAGAAATTCTTGATTGGGTTCGTAGAGATGGTGAAACAGCATTACACCCATCTTGTAGTGCTAAAATGGGTCCTGCTTCAGATCCAATGGCAGTAGTTGACCCGTTAACAATGAAAGTCCACGGTATGGAAAATTTACGTGTAGTTGATGCATCAGCTATGCCACGTACGACAAATGGCAATATACATGCACCTGTTTTAATGTTAGCTGAAAAAGCAGCAGACATTATACGTGGCAGAAAGCCTTTAGAGCCACAATATATTGATTATTATAAGCATGGTGTTCATGATGAAAATGAAGGTGCAATCGAAGTAAAACCATATGCTAAATAAATTTATATAGTAGACTCTTAGTCTGGCATCTATTGTATTGGTGCCAGGCTTTTTTGCGTTTTATCTAAATGAGAAGTTAATGTGTTGTTCAAAAACGGTGTGTGAGTATATGAACTGAAAATAGAGTTAATTGTACATTGTGATGATTAATTGACCTAATTGGCAGACATTAAAAGAGTGTACAACCATAAAAGTTCACTAAATAGACATTTAATTGTGTTTTCTTGAAAGCTTTCGTGGTAGGATTTATATAAGTAAATTGAGAGAAGGAATACTATGAGCTTTTACGAATATATACAAACATTTAAAGATGATAAAACACCATTAGGCGAATTAGCGATTTGGATTAAAGAAGATGATTCATTCCCAAAACAAGAGAAGCTAACAGAAAACATTTTGTCTTATTTTCATCAAATGTCTAATATAGATCATGAGTTTTTAGAAATTGTAAAAAGATCACTTTCTCTGTATGATCAATTAAAATCGTAAAATCAGAAATAAAGTTAGCTAAAATAAAAGGCCGGTGATTTCACAGATGAAGTTGTCGGCTATTTTCATGACTAATGTTAAATAATGATTATGAAATTGAAGACACAAAAATAGCGGGCGACTCCTGTCCCCATTTGTATGAAATATTAATACTTTTTACAAAGTCTTATTTTTTAAAAAGAAGCCAAACTATGATTGTAATTAATAAATACGGGAATGAATTAGTAATAGATATAAAGTAATATGACCAAAAATATAAATGAAATGAAGGCATGTATTATGAACATTTATGATGAATATAGAAGTTATGTAATAGAAGAACTGGATGATTGTCTCACAATACAAAAAAATAATGACACTGCATATTACGATGTTCTAGAAGCGATAAATGATTTATCAAATGATTCATTATGTGTGTTAAATCATTTATATATTAACGAAGGACAAGAAGAAACTTTCGAGCAAAAGTTTTTACAACGAAATAAACATTTGCAAAACGTTGATGGGTTTAAAGCATTAAGGTTTTTAAGACCTAGAACAGCTGGTAGACACTATATCATTATTACGCTGTGGGAAAATAGGCAAGCATTTTATCATTGGCAAAATTCAGCTGAGTACAAGCATACACACAAGCATCGTGGCACTTCGAAAGGTGCAGATGTAAAAATAATTAATCGTGAATTATCATACAATATTCGTATTGAATTAGCTGATATGGTCTAGCCCGAGATATCACCCCTCAATCATTTGAAAGTCCTTGAATGCTACGTCATGTCAAAGTGTAGTGTCGAGGACTTTGATATTTAACCCTATTTAATTGAAAATTCTGTAAAGATAGGCGTATGATATATATAATTCATTTATAAAATTACAATGTTCATCACAGGAAAAGTGGATGTATGAAAGGAAGTTAGTTATGCAAAAGTCAGCTCTATTCGCGCCTGAAAAATATAACATTATTTCGGAAATCGAAAAATATAGCCACATACCAGATAAAAAGGCGATTTTATATCATAATACTGAAGGCGAAGATATATCAGTCACTTACCAACAGCTCATTGAACAGTCTAATAAAGTAGGTAATGTTTTAGCATCGCATGGTTTATCTAAAGGCGATAAAGTACTCATTATGATGCCACGATCTATTGCGACGTATGAATTATATATTGCTGCTTTAAAATTAGGTGTTGCAATCATTCCATGTTCTGAAATGCTAAGAACTAAAGATTTACAATACCGTATCACACACGGTGAAATAAATGCAGTCATTGCATTAGAGCCATTCACAGTTGAATTTGAAAAAATTAAAGAATATGATGCGTTAACTAAATTTGTTATTGCCGGTCAAAAAGATGGATGGATTTCACTTGAAGCTGAAAAAGAAAACGCAAGTAACAAACTAGAAATGGCAGATACGACGCGTGATGATATGGCGATTCTGTCATATACATCTGGTACAACTGGCAATCCTAAAGCCGTTACACATTGTCATGGATGGGGATTTGCACATTTACAAATGGCACCAAAACATTGGTTATGTATTAATGAAGATGACTTAGTTTGGGCAACAGCAGCACCAGGTTGGCAAAAATGGGTATGGAGTCCTTTCTTATCTGTATTAGGTTCAGGTGCAACTGCTTTTGTATTTAATGGAAGATTCAGCCCTGAAACATACTTAGAATTGCTTCAAAAATATCAAATTAATGTTTTATGTTGTACACCGACAGAATATCGTATGATGGCTAAATTACAGAACTTAAATGATTATGACTTAACGCATTTACATAGTGCCGTTTCTGCAGGTGAGCCACTAAATCGAGAAGTAGTTGAACAATTCAAGAAATACTTTAATTTAACTGTAAGAGATGGATATGGCCAGACTGAAAGTACCTTGCTTATAGGCTTTTTAAAAGATACACCACAAAGGATTGGATCAATGGGTAAAGGCATTCCGGGTAGTTCGGTCACTGTAGTAGATGATGAGGGGAATAGCGTACCTGCTAATACGAAAGGGAATATTGCAGTGCCACTTGATTTGCCAGCACTTTTCAAAGGGTATTATAAAGAGCCAGAACGTACGGCGAAAGCGCAAACAGGTAAATACTACATCACTGGTGACTTAGCTCATGTAGATGATGATGATTATTTCTGGTTTGAAGGACGTCGAGATGACATTATTATTAGTTCAGGCTATACGATTGGGCCTTTTGAAGTTGAAGATGCGTTAACGAATCATCCAGCCGTTAAAGAATGTGCTGTAGTAGCAAAACCTCATGATATACGTGGAAATATTGTTAAAGCATTCGTTATTTTACAGGATCATACTGCGGGTGATGATACGCTAGTTAAAGAACTACAACAATTTGTTAAAAATGAAGTTGCACCATATAAATATCCGAGAGAGATTGAATTCGTTGACGACTTACCAAAAACAAACTCAGGTAAAATTCGTCGTGTTGAACTACGAGATGCTGAAATAGAAAAATGGCAACAACAAAAAGATAGCAATCAATAAACATAGCAAAGCAGTCCAATGCGTAAGGTATGATGATACGCACTGGACTGCTTGTTTATTTATGATGTTCTTTGTCGTCTAGTTATAAATATTAAAATTAGTTTAGAAACAAGCGCAACCAGTATTAAGAATGAGAAAATATAAGATGTTAAACCTCGAATATCCCAGTTTAATAAAAACACATTACTATCACCGGCATTAAGTTGAAACTCAGTATGTGTTAGAACGATAATTACAATACCTATAAGGGCAAGATTCAAAATAAATTTCAATATTAAAGGTAATTGAAGTGATTTTCTTAGATGCATATATTGAATCTCCTTTTTATGATTGATTTTACACTTATATTGTATCAAAATAGAGTATATGTTTAAAATGCTATAAGTCAAATGTAGATTAAAACAATTGTTAGCTATTTGTTGTCAAATAATTATGATCGATTTGATATTTATCTTCTATGAATAAAAGATTTAATATATTGCAAAGTTAATGAATAATTATAATTTACATTTACCACTGCTTGCTTTAACATATATATGTAAGCACTAACTATAGTATTTTGTTACAGCGTATCAATTAAAACAGGAAGTTATCTATGGCGTTGATATTTTAAAGAAATATGTCAGTTTTATGTAACTTTCATATTGATGATACACATTTACAATTTTTGGAGAGGTGAAACCAATGGCTAAGTCTAATAGTAAAGACATCGTTTTAATTGGAGCCGGTGTACTTAGCACAACATTTGGTTCAATGTTAAAAGAAATTGAGCCAGACTGGAATATCCACGTTTACGAACGCTTGGATCGTCCTGCAATCGAAAGTTCAAACGAAAGAAATAATGCTGGTACGGGTCATGCAGCATTATGTGAGTTGAACTACACAGTTTTACAACCTGATGGTTCTATCGACATCGAAAAAGCGAAAGTGATTAACGAAGAGTTTGAGATTTCAAAACAATTCTGGGGTCACTTAGTGAAAAGCGGTAGCATCGAGAACCCAAGAGAATTTATCAATCCATTACCACACATCAGTTATGTTAGAGGTAAAAACAATGTTAAATTCTTAAAAGATCGTTACGAAGCGATGAAAGCTTTCCCTATGTTCGATAATATCGAATATACTGAAGACATCGAAGTAATGAAAAAATGGATTCCATTGATGATGAAAGGCCGTGAAGATAACCCTGGTATCATGGCGGCAAGTAAAATTGACGAAGGTACAGATGTAAACTTCGGTGAATTAACACGTAAAATGGCTAAAAGCATTGAAGCACATCCAAATGCTACAGTGCAATTTAACCATGAAGTTGTTGATTTTGAACAATTATCAAATGGTCAATGGGAAGTTACTGTTAAAAATCGCCTAACTGGTGAGAAATTCAAACAAGTAACTGACTACGTATTCATCGGTGCTGGCGGTGGAGCAATTCCATTATTACAAAAAACAGGTATCCCTGAAAGTAAACATTTAGGTGGATTCCCTATCAGTGGTCAATTCTTAGCTTGTACAAACCCACAAGTTATTGAACAACACGATGCCAAAGTTTATGGTAAAGAGCCACCTGGTACACCACCAATGACTGTACCTCATTTAGATACGCGTTACATTGACGGCCAAAGAACATTGTTATTTGGACCATTTGCTAATGTTGGACCTAAATTCTTGAAAAATGGTTCTAACTTAGATTTATTCAAATCAGTTAAAACATACAACATTACAACTTTATTAGCAGCAGCTGTTAAAAACTTACCTTTAATTAAATACTCATTTGATCAAGTGATTATGACAAAAGAAGGTTGTATGAACCATTTACGTACTTTCTATCCAGAAGCACGTAACGAAGATTGGCAATTATACACTGCTGGTAAACGTGTACAAGTTATCAAAGATACACCTGAACACGGTAAAGGATTCATCCAATTCGGTACAGAAGTGGTTAACTCACAAGACCACACTGTAATCGCATTATTAGGTGAATCACCAGGGGCTTCAACTTCAGTTTCAGTTGCGTTAGAAGTATTAGAACGTAACTTCCCTGAATACAAAACTGAATGGGCACCTAAAATCAAGAAAATGATTCCATCATACGGTGAATCATTAATTGAAGACGAAAAATTAATGAGAAAAATCCGTAAACAAACTTCAAAAGACTTAGAATTAGGTTACTACGAAAACTAAATTCTAATAGCTATATTTAAAATCGGGCAACTGAGAAATCTTATAGATTTTTCAGCTGTCCGATTTTTTTGCGTAATCTATAATACATACGCAAAATCAACTTTAATCAAAAAGACTCATACACAATGCCTTTAAAGCACATGTATGAGTCCTTTTTAGTAGTTTATATCAAAAAATACGTTTAATGTATAAATTAGTTTTTGTTTACAGATGCGTCGTAGATTGATTCTACAGCGTCACCTAATGCTTTATCGAATTCTTCTTTAGATTGTCCAGCTCTTAAATCACTAGCTAATGCACGTGAGAAGCTTGCGATAAGTTCAGCGTTATCTTTAAGTAATTCGTTCGCTTTTTCTCTGCTGTAACCACCTGATAATACAACGATACGAACAACATTTGGATGTTCAGCTAAGTCTTTGTATAAGTTAGCTTCAGTAGGAATTGTTAATTTTAACATAACTAATTGATCAGCATTTAAGCTGTCTAAACCTTTTTTAAGCTCAGCTTTTAATACTTTTTCAATTTCAGCTTTATCTTTTGCGTTAATATTAACTTCTGGTTCGATAATTGGCACTAACCCTTTAGCAATAATTTGTTTAGCGACTTCAAATTGTTGTTCAACAACGTCTTTGATACCTTGTTCATTTAATTCTAAAATATTAGAACGCATTTTTGTACCAAAAATGTGACGCTCGTTTGCACGATCTAATAAGCTGTCTAAGTTGTCGATTGGTTTCATTAATTGAACACCATTTTGCTCTTCAGCAAGACCTTTGTCTACTTTTAAGAACGGAACAACACCTTTATCAGCTAAGTAATCTGCAGTGTATTTGCCTTCTACTTCGCGATCCATTGTTTGTTCGAAAAGAATAGCACCCAAAATTTTATCTGGTGAGAATGAAGGTGAAGTTACCACACGTGTACGCATATCGTGAACAAGTTGGAACATTTCGTCTTCATTGCTATATTGATCTTCGTTTACACCATATTCTTTAAGTGCTTTTGGTGTACTACCACCACTTTGGTCTAATGCGGCAATAAAGCCTTTTCCATTTTTCATTTTTTCTAATTGCTCTTTATTCATACTTTCCACTCCTTAACTTTTCAATACACCTCCAGTATGATAAAAATGAGAACATTTCTCAAGTCATAAACCTTGAAAAGTGTATAAAATGTGAAAAATAATTGTCAGTTTAATTAAAAATATTATTTTATTCTAGGTATGACTAACGCCATTAATGACATAAAGAAAATATGTGTAATAATCCAACCGATTAATTCTGTCACACTAAATTGAAAAATTGGACGTTGCGCAATAAATACTAAAAAGGGATACAATGCTATAAATAAGAAAACTAAAGGGATATAACATAGATAGTAAAGCCTTTTAGAAATATGAAACAGCAACACAAATACAAAATAAATGACGCTACCAATTAGTAAGTGACATATTATTTCTAGAGTATATGGTGTATTGTCAGAAGGAATTAGAAAATCTAAATTCAATAATAAAGCTTTTAAATGTGATTGATCGCTAGTTATGTCGAACAACATGGTCATCCATAGCAACATGAATGATATGAAAATAGCAGCAATGAAATGGAACAATACTTTTAAACGCATTCATATCACCTCAGAGTCAAATGGAATATAGTAAACAATTCCCTAATCGAACAAAATTATGCGCATAAACAAAGTAGATTGATATAAAATTCTTAATTATCAGAATATATTTACAAATCTGAAATTTATTAGTATATTGGATAGTATTCATAATGACATGACAGTATTTTCACGTGATATCAAATTGAATGTGGTTATCGATGTAGGGAAGGTAATTATACGAATAAGGTCTGTCAATGGGAGGGGAATGTATATGAGTAAAGCACATCAATTAATTCAAGAGGATGAACAATATTTTGCGAAATCAGGACGTATTAAATATTATCCGTTAGTTATTGATCATGGATATGGAGCAACATTGGTTGATATTGAGGGGAAGACATATATCGATTTGTTATCGAGTGCGAGTTCTCAAAACGTAGGTCATGCACCTAGAGAAGTAACAGAAGCGATAAAGGCACAAGTTGATAAATTTATTCATTATACACCAGCATATATGTATCATGAACCGTTGGTACGTTTAGCTAAGAAGCTTTGTGAGATTGCACCTGGAGATTTTGAAAAAAGAGTGACCTTCGGATTAACTGGATCAGACGCAAATGATGGCATCATTAAATTTGCCAGAGCATATACAGGGCGTCCTTATATCATTAGTTTCACTAATGCATATCATGGTTCAACTTTTGGCTCGTTGTCTATGTCAGCTATTAGTTTAAATATGCGCAAACATTATGGTCCGTTATTGAATGGCTTTTATCATATTCCGTTTCCAGATAAATATCGTGGTATGTACGAGCAGCCACAAGCTAATTCAGTAGAAGAATATTTAGCACCCTTAAAAGAAATGTTTGCGAAATATGTACCTGCTGACGAAGTAGCATGTATTGTTATTGAAACGATACAAGGCGATGGTGGACTTTTAGAACCAGTTCCAGGGTATTTTGAAGCGTTAGAAAAGATTTGTCGTGAACATGGTATTTTAATCGCTGTCGATGATATTCAACAAGGTTTTGGGCGAACAGGTACATGGAGTTCAGTCTCGCACTTTAATTTTACGCCTGATTTAATCACTTTCGGAAAATCTTTAGCAGGTGGTATGCCTATGTCAGCAATTGTTGGACGCAAAGAGATTATGAATTGTTTAGAAGCACCAGCACATTTATTTACAACAGGTGCTAATCCAGTTAGTTGTGAAGCTGCATTAGCCACAATTCAAATGATTGAAGATCAGTCGCTTCTTCAGGCTAGTGCGGAAAAAGGGGAATATGTTAGGAAACGAATGAATCAATGGGTATCTAAATACAATAGTGTAGGCGATGTTAGAGGTAAAGGTCTGAGCATTGGTATTGATATTGTTTCCGACAAAAAACTCAAAACACGTGATGCCAGTGCGGCA
Organism: Staphylococcus sp. GDB20D11A; assembly: GCF_016893255.1. Classification (NCBI taxonomy): domain Bacteria; kingdom Bacillati; phylum Bacillota; class Bacilli; order Caryophanales; family Staphylococcaceae; genus Staphylococcus; species Staphylococcus sp. GDB20D11A. Next base: position 37,875 of record NZ_JAFEPJ010000008.1, read on the forward strand.
CTTAAAATTTGTAATTACTGCTTTGAGCATGGCGTAGTTATTATAGCTGTAGCAGGAAATGTGTTGCGATTCCAACCGCCATTGGTGATAACATATGAGCAATTAGACACGGCGTTAAACACTATAGAAGATGCACTGACTATTTTGGAAACAGGTAACTTAGATCAATATGACATATCTGGACAAGGTTGGTAATAGCGATTCTCTTAATATAAAATAAAAAATCATTTCCACATCTGGATGTTAATCAGATGGGAAATGATTTTTTTGATTTTTATTTTGGTGGGTGGTATTCAGCTACGTCATTTTTCTTAGAATGTCTAAGTCCATAACTTAAATATAGAATGATACCAACAATAAACCAAATTAAAGTGTATAATTTCGCTTCGAATCCTAATCCCCAGAATACTAGCAATACTAAAACAAATGTAACTGCTGGTAACACAGGATATAAAGGTAATTTAAATGCAGGAATTGGTAGATCTTTACCTTCACGCTTTCTCAAACGATACATTGCTAATGAAACGAACATAAATGCAACAAGTGTACCTGCTGAAATTAATTGTGCTAAAAATGCGAATGGGAACATAGAACCAATTAAAACACCAATAATAGTAAGTATAACTAGTGCGCGATTAGGTAAATGTTTGTCGTTTAAGTGGCTTAACCATGAAGGTAATAAGCCGTCACGTCCAAATGAATAAAGTAAACGTGAGCCTGCTAACATCATACCAATTAATGCTGTAAACATACCGATAACAGAGATAGCTTGAACAATAGCTGCTACAATACCATGACCACTTTGACGTAAAGCCCAACCAACAGGTTCAGCATTGTTTGCGTATTGTGAGTAATGGAACATACCAACTAACACAAGTGCTACAGCAATAAATAATACGATAGCAACACTTAAAGAACCAAGAATACCTCTAGGCATTGTCTTTTGAGGGTCAAGTGCTTCTGCTGAGTTTGCTGCGATAGAATCGAAACCGATATACGCTAAGAAAATCATTGAAACACCAGCATATATGCCTTGCCATCCACCAAAGTCACCTGTAGCAGTTACTTTGTGTTCTGGAATAAATGGCACATAGTTACTAACATTTATTGCTGTTAAACCTACGATTACAAATAAAATAATAGCTAATACTTTTAAAATAACTAAAATATTTTCCATACGTGCTGCTTCCGACATACCACGTGATAGTAATAATGCAGTTAATAAAATAACGATAGCAGCAATAATATCGATAAAACCGCCATTCGTACCAAATGGATTTGATAATGCTGCAGGTAATTCGATGCCAATTGGTTTCACAAGTCCGCGTAAATTCGCTGAGAATCCTGATGCAACAAAGGCTACGGCGATAAAATATTCAGCTAATAAAGCCCAACCGGCAACCCATCCAAAAAATTCACCAAATAATACATTGACCCAAGAATAGGCTGAACCTGCAAATGGCATAGCGGCAGCCATTTCTGCATAAGTAAATGCAACTAAACCAGCAACAATAGCAGCGAGTAAGAATGATAACGCAACGGCCGGTCCTGCATGTTCTGCAGCAACAATGCCAGGTAGCGTAAAGATAGATGTCGATACAATTGTTCCTACACCTAAAGCTAAGAAATCACGCACCCGAAGTGTACGCTTTAAATGACCATCTTTATTTTGATAGATAGCCGGATCCTCTTTTCGTGCTATTTTATTGAAAAAACTTCCCATAAACTTTCCTCCCAAACATTCATAAACAATTCTATACGGTGTTTTTTAATATGTTATATCATAGCACAAATAATCAATATTTTGTCTAAAAATTCCGAAAAATCACAACTTTATGTTACGTATTAATGACTTGTCTTGATAACATCCATAGATTTTTTAAATGATAAAACTGATTATAACAGATATTAAATGAATAAGTACTATTTTTTGCTAATTTTCTAACAATTTTGCACATTATATTTTTAAAATCAATTTCATGTTTATGTCTGATTGGCTAGTTTGTATGAAATGTAATTCTTTGACTATAAAAAGATGCATCAAATATGATGAGGGTAAGGCGGAAAATAGGAGGTTATATAGTAAGTCATTTAAGTCGAATAGCCATTCTTTTTAAAATGAAAAAAATAGAAAGATCAATAGTTTGTTAAAGGCTTTAAATAGCGTCATTATGCAATTTTAGAATGCTAAAAATTGTCACAAATTTCAAATTACGTGCTAAAGCTTGAGATATCAATATTTATTGGCGTTAGAGTGTAATTTGACTCCGCTTACATCTCAGTTTTATGTTTGTAATTTGGTAGCATAATATTATAATAAAATAAAATTGTTAATCTTTAATTTCAGTATAGATATTTTTACGTGTAGTCACGTGTAAAATAAATTCAATTAGGTTAGGAGACATAATTATGAAAACATTTGGTAAAAAGGTTGTATTAATCGGAGATGGATCTGTAGGATCAAGCTATGCCTTTGCAATGGTTACGCAAGGTGTTGCTGATGAATTTGTAATTATTGACATTGCAAAAGACAAAGTAAAAGCAGATGTTCAAGATTTAAACCATGGTACAGTCCACAGTCCTTCACCAGTTGATGTGAAAGCAGGTGAATACGAAGACTGTAAAGATGCAGATTTAGTTGTTATTACAGCTGGTGCACCTCAAAAGCCAGGTGAAACACGTTTACAATTAGTTGAAAAAAATACTAAGATTATGAAGAGCATTGTTAAGAGTGTTATGGATAGCGGCTTTGATGGATATTTCTTAATCGCGGCAAACCCTGTAGACATTTTAACAAGATTTGTAAAAGAATATACTGGATTGCCAGCAGAGCGTGTTATCGGTTCAGGTACTGTATTGGACAGTGCACGTTTACAATATTTAATTAGCCAAGAACTTGGTGTTGCACCTTCAAGTGTTGACGCTAGTATTATTGGTGAGCATGGTGATACTGAACTTGCAGTTTGGTCACAAGCAAATGTAGCAGGTATTTCAGTATATGACACATTAAAAGAACAAACTGGTAGCGAAGCTAAAGCGGAAGAAATTTATGTGAATACACGTGACGCTGCTTATGAAATTATCCAAGCTAAAGGGTCAACATACTATGGTATTGCATTAGCATTGATGCGCATTTCAAAAGCCATTTTAAATAATGAAAATAATGTCTTAAATGTTTCTATACAATTAGATGGTCAATATGGTGGTCACAAAGGCGTTTACCTAGGTGTACCAACATTAGTTAACCAACATGGCGCAGTTAAAATTTATGAAATGCCATTAAGTGCAGAAGAACAAGCATTGTTCGATAAATCTGTTAAAACATTAGAAGATACATTTGATTCAATTAAATATTTATTAGAAGACTAAGCCTATTTTAAGTATTAATTAGAAATATATTAATGGTAAGAGGATCTATTAGTGTTGCGGTAACATGTGGCACTGATAGGTCCATTTTTTTAGCAAGCATTGATAGAGGCAATACTTTTGCGTAAAATAATAATTGAATAAAGTATTATGACTCGTGAAAATTTAGTGACATGAATAGAAATGTCGAGGCGTCATTGAGTATAAAGGAAAGTAGTTCTGCATTAAGCACGAAGTAGAGCATGACAACGAGGAATAACTATAGGGAGATGGTTTTGGAATGACGAATGTCTTGTATCAACATGGTACATTAGGTACGTTAATGGCTGGCTTACTAGAAGGAACAGCTACAATTAATGAATTGTTAGAACATGGAAATTTAGGGATTGCAACGTTAACAGGGTCTGATGGCGAAGTAATATTTTTAGACGGGAAGGCATATCATGCTAACGAGCATAAAGAATTTATAGAATTAAAAGGCGATGAGAAAGTACCGTATGCATCGATTACTAATTTTAAAGCGAGTAAGACATTTCCATTGCAACAATTATCACAAGATGATGTATTCGCACAAATTAAAAATGAAATGTTAAGTGAGAATTTATTTTCGGCTGTTAAAATTTATGGCACATTTAAACATATGCATGTACGAATGATGCCTGCTCAGCAACCGCCATATACACGTTTGATTGATTCAGCACGCAGACAACCTGAGGAAAAAAGACAAGATATTCGTGGTGCCATTGTTGGATTTTTTACACCAGAATTATTTCATGGCGTAGGGTCTGCTGGTTTTCATATACATTTTGCGGATGATGAAAGAGCTTATGGTGGACATGTTCTTGACTTTGAAGTGGATGACGTTGTCGTTGAGATACAAAACTTTGAAACATTCCAACAACATTTCCCGGTAAATAACGAGACGTTTGTTAAAGCGAAAATAGACTATAAAGATGTGACAGAAGAAATTAGAGAAGCTGAATAGTCTAATATAATTAAAAGACCTTAGCGATATTAAGAACAGGTGATTCTAAATGCATCGTTAAGGTCTTTTTATATTATATATGTGCTTACATATTTTGTTGATACGCGCGTAAAAAGCTATAAATAGTATCAAGATATGGGGTGTCAAGATTGTGTTCACGTGCACGTCGATAAATAAAGCCTTGAATCGCTTCGACTTCAAGAGGTTGCTGATGCACAATGTCGTAATACATGCTCGTTCCCATTTCGTCGGGATAACCTTGATATATAGTCATAATAGTATCGACAGTTTGTTCTGAAAAGTTTAACCCCTCTGCCTGTGCAACACGACAACCATCTAGTAATAGCTGTCTACACAGTGTACGTATTTCAGGATTATGCATGATTGCAACTGTCTGTCTCCCGAGTGCTGTGATAGAATTAATGCCCAAGTTAACTAACAATTTATACCAAATAGCTTGTTGAATATTTGCTTCTAGTACAATGTCGATTTGACTGTCTTGGACCAAATCTCTAAATTGTCGAGTTAATGCATTATCTTGTATACGTAATTGATAATCTCTGAAGTGCGTAACAACATCGCCTTTCTTTTGACCACTTATATAGACAACTGCTTGGCATACGTTTTTAAATGGAATATGTTCGAGTTGACCATAACCATTTTGGGCTAAAATGATGAGCGTGTCCTCATGTACAAGATGAGTTAAATGAGGAATAACTGCATCAAGTTGATGTGTTTTGACTGCAATAATAATAACATCAAATGTGTTTGTGACATCTTCATAACCTTTCACAACAATATCTTGTGCAGGTGCATGTGGTACAGTATAATATGTTATTGTTTTGGCGTGTCTCCCGATAAGCGTTGTATGAGGCAATGATTGTTGTAATTCATAGGCAATAGTTGTACCGACAGCGCCTGGGCCAATAATCGCAACTGATAACATCTTCTTCTTTCCTTTCTATAAAAGATTCATTATACTATTTCTAATAATACTGCAAAAAGAGGTTGAATAACATTGAAAACAGTAAGTCAATTAATAGATATGAAACAAAAGCAAACTAAAATTTCTATGGTAACAGCTTATGATTTTCCAAGTGCTAAACAAGTGGAAGCAGCGGGTATTGATATGATTCTTGTTGGGGATTCACTTGGTATGACTGTATTAGGTTATGAAAGTACCGTACAAGTGACGTTAGCAGATATGATTCATCACGGTCGTGCAGTAAGAAGAGGCGCACCAAATACATTTGTAGTTGTTGATATGCCGATTGGTGCAGTAGGCATCTCTATGACACAAGACTTAAATCATGCTCTAAAGCTTTATCAGGAGACGAATGCAAATGCAATTAAAGCAGAAGGAGCGCATATTACACCATTTATTGAAAAAGCAACGGCAATTGGTATTCCTGTTGTTGCACATTTAGGATTAACACCTCAAAGTGTTGGCGTTATGGGATATAAATTACAAGGTGCAACGAAAGAAGCAGCTGAGCAACTTATTTTAGATGCGAAAAATGTAGAACAAGCTGGTGCAGTTGCGTTAGTACTTGAAGCAATTCCAAATGATTTAGCAGAAGAAATTAGCAAGCATTTAACAATTCCAGTCATTGGTATTGGTGCAGGAAAAGGTACAGATGGTCAAGTATTGGTTTATCACGATATGTTAAATTATGGTGTTGAACATAAAGCGAAATTTGTGAAGCAATTTGCTGATTTTAGTGTTGGTGTAGATGGTTTAAAACAATACGATCAAGAAGTTAAATCTGGTGCATTTCCATCAGAAGAATATACGTATAAAAAGAAAATTATGAATGAGGTTAATAACAATGACTAAGCTGATTACTACGGTAAAAGAGATGCAACACATTGTTAAAGCAGCCAAACGCTCAGGCACAACGATTGGTTTTATCCCAACAATGGGTGCCTTACATGATGGACATTTAACGATGGTACGCGAATCAGTTAGTACAAATGATATTACAGTTGTGAGTGTATTTGTTAATCCATTACAATTTGGTCCAAACGAAGATTTCGATGCTTATCCGAGACAAATTGATAAAGATTTAGAATTAGTATCAGAAGTAGGGGCGGACATTGTTTTTCATCCTGCAGTAGAAGATATGTATCCAGGTGAATTAGGTATTGATGTCAAAGTAGGTCCATTAGCTGATGTGTTAGAAGGAGCGAAGCGTCCAGGGCATTTTGATGGGGTGGTAACAGTAGTTAATAAGCTATTTAATATTGTTATGCCGGATTATGCTTATTTTGGTAAAAAAGATGCCCAGCAATTGGCTATTGTCGAGCAAATGGTAAAAGACTTCAATCATGCCGTTGAAATTATTGGTATTGATATCGTTCGAGAAGCAGATGGTTTGGCGAAAAGTTCAAGAAATGTTTATTTAACGGAGCAAGAACGACAAGAAGCGGTACATTTAAGTAAAAGTTTGCTATTAGCACAAGCGTTGTATCAAGACGGTGAACGTCAAAGTAAAGTAATTATAGACAGGGTTACTCAATATCTTGAATCACATATAAGTGGACGCATTGAAGAAGTTGCTGTTTATAGTTATCCTCAATTAGTAGAACAACACGAAATAACTGGACGCATATTTATCTCGTTAGCTGTCAAATTTTCAAAAGCGCGTTTAATAGATAATATAATAATTGGAGCTGAATAAAGTGATAAGAACAATGATGAATGCTAAAATTCATAGAGCAAGAGTGACTGAGTCAAATTTAAATTATGTAGGTAGCATTACGATTGATTCAGATATATTGGAAGCGGTAAACATCTTGCCAAATGAAAAAGTAGCCATCGTGAATAATAATAATGGTGCACGTTTTGAAACATACGTAATAGCTGGTGAAAGAGGTAGTGGTAAAATTTGTTTAAACGGTGCAGCGTCAAGACTTGTTGAAGTAGGCGATGTAGTCATAATCATGACTTATGCACAGTTGAATGAAGAAGAAATTAAACACCATGCACCTAAAGTAGCAGTAATGAATGAAGACAATGTCATTATTGAAATGATTCATGAAAAAGAAAATACGATAGTGTTATAAAATAGTATAAGTTAGAAACCTCTAGTAGATAACAATGTAGTTATCCATTAGGGGTTTTTATTTTTATGCCAATTGGGTTAGCGTAATAGAAGTAAAGGTATTATCGTTGCAATTTTAGCAGTGTTAAATGATGGACATATTTATAAAGAAATAGTTTTGCGAATTGATTATCTAAAACAGTATTCAGAATTTATTTGGTAGAAAATAGAATTCTTAACTTAACGAGATAAGTTAATGACATGTTGTTTAGTTTCGTGAAGTGAAAATATTGAATTGATAGCAATTATATAATAAAATTATACTAAATAGAATGATGGTCTGAAGAAGGTGAATAAGATGAAAAAAGTTATAAGTTTATTTGTTGCAATTTTATCAGTGTTGATTTTTACGGATAATGCGAACGCCGAAAATAACAAACCTGAAGGTGTGAATGAAAACAGCAATTTAATACCAGTTAGACAACCGGATGCAAATTATCCAGGGCCAGTTAGTGACATAGCACGTGTGAAAAAACTTGATAATTTAATAGATGGCACGAAAGATCCAGATGTTATCAAGCAGTTGAAAGATGATAATGAGGTGCCGAATAATGCGGTAAAGGCAAAAGATTCTAAAATAGTATCCGACTGCAGACATTTACTAAAACATCCAGATAACTTAATAGATGGCACGAAAGATCCAAATGTTATTAATCAGTTGAAAAACGCAAATGGAACATCGAATAATAGTGCTGTAAATCCAAGTATTAAAGCAAATGATGTTCACACAAAAAGTAATAAACAAATGGCTAAACAACAAAGTATTCATTTGGATAGCAAGAGCAAGTCAGGACATAAGCAACAATTGAAAGAATTGCCAAAAACAGGAGTAAACAACGAAAGTAATACAGCAATTATGGCTTTATTTATTGGTTTAATATTGCTTGTAGTAAGTTTAGTGACAAGATTTATAAAATTAAATAGCTATAAATAATAAAAAGGGCCACACCTTGGTTTAAGATTCCAAGCGTGTGGCTTTCTCTTGTTATACAGTCCTATCACTATGTCACTTTTAATCAAAATCGACCGTAATTGCTTCATATCAATTAACGATAGGAATGATTAATTGTGAATCATATTTACCACCAGTATAAATCATGTGCATGCCTTTATTTACGGTTTCTTCATGTTCATAACGTGTTTTCATGCCAGGGGTACTATTACCAATTACAATTTCACTACCTTTTACAACAACTTCCAATGTTTCGCCTTGTTTAAATAGCGTGCCTGAAGGTAACAATTCGATTTCAACAGGTACAATCTCATCTTGTGACAACTTTAATTCTGTTTCATGTTTATGCCAAGGTTGCGCGATTGTGGATTTTTCTTGATCTAATTCACGATGTGATACGCGTAACCAACCAGTAGCTACTTGACCATTTTCAATGTGATTAAAATCAGGGAAGTTAACTTCATTACCACGACGATCTAACTTTTTAATACCTGCAAATAAATCCATATCGTCTGAGTCTTTAGTGCTTACCCATAGTTTTAAGTTCATGTTTCCAACTAACTCAGTATCTTTGTCAAACGTATATTTAAAACTTACATCTTGTCGTTTATCTTCAGAGTCATATTGTGCGACATGCGCGCTACTAATCTTTGCATGATTCATTCAGCATTCAAATACAATGGTGTATATTCTGTGTTAGGTAAAGGGAACGCTGACGCTGATTTGAATTCGCCTTTATAAAATTGATCTCTAACTTCATAAATGACATGAGGCGTATCTTTCCAATCGTTATTTTCTTCTTTAAGGTAAAAATCAAAGAATGATTTTTGGCGTTCGAGATTTTCTCTAGCGTAGTAACTTTCCCACTCTTTACGTCCATGCACATATAGCCATTTTTCTTCTGATGCTGCTTGTTTAAATCCTTCAAAAGAGCCACGGTTGTGCAAACCTTGTGTAGACCAACTAGCACATGTTAGTAGAGGTGTTTTAATTTGTGATAATGGCACTTGACGCTGTTTCCAAAAATCATCGAACAAAGGGTGTTCTTGTTGTGCTTGAATCAAGTCTTCGATATTTGGATTATCTGTCCATCTCGCAAAAATACCTTGAGTCCAGAAACGATAAAAGCCAGTATCCGATATACCTCCGTGAAAGGCTACTTCTCTATACATATCATTTAAGCCTTCCCAAGGAATCATTGCTTTTAAATGTGGTGGATTTAATGATGCGACCCACCATTGAGTCACCGCAAGATAAGAAACGCCATTTGTCCCGATATTTCCATTACTCCATGACTGATTTGCTGCCCATTCAATCACTTCGTAATAATCTTCCGCTTCTCTTTTTGACCATGGAGATAAGACGCCTTTTGATTTGTCACTACCGCGTAATGCAACTTTAACTACAACATAATCATTTGGCACCCAAAATCCTGGGTCTGGTGATTCTTCAGGTGTAAAACTAGATGTCGGAATGGCGCCTAATGTTGGCCAAAGGGCACCCATATTTGTGATTTTAGGCTTATTATCTTTACCGTAAGTATCTGCAGACATAACTACAGGGAATTTGCCATCTTTATTTGGTCTGAAAATATTAATATATAATTTTTCGCCATCGCGCATTTCCACAGTGACATCTTTTTCCATAATCATTTCTTGATTTCCATATTGAACACTGTCGACAACGATGTGGTTAATACCGGCTTTCACTTCATTGACATGAGTTATAGTTAATTTTGGATTTCCTAGTAAATGTTGGTTCATTGTTATCACCTTTTTCTGTTTGTTTGTATCACCTATATTAAACAGGTAAACATTGTGTGCCAATCATCAATGTTGGAGATTTGTAGGATAATGAACATAACGTTTATAATTGTTTATAATCATTGGGGAGGACTTGATATAAATGACTATAGATCGACGTATTAGAAAATCACAAGTTGCAATGAGAAATGCATTTATCGAACTTTTACATCAACACCAATTAGAAGAGATTACTGTGCAACAAATTGCAGATTTAGCTGATGTTAACCGTAGTACATTTTATACGCATTATTATGATAAATATGATTTGCTTGAAAAATTAGAGGACCAGCAGTTGGAGGAAATAAGAGACTTCATTCAAGATGAGAAGTTAAATGGAGCAGTTAAGTTATCCACAGATAACATACATCAAATTATGACCGTTTTAATAGAAATGATAGAAAAAGACATCGCATTTTATCAATTGATGTTTCGTATGGGTAAAGATTCAAATATCCACGAAAAACTTTATGATTTAATTATGTGTCATTTACAACGTTATAAAAATGAAAATGATCAAATTAATGGTATACCATTTTCTTATTTCATGAGTTATGTTTCAGGTGCGGGATTGTCTTTGATAAGACATTGGGTAGAAGATCCAAACCGTATAGACAAAGTTGACTTAATAATGCATTTTAATACGATTGTCAATCAAGGGCCAGCAACGATAATTAAAAATATACAATAAAATAAGGCAAGCCATGAATCGAGAGTGGCTTGCCTTGCTAAATAACATAAGTTTATTAAATGATATCTTTATCAATAACATTATTGTTGGATTGCAGTATAGTCTTGACCATGTAACATCCAACGAACACCGTATTTATCGGTAAAGATGCCCATTTTGCCACCCCAGAATTGGTCAGCAAACGGTAATTCGATTTCAATTGAAGAATGATCTTTAATTTGCTCATAGAATGCTTCAACTTTATCAGCATCTTCCTTATTGTTAACATCATAATCAATTAATAATGATATGCCATTATTAATTTTGTCAGCGCGACCAAAAGAATCAGAACATAGAACTTTTACGCCAAGCACTTCAAATTCAGCATGCATAGTTGCTTCTTGCGCTTCTTCCTTAGTCATACCAAAATGTGACGCTTGTTCTTCGCCAACTTCTAAACATTTAACGTCAGTTGCACCAAATACTTCTTCGTAATATGCAAGGGCTTCTTTTGAATTTTCAAAAGCGATATAAGGGAATAATGCTGTCATGTAAAACACCTCAATGTATTATTTTTATTACTAACACCATGTTACATTAAAAATTGGCAAAAGTATAACTTTTACGATGAATTGAAGTCAATCTTTTGCAAAATACACGATAAATTATAAGATGAAATTGATTTAAATAAAGTAAACATATATATAACAAAATATGAAAATGATACAGAGACGTATGTGTTGTTTAGTGTTTTAAAATTCAAGTTTAAAAAATGCTTTTAGATACATAAGGGATTTTCGAAATATAAATGCATTAAAATGAATTTATAACTTTTTTGACTGACATTTAATATGAATCATATATAATAGAAGTTAATGATTAAATGTGGGAGGTTAAATCATGATTAATGCTGAACCTATTATCAGTAAAATGAAAAATCAAAAAATTAATTATGACAAGGTGTTGAAGAAATTAATCGGGCAGTGGGAAAGAGAAGCAATCAGACCTAAAATCTTATTGCATAGTTGTTGTGCACCTTGTAGTACATATACATTAGAGTTTTTAACACAATATGCAGACATTGCAATTTATTTCGCGAATTCAAATATTCATCCGAAAAATGAGTATTTACGACGTGCTAAAGTGCAAGAACAATTTGTGGAAGATTTTAATCGCAAGACTGGTGCGAATGTGAAGTATATTGAAGCACCTTATGAACCGCATAAGTTTGTGAAAATGGTGAAGGATAAAGAATTAGCTGATGAAAAAGAAGGCGGCTTACGTTGTACCGCTTGTTTTGAAATGCGTTTGGATATTGTAGCGAAAGCAGCTGTAGAACATGGCTATGATTATTTTGGCAGTGCAATCACGTTATCACCTAAAAAGAACGCACAATTAATCAATGAACTTGGTATGGATGTCCAAAAAATATACGATGTGAACTATTTGCCAAGTGATTTTAAGAAAAGTAAAGGTTATGAGCGTTCCATAGAAATGTGTAATGACTATAATATCTTTAGGCAGTGTTATTGTGGATGTGTCTTTGCAGCGATGCAACAAGGTATTGATTTTAAAACAGTTAATAAAGAAGCGAAAGCATTTTTAGAACAATATCCAGATTAATCATTGGAAATGAGATAAAAGGCAGGCGCATATACAAGTCATGCCCTATTAAAAATTATCAAATAGAAACCCGAGACTTTAGTGAAATGAATCATACTAAAATCTCGGGTTATTTATATAATCGTAAATATTGTAGCTATAATGAATGACTGGATCCTGAGACATAAAACAATGTCTCACTCTAATTACATCATTTTATGAACAAATCTTATAATTGCTAAAATGACAATAACAAGTGTTGAAATAAGTGAAAACACTTTAAACTTTTTGTAGTCATTTTTCGTTTCATTTTCTCCTGTTTTCATCATTTCACGTAGCTCTTGCTCGATTTCTAAATCAAGATCTGTTTTACGATAACCATTCAAACCTTGACGTTCATTTTCTTCAGGTTGATTTTGTTGCTGTGTGTCTTTGTTGTCAGAAGTCGCTACTGTTTTTTTATTATCTGTTTCTTTAGTCATAACAAACGCCTCCGTTATAAAACGCTATATTTAATGATATGTGATATTTAAGCCATTATTTTGAAAAATGGTGATAAATATATCTTCTTGAGTTATATCATAATTTTAATAAGACGATTCAGCAAGTTTTAAAGTATTATTTGACTACGTTGGATTAGGCATCTAGTCCTATAATATCACTGACATTGTCAAAATGATGATCTTTTAAGTAACGTGCGATGCCTTTGTTCATTTTCTTAGTTAAACCTGGGCCTTCAATAACAAGTGATGAATAAATTTGAATAAGTGACGCACCGTGACGCATCATTTTGATTGCATCTTCAGTACTGAATACGCCGCCTGTACCTATAATTAAAAATTCACCATTTGTTTGCTGATAAGCATACTTAATCAATTTTAAATTACGTTCAAATAATGGACGACCACTTAAACCGCCTTCTTCGACTTTATTAGCAGAAGTTAAACCATCTCGTTGTCGCGTTGTGTTTGCTAAGATGATACCGTCAAATGTCTCAGTAATCGCTGGTAATAGTGCTTTTAAGCCATCGAAATCCATATCAGACGTTAGTTTTAAGTAAATTGGCACTGTTACATCGTGCTGTTTTTTAAATGTTGTCAAAGCTTGACATAACATTGAAAATTCATCTTTATCATGGAAATTTTGAAGGTTTTCAGTATTTGGAGAACTGATATTGACTGTGAAAAATGATACGTCGTGTTTAAACGTATCAATGACTTTTATATAATCTTGATAACGCGCTTCATAAGGTGTCATTTTATTCACACCAACATTGATACCAACAGGTACTTGATAAGCATTTTTACGCAAATGACTGAGTGCTTTGTTCATACCAATATTATTGAAGCCCATACGATTTATCAAGGCATCATCTTCTAATAATCTGAACATGCGTGGTTGAGGGTTACCCGGTTGAGGTTTAGGTGTGATACCACCTAATTCTAAAGCACCGAATCCAAGGTGTTCCAATGCTTTTGGTACTTCGCAAGATTTGTCGAAACCAGCTGCTAAGCCAATTGGATTGTCGTACGTATTACCTTGTATCGTTTGTGATAACGTTGGATTCTTATAAGTAAATAGTTTATCGACGACAGGGAATAAAACTGGAAATTTTTGTAACGTTTTTAATGCATCGATAGTTAGTCCGTGTGCTTTTTCGGGTTCGATTTTGAATAAGAAAGGTTTAATTAATTTGTACATGAGTATGCTCCTATTTCATTATATTTGAGGCTTACTATCCTCAACTTAATATATGTGAAATATATTCTTTTAATAGACTAGCATTTCCCTACATAATTTCCTAGTTAAAACTAAAAAGTTTTGAAAATTGACGCAAGTACCACAAGTTATTTTGAGATTAAATAATCCTAATTAGGCAATATAATAGTATAAAGTAAGCGTAATGGAAGGTGTTTGTATGAATGAACAATGGTTAGAGCATTTACCTTTAAAAGATATTAAAGAGATTTCACGAGTGAGTGGTGGCGATGTAAACGAAGCATATCGAGTCGAAACGGATACGGATACATTTTTCTTACTTGTCCAACGTGGACGTAAAGAATCATTTTATGTTGCAGAAATTGCAGGTTTAAATGAATTTGAACGTGCTGGTATCACGGCACCTAGAGTAATTGCAAGTGGCGAGGTTAACGGTGATGCGTATTTAGTGATGACGTATTTAGAAGAAGGGGCTTCAGGGAGTCAACGCCAATTAGGGCAACTCGTAGCTCAATTACACAGTCAGCAACAAGAAGAAGGCAAATTTGGCTTCTCATTACCTTATGAAGGTGGCGATATTTCTTTTGATAATCATTGGCAAGACGATTGGTGTACCATTTTTGTCGACAAGCGCATGGACCATTTGAAAGATGAGTTGCTAAATAGAGGGCTATGGGATGCCAACGATATCAAAGTATATGACAAAGTGCGACGTCAAATTGTGGCGGAATTAGAAAATCATCAAAGTAAACCATCTTTATTACATGGTGACCTATGGGGTGGTAATTATATGTTCTTACAAGATGGTCGTCCGGCGTTATTTGATCCAGCACCATTATATGGTGACAGAGAATTTGATATCGGTATTACAACGGTATTTGGTGGCTTTACGAGCGAATTTTATGATGCGTATAATAAACATTATCCACTCGCAAAAGGTGCATCCTATAGACTTGAATTTTATCGTTTATATTTATTGATGGTGCATTTATTGAAATTTGGGGAGATGTACCGTGATAGTGTTGCGCACTCTATGGATAAGATTTTACAAGATACAACAGGTTAGTTATTACGTTAGATTGAGATAATAATATGCACAGATATTTTTATAATGAGAAGGCCTTCAGCTGCCTCAATAAAAATATTTGTGCTTTTTTATTGTTGGAAAATAAAATTTTAATCTCTATTGTTAATTTCTATAATGCAAAACAAGATTGAGTTGCAATAAAAGTGATTTTCTAACTTTTTGTTCAATAAAATTCTAGGAATGATACATATTTATTGATACAATAATTTTGAATATAATCACAAAACAATATTTAAGTATTATTGAATGTTTGAATATCATATATTGATACAGTTTCTAATAATTTTAAAATAATTTAAATGGGGAGAGGTGTAAATGATGAGTACAGTTCAAAGTGATATTTTTAAGACCAATAGTGCATCATCATCTATTAAAAGCGCTGTTGAAACATGTAATAATGTGTCGAAACCGGATAAAGATGAAAGTACAACAGTAAGTGGAAATAATAATGCTCATAGTGTGATAGATGATTTGATTAGTAAGAATCAATCTGTTGCTGAAGCAATACGAACTGCGAGCGGTAATATACAAAAAGTTGGTGAGGCTTTTGACCAAACTGATGTAATGATTGGTAATGAAATTGGTAAAAATTAAAACGTGGTGAAATGATGTCGAATAAACTTGATGGAATCAATAAAATGATCACAGCGAAACATAAGCAAATGGATGACTTATATGATGAAAAGCAAGAGGTTAAAGCATTGATAGATGAAAGCGATGCGCTTAATCATTCGATAGAACAATTATATCAACATTTAGGTGAGCGTTATTATAGTAGCAATATGGCTAGTCGTATGGAACAGTTCCGCGATGAATTTCATTTTGCGAAACGACGTTCAACGGAAGCGTTATACGAGCAACAACAGCAAATTCAACATGGCATTCGTAAAGCGGAAGAAGAGATGATTGACTTGGAAATGCGAAGGAATATCGAAATCGAGATGGCGACAAAGGAGGAAAATAAATGGAAACAATAGGAAGCATTATTTATTTAAAAGAAGGTTCGCAAAAGTTAATGATTATTAATAGAGGACCAATTGTAGAAATTGAAAATCAAAAGTATATGTTTGACTATTCTGCATGTAAATATCCGATTGGTGTTGTGGAAGATGAAATTTATTATTTTAACGAGGAAAATATAGATTCAGTTATTTTTAAAGGTTATTCTGATCAAGATGAGGTTAGATTTCAAGAGTTGTTTGATAATATGAAACAAAATTTGGATAGTGAAATACAACGTGGAGAAGTTACACAACAATAAAGAAATACTTTTTCTTTATTGGGGTGGGACGACGAAATAAATTTTGTAAAAATATGATTTCTGTCTCACCTCCAAAATGTTATCTCCAAGTACTTAGGCTGGATGATAACATTAAATGTCATTCATAATCATTTGAACTAACCGTAGCATATTTAAATTTAATAAAAAAGACACATTCCAACTTCCGAAATGTAGATGAATTCTCTACAATAACGGAAGTTTTTCTTTTAATATTGAAATTTCTCAAGGATAGGTCTATACTTTATAAATCGTAATTATTACTATTTATAATCAAAAACAATAACTTGAAATAGATCATTGAGGGAGTGTTAATATGCAACATCATAAAGTGGCTATTATCGGTGCCGGTGCTGCAGGTATAGGTATGGCCATTACCTTAAAAGATTTCGGTATAACAGATGTCATTATTTTAGAAAAAGGAACAGTAGGACATTCATTTAAACATTGGCCGAAATCGACCCGTACGATTACGCCATCATTTACGTCTAATGGATTTGGCATGCCTGATATGAATGCAATTTCCATGGATACTTCACCAGCATTTACATTTAATGAAGAACATATTTCCGGAGAAACATATGCTGAATATTTACAAGTGGTTGCCAACCATTACGAGCTGAATATCTTTGAAAATACAGTTGTCACAGATATATCTGTAGATGATGCATTTTATACGATTGCAACGACAACAGAGACATATCACGCGGATTATATCTTTGTCGCAACAGGTGATTATAATTTCCCTAAAAAGCCATTTAAATATGGTATTCATTATAGTGAAATTGAAGACTTTGATAACTTTAATAAGGGACAATATGTGGTTATCGGAGGTAATGAAAGTGGTTTTGATGCTGCATATCAACTTGCAAAAAATGGCTCTGACATCGCACTTTATACTAGCACAACCGGTTTAAATGATCCGGATGCTGATCCTAGTGTTAGATTGTCACCTTATACACGTCAGAGACTAGGTAACGTCATTAAGCAAGGTGCTCGCATTGAAATGAATGTACATTATACAGTTAAAGATATTGATTTTAACGATGGACAGTATCATATCAGTTTTGATAGCGGACAAAGTGTGCATACGCCTCATGAACCAATACTAGCAACTGGCTTTGATGCAACAAAAAATCCAATCGTTCAACAATTATTTGTGACAACAAATCAAGATATTAAATTAACAACACATGATGAATCGACACGTTATCCGAATATTTTTATGATTGGTGCAACAGTTGAAAATGATAATGCCAAATTATGCTATATCTATAAATTCAGAGCGCGATTTGCAGTACTTGCACATCTTTTAACACAGCGGGAAGGCTTACCAGCTAAACAAGATGTCATTGAAAATTACCAAAAAAATCAAATGTATTTAGATGATTATTCATGTTGTGAAGTGTCATGCACATGTTAGAAGTGAAATATGATATGAGAACGGGGCATTATACGCCCATACCTCATGAACCTCATTATTTGGTTATTAGTCATGCGGATAAACTTACCGCAACAGAAAAAGCGAAATTAAGATTATTAATCATAAAACAGAAATTAGATATTTCATTGGCAGAAAGTGTAGTTTCTTCGCCTATAGCGAGCGAACATGTGATAGAACAATTGACACTATTTCAACATGAGCGACGACAATTAAGACCTAAAATAAGTGCGACATTTTTAGCCTGGTTGTTGATATTTTTAATGTTTGCATTGCCAATCGGTATCGCTTATCAATTTTCAGATTGGTTTCAAAATCAGTATGTATCAGCATGGATAGAATATTTAACTCAAACAACATTGCTCAATCACGATATATTACAGAATATATTATTTGGTGATTATGGTGTGCTATCACTTGGAACATATTCGCTCGTATGGGCATTGCCGGTTGTAATATTGATTAGTTTATCAACTGCTATAATTGATCAAACAGGATTCAAATCATGGATGATATGGGCAATTGAACCATCAATGTTACGGATAGGATTACAAGGTAATGATATCGTGCCACTATTAGAAGGATTTGGATGTAATGCAGCAGCCATTTCACAAGCAGCACACCAATGCCATACCTGCACGAAGACACAGTGTATGAGTTTAATAAGCTTTGGTAGTTCTTGTAGTTATCAAATAGGTGCGACATTATCTATTTTTAGTGTAGCTGGAAAGTCATGGCTATTTATGCCGTACTTAATATTAGTACTTTTAGGTGGCATCTTACATAATAGGATATGGTTGAAAAAGAATGATCAACAACTTAGCGTTCCGCTACCTCATGATAGGCAATTACATGTGCCAAATATACGTCAAATGTTGCTACAAATGTGGCAAAATATACAAATGTTTATCGTTCAAGCGCTACCTATTTTTATCACAATCTGTCTTATTGTTAGTATTTTATCACTAACGCCAATTTTGAATGTTTTATCACAAATATTTACACCTATATTATCGTTATTAGGCATCTCGTCAGAATTGTCACCAGGGATTTTATTTTCAATGATTCGAAAAGACGGCATGCTCTTGTTTAATTTGCATCAGGGCGCCTTATTACAAGGAATGACAGCAACACAGTTACTACTACTTGTGTTTTTTAGTTCAACTTTTACAGCGTGCTCGGTCACAATGACAATGCTTTTGAAACATTTAGGTGGTCAGTCAGCACTAAAATTAATTGGAAAGCAAATGGTGACATCATTGTCTTTAGTTATTGGTGTAGGCATCATTGTTAAAATAGTAATGCTGATTATTTAAAAAAGAAATGAACTATAACTGAATATAGAGTCATGTCAGTCAATAGGAAAGCTATCTTGGAATATTCTATTCATATGAAGTATAAGAGGAGAGTCGCAGATGAAAATAGTTATTATAGGTGGGTTTTTAGGTGGCGGTAAAACGACTGTCTTAAATCATTTGCTCGCTGAATCATTAAAGGAGTCGCTGAAACCGGCAGTCATCATGAATGAATTTGGCAAAATGAGTGTTGATGGTGCCTTAGTATCTGAAGACATACCTTTAAGTGAACTGACAGAGGGGTGTATCTGTTGTGCAATGAAAGCAGATGTATCAGAACAGTTACATCAATTATATTTAAAAGAGCAACCAGACATTGTATTTATTGAATGTAGTGGGATTGCAGAACCGGTCTCTGTCTTAGATGCTTGTTTAACGCCTATTTTAGCTCCGTTTACAACAATTACACATATGATTGGTGTAATAGACGCAAGCATGTATAAACACATTAAATCATTCCCTAAAGACATCCAAGGCTTATTTTATGAGCAATTAGCATATTGTTCTGTCTTATTTGTTAATAAAATAGATTCAGCAGATGTTGAAACGACGAGCAAACTATTGAAAGATTTAGAAGTTATTAACCCAGAGGCCGATATACAAGTTGGTATGCATGGCAGCGTCACTTTGCCAATATCAGTTAGACAAATGACAGCAACTTCTGACAATAAACATAAGTCGTTACATCAAATGATTAATCATCAATTTGTGCAATCACCAGTCAAATGTACAAAAGCACAGTTTATAAAACGTTTAGCATGCCTTCCGTCTCATATTTATAGGTTGAAAGGGTTTATGACATTTAAAGACACTACACATACGTATCTCATTCAATTTACACAAGGACAATATGAATTAACACCTGTAGCATTTTCAAAAAAAGTGCCAGAATATTTGGTGCTTATCGGAAAGGGTATTTCAAAAGAAGACTATCAATGTTTGGAACAGTAGTGTTTTCAGTGGAAGAGAATGGTTAACATGCCTTCATGTATAATAACGAGTTGATTTGAACGTTTAAACGTAAACAAAAAAAGCTTGGTCAGCCATCAAATATAATTTGAAAACTGTACAAGCTGTTTTATTAGAGAACGATAGATTAGCCCCACATATTTAATAATACGTCAGCAAAGCCTTCAGGTTTTTGAATATAACCTAAGTGACCGCCTGGAATATCTACAATAGGTATGTCAGTTTCTTTGTTTATATAAAAGTTGACATCTTGTGGGAAGGATCCTCTAGAATCTGTCCCATTTAGTAGGGTGATTTTATCGCTGTATTTTGTGAAATCATCCAAAGTAATATCTGAATGCGTATATTGTCTAATTTCAAATTCTGACCAGAACATCGTACGTTTGTACTGTTCTATACGTCCTTCTTCAGTATCAGCAGGTTGAGACATCATTTTTGCATCAATTGGTGCGATATTTAATGTTTCACCAAATGTTTTCATGCCTTTTTCTAAGCCTTCTGTTAAAATTTGATGCACAATGTCATCATTTTTATCTTTCCAATAAGTACTGTCTGGTAAAAATGTATTAATTGGTGGTTCATGAAATGCAATCTTTTTAACGACTTCAGGGTAATCTTTTAACACATGCATCGCAACGATTGAACCTGAACTTGAACCTAATATATAGACAGGTTCATCACTTAATGACTTTGCAAGTTCGGCAATGTCCTGTGCGTCGCGTTTGACACGATAATCACTGTCAGGGTTAGAAGCGGAATCAGGGAGTGGCTCAGTTAACTCGCTTTCTCCATAATCACGACGATCAACGGCTACAACAGTAAAATGGTCTTTTAACTGTTCTGCAAGAGGCAGAAAAATGTCTCCGGTACCGTTTGCACCAGGAATAAAGATGAGCACGGGTCCTTGTCCGACTTGGTGGTATCGTAATTTAGCGCCTTGTAATTCTAAAGTTTCCATATTCAATGACCTCCATTTGTTAATTGTTAGATGATAAACCTAATAATTTAGCACCATTTGTATAACTTATTTTCTCTTTTTCTTCATCTGTTAAACCCAGTTCATCTAAAAATACGCCTAATTTTTCAGGCTCAATATATGGATAATCAGCAGCATAAAGAATTCTATCAATACCTACTTCTTTCTTGACTAAATCAAACTGTGGCTTCGTTAACATGCCACTTGGTGTGATATAAAAATTATTTTTAAAGTAATAGCTTACAGGGTGGTTCAAATGTTCAGCGAATAAAGCTTCATCCATACGTTCTAAGAAGAATGGGATAAACTCACCCCAATGTCCTATAATCATATTTAACTTTGGATAACGATCAAAAATGCCAGATAATACTAGATGTATTGCATGAATTCCGACATCAATGTGCCAACCATAACCAAAACAAGCAAATGTTGCCGCGGTTACTTCAGGATAATTTCCTTTGTAGTATGATTGATAAATGTCACTGTTAACTGGTGCGGGATGTAGATAAATTGGTACGCCTAAATTTTCAGCTGTTTTGAAAATAATGTCATATTTGTCTTGATCAAGAAAACCATCTTGTGTACGTCCCATAATGAGCGCACCTTTGAATCTTAAATCATTGATGCAACGTTCGAATTCTCGCGCTGCGGCTTCAGGCTCATTGATAGGTAAAGTTGCAAAGCCTACAAAGCGATTGGGATATTGTGCAATATAGTTTGCCAATTGATCATTTGCTTTTTGACATAATTCAATGGCTTTCTGACCAACTAAATTTGAGGGAGACCCATTTCCATAAGATAAGACTTGAATTTGAACGTCTTGATTATTCATAAATTGGATACGTTCATCATGATGTGATAATTCGTCGGCATTTGTAAAACCTGTCTTTTTTTCAAGGCCTTCTAACATTACTTTCATCGGTACACCTTTAGGATCTGCTGATATCGCATTCATCGTTTCTTTTTGAATATCTTCAATGACATAATGTTCTTCAAACGTAATACTTTTCATTTAATTCGCCTCCATATTGTATTGCATGTTTATTGCATCTATTGCAGAAGCATTTTTTATATACCTCTAATTTCAATGTTTGTAACATAAAATTGATCTACCAAGGCATTTCTCCATCGCCATTAATAAATGTACCTGTTGGGCCATCTGCACCAATCGTTGCTAATTGAATGATTGGCTTGATTCCTTCAGAAACGTGTTTGGAATTATTACTAAAATCACCAACTAAATCAGTGTTTGTAGCACCTGGATCAGCAGCATTGATTTGCATGTTTGGTAATCCTTTAGCGTATTGTAATGTTAGCATTGTTACTGCCGATTTAGACGAACAATAAGCTAATGAATTCACTTTAGATTCAGCTGTTTCGGGGTTTGTAACCATTCCAAATGAACCTAAACCACTTGATACGTTGACGACAACAGGTTGTTCAGATTTTTCTAAGAGAGGGACGAATGTGTTCATCATTCGAACGATACCGAATACATTCGTTTGATATACTTCTTCAACGTCACGAGGTGTCAATTTGGAAGGTGTTGAAAATTGACCAGATATACCTGCATTGTTAATGAGGATATCAAGACGACCTTCTTTTTCAGCAATCATGTTATAAGCATTTTTGACAGAGTAGTCACTTGTAACATCTAACTGTACATAATGAACACCTAATTTTTGTGATGCTTGTTGTCCTCTTACGTCATTACGAGAACCTATATAAACTTTGTAACCCAATGCTTTAAGTGCCTCTGCACTTGCATAGCCTAACCCTTTATTGCCTCCTGTGATTAACACAATTTTAGTCATTACGTTCCACCTCATCTAAATAAATGTTTAATAAATAATTTCTGTACGCTTCAATTGAAATATGGCGATGTTCTATTTGGAAGGCAAATACACTAGTTGATAATGATTGTAACAGCATATCAGTTTTGAACTTTGTGAAAATGTCATCATCGCTTTTAAATAAATCGTAATAAAAATCAAATAATTCTTGATAAAATGCGCTTTGGTAAAAACGTAATTTATTGTTGCCAGCTTCAATACAATGAAGAAGTGTTTTATTATCGATTTTAAATTGTAAAAGATAATCTAAAGATACTTTCATAACCTCATAATTAGAATGATAGTCATCCTTAATTTGTTTAAATCGAGTTATAAAAGTATTAAGATCTCTTTGTATGACGTAGAAGCATAAATCGCTTTTATCTTTAAAATGTCGATATAGTGTCCCCATACCGATACCTAGTTCTTTAGCAATACGATTCATACTAATGTTTTCAACGCCTTCTTCATCAAAAAGTTTGTGTGCTATTTCTTCAATTCGTTGCCTATTCTCTATGGCATCCTTTCGCATTGTTCCACCTACTTATAGTTCTCTAAAATTGACAAACGGATAACTCTCCGTTTATTATAAAGCGTGTTAAGAAAGATAGCAATGAATTTGCAATAACTATTAAATATCATAAAAGAAAAGAGTGTTGCGTATGTCTTTAAATAAAGAGCAAAGACGTATTACAGCTGAAGAATTGCAAGCACATTTTGAAGAATCTACCTTATCGGTTCAAATGATTGCTGAAAAACTGAATGTCACTACAGAAGATGTGGAAAAAGTGTTAGCTATGAAAGCGCCACTAGGCATTTTTAGTCATCAATTACAACGATTTATTCATTTAGTATGGGATGTCAGAGATGTAATAAACGACAATATTAAAGGAAATGGACAAACACCAGAACCATATACGTATTTAAAAGGTGAAAAAGAGGACTATTGGTTTTTAAGATAAAAAGAGGAGTGGATCTAAAATGAAAGATATTTTAGTAATAGGCGCAACAGGGAAGCAAGGTAATGCAGTTGTAAAACAGTTGTTAGAGGATGGATGGTATGTAAGTGCATTAACTAGAAATAAGAATAACCGTAAACTTTCAGACATAGGACATCCGCATTTATCAATCGTTGAAGGTGATCTGAGTGATAATGTTAGTTTGCAATCAGCGATGAAAGGGAAGTATGGATTATACAGTATTCAGCCAATCGTTAAAGATGATGTTAACGAAGAATTAAGACAAGGTATGAAGATAATTGAAATAGCTGAGCAAGAAAATATTCAACATATCGTGTATAGTACTGCGGGAGGGGTTAATCGAAATCGAACTGGCCCACACTTTGAAGTACTAGCAAAAATAGAAAATAGATTAATGGAATCTAATATAAATGCAACAATTATCAAACCATCATTCTTTATGGATAATTTTTTACGCATTGCTAAAGTCGAAGATGAACGTATTACATTACCAGAATTTATTAATCCGAATATAAAATTCACAATGATTTCTTCTATTGATATAGCTAAAATTGCATCGTATATTTTTGCACATCCACAAAGCTTTACGCATCAATCAATAGAGATTGGTTCCGATGAAGTTACATTAAGTGAAGTAGCAACAATTTTTAGTGAAGTGACAGGTAAATCGACTGTTATAGAAGGAGAATTTGTTAGTGGTGTTGCAGAAAAGCAATGGTTGGAAGAAAAAGGTTATGAAGTAGACTTTGAATTAATGGCTGAAATAAATCCAACAAGATTATCATTAAGTGATTGGCTTAAAGTCCAAGACTATAATAAGTAATGAATGGGGTGCAATCATGATTCAATCAATGTGGTTTAATTTGCATGTGCAAGATTTAGAAAAGAGCGCACAGTTTTATAAAGCGTTAGGATTTAAAATAAATAGAAACCCACAAATGTTAGATAAAATGGTCGGCATTCAAATAGGTCAAACAACCGTAATTTTAATAGAAAACAAGCATTTTCAAAATGTAAGTCAGCAAAGCCTTAACACTGAACCAAATGAAGTGATGATTTCTCTAGGTGTGAACACAAATGAAGAAGTTGACCAGTTGCTGAATAAAGTGAAAGAAGCGGGTGGCACAGTCGTTCAAGAACCAACAGTAAGCCAAGGGTTTTATGGTGCAATGTTCAAAGATCTTGATGGACACCATTTTAATTTTTTGGTCTGCTAAAATGAAATTCTCAAAAGAATAAATAAAAAGCCCATACAGAGATGGAGCGTAATGTGGGAGTGGGACAGAAATGATATTTCCGCAAAATTTATTTCGTCGTCCCACCCCAACTTGCACATGTCGTAAGAGACGTGGTGCGATACATTAGTGTCTTCAATCAGTATGGGCTTTGTTTATGAGGTCAGTTGGCACCTTAAGTGCAATACCTCGTGAGCAAATATTAATTTTGAATATAACCGTATTGTTGGCGAAGATCATAAACTTTATCTGGTGTGACATCTTGACCGATTGGATCAACCACTTTTATTGTGGAAAATGTTGTTAATACTTGACCTCGGATCATGCTTAAGTAGTCTTGACGCAATGCATGTTGTTCTTGTTTTTCAGCTACAGTAAGTGGTTGTACTTTTTCTTTATTTGCAAGTTCATTAATTCTATCTAAAATTTTCATATTGTCGTATCCTCCTTAGAATCAAGTGTTGATATATTTTGAGATCATTTCTATAAGGTAATTTATCAACACATTCAGTAATGTTTTTAGTTTCTCGGTCTTTTGACCAGCAGATTTTTGGAATTAAAATAAGGGGTTTGAGACACGATTTTAATAGTAGTACGATGACAAAGTGATGTTATTGAAGTGTCGTTTGATATACATGTCTGCAATGTTGTTTTATAAGACAGGATGACGTAGCTGAGCAAAGAAATGAGCATTGTCGAATGACATCATGTGTCTTATTAAAATTGCAATGGGCATAGCATAGGTATATTCACAGTCGATTTTCTTGATTTCTACATTATCATAATACGTAGTGTAAAAGTTATACGACAGTCGATAGTCGATTCGCTTTTTACCACGAGCAATTATTATGTGTTGCTTCAACTTCGACTTCAATTTACTTTTAATGAATGTCATTAGACTCTGACTATTCTGATTAATATTTAATATGTTATGCGTGTGTTCAAACCCCTGAGGTTCATCTGTCTCGCTCACGTCAATCCCTCCTATCTTAGGATTTAAACAACGCATATCAACTATGCGACATGTGTTGCTTAGACATACTATACTACTATGTCGTACGCTTGCCAATAAACACGCACATATCATTTGTTGCCTAAACAACATATTGCCTGAAGTGTTGTTTAAGTACGCAAAAACAAAAATGCTTGTCACTAAAATCTATATGTTTTAATGACAAGCTTATTTTCATTCAGTTAACGACTGCCAATATGGGATTGTAGAGTATAAGAAGTTGATTTATGTCCTAGACACGGCTAATCAATCGTAATACGTTAAATTTTATTGTGTGTACAAGTATGAACCTAAGTCACATAGTGATTTCAAGATGCATGACTAAATACCAAGTTTTATTAAAAATGTGCTATATGATGAATTAAAAATGGAAGGTTGCGATCGATAAACACATCGGCTGTCTCTTGACTCGTGTTAAACCAATGTAATGCTAAGCCTGATATACCAGCTGCTAAAAAACTCGCACTATTTACAATGATATCTCGTTGATGCTCTGGGTAGCTGTTTTCTAACATAATCGCAAAAATATCTTCTAATTCATTATTAATACGTTGATGTGCTTTGTTGCAAAATGCTTCACTATTTAATTCGCAAGACTTTGCAGCATCTTTGATATAACTCGCAATTGAAATGAAAATATTACGTAGTACCTTTTCATTAATGACATTAGAAATGCTCAAGTTATCATTCAAGTCTTTTAAAATGGTTACAGACAATGTGTAGTCTAGGAGGTCTTCTTTATCAGTGAAATGAGCGTAAAATGTTGCACGATTTAGCGTAGCAATATCAGTGATATCTTTAACTGTAATTTGAGATAATTTCTTTTCTCTAGAAATTTTAAGAAAAGCATCTACAAGCAATTGTTTGGTTCTAACGATTCTTGGATCTATGGATTTACTTTCCATCATTTGTTCACTACCTAACATCTGTTGTTTTAACACTTATTATCAGTATCTTCTATTATGTTGTCAATGGTGTTGATTGTGTGTAGGTGTTGATGATATGTAAGTGCTGATACACTCCTAGCAAATAATGTACCTTTTTGGTAAGCATTTGAATGTCTTTCTTCTATTATATTAATGGATTTTAAAAATGAAGATAAAATAAAAGTGTATTGTAACAATATGTTTGAAAAATTGCCAATTTCTTTATCTAAAAATTCAGAATTTTGTGATATACTATTTTTCATAGTCTTGAGTTATAGATGATACTGCTAGCCTAAATATAACAACATCGGCATGCACATCTTAGAATTTAAGCTAGTGGCAGCTTATAACTTAAGGCTCTTTATTATTTGCATAAAGATGTATATACATAAATGGAAGGATGATATTATGACATCAATTAAAACAATTACACCCAAAGATTTTATATTTAGAGTTTTATCAGGTGTCGCCATAGGTATTGTTGCGGGTTTAGTTCCTAATGCGATACTTGGAGAAATTTTTAAATACTTTATGGATTATCATCCGATTTTTAAAACGTTATTAGGCGTTGTCGTTGCAATTCAATTTACAGTACCTGCTTTGATTGGTGCATTGGTTGCCATGAAATTTGACTTATCGCCATTAGCAATTGCTGTTGTGGCAAGTGCAGCATATGTAGGAAGCGGTGCAGCGCAGTTTAAAAATGGTGCTTGGATGATTACGGGTATTGGTGATTTAATTAATACAATGATTACAGCAGCGATTGCAGTGTTGTTCATTTTACTTATTCAACATCGCGTAGGTAGTATGGCATTGATTGTATTCCCAACAGTTGTTGGCGGTATTTCAGGTGCAATTGGTGTTTTAATATTGCCGTATACGAAAATGATTACAACAGCCATCGGTAATATGGTTAATGGTTTTACAGAATTACAACCGATTGTCATGAGTATTTTGATTTCAATGGTA
This sequence comes from Staphylococcus sp. GDB20D11A, assembly GCF_016893255.1. NCBI lineage: Bacteria > Bacillati > Bacillota > Bacilli > Caryophanales > Staphylococcaceae > Staphylococcus > Staphylococcus sp. GDB20D11A. The sequence goes on from NZ_JAFEPJ010000008.1 coordinate 66,136, forward strand.
TTTAGTCTTATTATTATTTCTCCACTATCAACTGTGGCCATTGCCTTTGCGATAGGTATTACAGGTTTAGCAGCTGGGTCAGCGTCAATTGGTATTTCCGCGACTGAAGCTGTATTGATAATTGGTACAAGTAAAGTGAATCGTTTAGGGGTGCCGTTATCCGTCTTCTTTGGAGGCGTTAAAATGATGATACCTAATATGGTGAAATATCCAATTCTTATGTTACCAATATTGACGACAGCCATTGTATCAGGTTTGGTATCAGCATTAGTAGGTATTCATGGAACGAAAGAGTCAGCTGGATTTGGTTTTATAGGGATGGTAGGACCGATTAATGCATTTAAATTTATGGAGGTTGATTCTGCTTGGTTGAGTGTCTTACTAATTGTAGTAGCGTTCTTTGTTGTACCATTTGTAACAGCTTGGCTTGCAGATATCATTTATCGTAAAGTGTTTCGTTTATATACTAATGATATTTTTAAATTCATGGGATAAGGACAGTATGTTTTTTGAAAATATGAGACCAAAAATTATTTAATGTTATTGTGAATTGAGAGAATAAAGTTTAACAATATAATTGAGCTGTAGTTTATTTGTGCTTATAAAAGATAAGACAATTCACAAAAGATGTGTGCATAGTAACTTTGAATATATAACAATAATAGCAATCAACACATTTGCAGAACCATATGTGTTGATTGCTTTTTAATTGCGTTTAATGTACGAAAATAAGAGAAGTTACATGTCAGATATATTACAGATATGTAACAAAAATACAATCTGTAATATTACGAAAGTTGTAATAGTTGAGCTAAACATAGTAAAAATCTTATGTGTTAAAGACTATTTCAAGGGTTTATTGGATTCTAAAAGGTACATATTTCACATTACAGTATAAAACAGCCATATTTCAACATTACAAATAAAACTTGATATTGTAATGTTTTGTAAAGAAAGTGTAATTTACTGGCTGGTTTTTTGTGATATAGTGATTACCGTTGAAAGAAATAAAAGACAATTTAAACTTGCACTACGACATTTCAAATTCAAAATATAATTACTAAAAACATAAACTTACAATTATTACTGGAGGATTTTTTACTATGAAAAAGACAATTATGGCATCATCATTAGCAGTGGCATTAGGTGTAACAGGTTACGCAGCAAGCACAGGACATGAAGCACACGCTGCTGAAATGAACGTTGATCAAGCACACTTAGTTGACTTAGCACACAATCACCAAGATCAATTAAATGCAGCTCCAATCAAAGATGGTGCATATGACATCCACTTTGTAAAAGATGGTTTCCAATATAACTTCACTTCAAATGGTACTACATGGTCATGGAGCTATGAAGCAGCTAATGGTCAAACTGCTGGTTTCTCAAACGTTGCAGGTGCAGACTACACTACTTCATACAACCAAGGTTCAAATGTACAATCAGTAAGCTACAATGCACAATCAAGTAACTCAAACGTTGAAGCTGTTTCAGCTCCAACTTACCATAACTACAGCACTTCAACTACTTCAAGTTCAGTGAGATTAAGCAATGGTAATACTGCAGGTGCTACTGGTTCATCAGCAGCTCAAATCATGGCTCAACGTACTGGTGTTTCAGCTTCTACATGGGCTGCAATCATCGCTCGTGAATCAAATGGTCAAGTAAATGCTTACAACCCATCAGGTGCTTCAGGTTTATTCCAAACTATGCCAGGTTGGGGTCCAACAAACACTGTTGACCAACAAATCAACGCAGCTGTTAAAGCATACAAAGCACAAGGTTTAAGCGCTTGGGGATTCTAATTCCTTCATAATTAATAAAAGTAATGTTTAGACATTAAATATATAGCTCTTCCCATAGAAATTGGGAAGAGTTTTTTTATTAGAAATTAAAGTATGATTCTAGAGCCTTAGGATGTTATTTTATTATTCCTGATGATTTTAATGTCATGATAGAAGAATTAATGTCACTATTAAATTAGAATAAGGTGAAATAAACAATACACCATGATTCTTTTTACACAAACACTTCAATAAGGAGTGATTATTTGTCATTTCATATGGTTAAATTTGAAAATGAGTTGGAAAGATATCACCGTGTATATATTTTAATAACAGTGCGCGGTAATTTATCAGTTTATTCAACTTTTTAAAAGTAAATTCCGAACAGCATATCTTAATGATTCTGTTACAGTAAGATGCATAAAATATAAAACGAACCTTTTTTTTGTAAAAATATAATGAAAATAACAGTTATTTTGTTAAAAATTCAAGAATCTATGATAATCTATGTTATGTAGTAAAATCGACAAATTTATATGTGGTTTGCAGTAATGAAATTAACTGTAATAATTGTTTTCTACTTAATAAAAAATTTAAAACTATCTTAATTAAGGGTTAAATCAATTAATGAAAATCAGTGCAATATTTTATTTTCAAAAATATTGTGATATGCTACAAAATAGAGAAAAATAAATGGGGTGTTTATTAACATGGATACAAAAGACTTTAAACGTTTAGAAAAAATGTATTCCCCGCGATACTTACCCGGATTAGATGGATTGAGGGCATTCGCAGTTATAGGAATCATTATTTATCACTTGAATGCACAATGGTTAAGTGGGGGCTTTTTAGGAGTAGATACATTCTTCGTTATTTCAGGTTATTTAATAACAAGTTTGTTGATAAGTGAGTATTATCGGACGCAAAAAATCGATTTGCTAGAGTTTTGGAAGCGACGATTGAAACGACTCATTCCGGCAGTGTTATTTTTAATCTGTGTCGTGCTTACGTTCACACTGATATTTAAACCGGAATTGATTATACAATTGAAACGAGATGCTATTGCAGCTATATTCTATGTTTCAAACTGGTGGTACATTTCACAGAATGTAGATTATTTTAACCAATTTGCTATTGAACCACTCAAACATTTATGGTCTTTAGCCATTGAAGAACAATTTTACTTGCTTTTCCCATTGGTTATCACGTTCTTATTACATAGATTTAAACCGAGAAATATTATTCAAACGCTATTTATTGTATCGTTGATTTCTTTAGGACTTATGATAGCGATTCATTTTATCACTGGAGATAATTCACGTGTGTATTTTGGGACAGATACACGACTGCAAACTTTATTGCTTGGTTGTATATTAGCATTTATTTGGCCACCGTTTGCTTTGAAAAAAGATATTTCTAAAAAGATTGTCGTATCATTAGATATTATAGGGATATCTGGTTTTGCGGTGCTAATGACTTTGTTCTTTATAGTTGGAGACCAAGATCAATGGATATATAATGGAGGATTTTACATTATATCATTTGCAACTTTATTCATTATTGCGATTGCGGTACATCCTTCTAGTTTATTTGCTAAATTTTTAAGTATGAAACCTTTGCTAATTATAGGTAAACGATCATATAGCTTATATTTATGGCATTATCCTATCATTGTTTTTGTGAACAGTTATTACGTACAAGGACAAATACCGGTATACGTTTATATTATAGAAATTTTGTTAACAGCGTTAATGGCTGAAATTTCGTATCGCTTTATTGAAACCCCTATACGTAAAAAAGGATTTAAAGCTTTTGCATTTTTACCTAAAAAGAAGAGTCAATTTGCTAGAACTGTGTTAGTTATCTTATTATTGATTCCATCTATCATCGTGCTCAGTGGGCAATTTGATGCGCTTGGTAAACAACATGAAGCTGAGAAGAAAGAGAAGAAGACGGAATTTAAAACAACGAAGAAAAAGGTCGTTAAAAAAGATAAGCAAGAGGATAAGCAGACGGCGAATAGTAAAGAGGATATTAAAAAGTCATCACCACTATTAATTGGTGACTCGGTTATGGTGGATATTGGTAATGTCTTTACTAAGAAAATACCAAATGCACAAATTGATGGTAAAGTTGGACGGCAACTCGTTGATGCTACACCAATTGTGAAATCGCAATATAAAGACTATGCTAAAAAAGGTCAAAAAGTTGTAGTAGAGCTTGGTACAAATGGGGCATTTACGAAAGATCAATTAAATGAATTATTGGATAGTTTTGGAAAAGCAGACATATATTTAGTTTCTATTAGAGTACCTAGAAATTATGAAGGTAGAATAAATAAATTAATATACGAAGCAGCTGAAAAGCGTCCTAATGTACATCTAGTCGATTGGTATAAAGCTTCTGCAGGTCATCCAGAGTACTTTGCTTATGACGGCATACATTTAGAATATGCAGGTAGTAAAGCATTGACTGATTTGATTGTAAAAACGATGGAAACACATGCTACAAATAAGAAATAACTTGATGCACTAAACTTTTGAAATATTACATTACTTCTGATATTTATTATCAAAAAGGATGTATTTCATTAAAAGTTTAGTGCTTTTTTATTTTCAAATCCCATGTTAACAGTGCAGAAAAAGTGTTGTGAACATTCTAATTGGTATATTACATTCAATGATGCTTTGTTAGGAACAGATTACATTATGATAACAAAGACCACAAGGTACCTAATATCTGTTATAGTTTGTTTTGTCGCAAAACTATAAAAGTTGTAATTATTTGCATAATAAAAAAGATAAAAAATATAAAATTTAAAATAATTGAGTCGCTAATGACTATATGTATAGAGTGTTTTGATTATTGGGAGGATATTTAATTATGAAAAAAATCGTTACAGCTACAATCGCTACAGCAGGACTTGCCACTATCGCATTTGCAGGACATGATGCACAAGCCGCAGAACAAAATAACAATGGATATAATTCTAATGACGCTCAATCATACAGCTATACGTATACAATTGATGCACAAGGTAATTATCATTACACTTGGACAGGAAATTGGAATCCAAGTCAATTAACGCAAAACAACACATACTATTACAATAACTACAATACTTATAGTTATAACAATGCATCTTACAATAACTACTATAATCATTCATATCAATACAATAACTATACAAACAATAGCCAAACAGCAACAAATAACTATTACACTGGTGGTTTAGGTGCAAGTTATAGCACAACAAGCAATAATGTTCATGTGACTACAACTGCAGCTCCATCTTCAAATGGTCGTTCAATTTCTAATGGTTATGCATCAGGAAGTAACTTATATACTTCAGGACAATGTACTTATTATGTATTTGATCGTGTTGGTGGGAAAATTGGTTCAACATGGGGCAATGCTAGTAATTGGGCTAGCGCAGCTGCATCATCTGGCTATACAGTGAACAATACACCAAAAGCTGGCGCTATCATGCAAACAACACAAGGCTATTACGGTCATGTTGCTTACGTTGAAGGCGTTAACAGCAACGGTTCTGTTCGTGTTTCAGAAATGAACTATGGACATGGTGCTGGTGTGGTTACATCTCGTACAATTTCAGCAAACCAAGCAGGTTCATATAATTTCATTCATTAATCAAAGGTAAATCAAATGACGTCAATATTCTCTAACGTGAGAGTATTGGCGTTTTTGTTTTATATAAATATAAATGAGAGCGGTTTATTCACTGATCTTTAGGGAACTAAGTAATAAAATGATAATTTATACTATGTCAGTATGATTGAGAGTGATTCAATTTAGATGAAAACCATGAAAAAATATATCAAAACAGCATTTTTCTGTAGTATGTATTGGTTAATTGTTCAACTAAATATAGCAAATTTAGGTACAAGAATTCCTGACAAGTATTTTCGTCAGAAGCATATAATATTTAAATCATTTAACTTTGAGAAGCATGGAAAATTTTGGAACAAATGGTTTTACGTAAGAAAATGGAAGCATAAGATTTTAGATGGTCATAAGCTTAATCGAAATATATATGATCAGCGTCATTTAATGACAATCAATACTGATGAAATTGAAAAAATGATTATAGAGACAAAGAGGGCAGAGTTGATCCATTGGATATCGATACTTCCAGTCATCATATTCATTAAAGGACCTCGTTTAGTAAAGTATATAAATGTTTTCTATGCAATGATAGCTAATGTTCCAATCATTATTGTGCAACGTTATAATCGACCGAGATTAACGCAGTTACTACGCATATTAAAACGAAGAGGTGAACGTCATGACTAAACATATCATCGTTATTGGTGGTGGCTTAGGTGGGATTTCTGCAGCAATTCGAATGGCACAAAGTGGCTATTCGGTCTCATTATATGAACAAAATAATCATATAGGAGGCAAAGTGAATCGTCATGAATCAGATGGCTTTGGCTTTGATTTAGGTCCATCTATTTTAACGATGCCTTATATTTTTGAAAAATTATTCGAATATAGCAAGAAGCAAATGTCAGACTACGTTACAATCAAGAGATTGCCACATCAATGGCGTAGCTTTTTTCCAGATGGAACGACTATCGATTTGTATGAAGGTATTAAAGAAACAGGTCAGCATAATGCGATATTGTCGAACAAGGATATAGAGGAACTGCAAAATTATTTGAATTATACAAGACGAATCGATCGTATTACTGAAAAAGGGTATTTTAACTATGGTTTAGATACACTATCTCAAATTATTAAATTTCATGGACCATTAAATGCACTTATTAATTATGATTATGTACATACTATGCAACAGGCCATAGACAAGCGTATCTCGAATCCATTCTTGCGACAAATGTTAGGCTATTTTATCAAATATGTAGGTTCTTCATCATACGATGCGCCAGCAGTATTATCTATGTTATTCCATATGCAACAAGAGCAAGGCCTTTGGTATGTAGAAGCTGGAATCCATCATTTAGCCAATGCCTTGGAAAAGCTAGCGCGTGAAGAAGGTGTCACAATTCATACAGGTACACGTGTGGACAATATTAAAACATATCAAAGACGTGTGACGGGTGTCAGATTAGATACAGGTGAGTTTGTAAAGGCAGATTATATTATTTCAAATATGGAAGTCATACCTACTTATAAATATTTACTTCACCTTGGTACTCAACGATTAAACAAATTAGAGCGGGAATTTGAGCCAGCAAGCTCAGGATATGTGATGCATTTAGGTGTTGCTTGCCAATACCCGCAATTAGCACATCATAATTTCTTTTTTACGGAAAATGCTTATCTCAATTATCAACAAGTTTTTCATGAAAAGGTATTGCCAGATGATCCGACCATTTATCTAGTAAATACGAATAAAACTGATCACACACAAGCGCCAGTAGGTTATGAAAATATCAAAGTCTTACCACATATTCCATATATTCAAGATCAGCCTTTTACAACTGAAGATTATGCGAAGTTTAGGGATAAAATTTTGGATAAATTAGAAAAAATGGGACTCACTGATTTAAGAAAACACATTATTTATGAAGATGTTTGGACACCGGAGGATATTGAAAAAAATTATCGTTCTAATCGTGGTGCAATATATGGTGTTGTAGCAGATAAAAAGAAAAACAAAGGATTTAAATTTCCTAAAGAAAGTCAGTATTTTGAAAACTTGTACTTTGTAGGTGGATCAGTAAATCCTGGTGGTGGCATGCCAATGGTTACATTAAGTGGGCAACAAGTCGCAGACAAAATAAACGCGCGAGAAGCGAAGAATAGGAAGTGATATCTATGAAATGGTTATCACGAATATTAACAGTAATAGTGACCATGTCTATGGCGTGTGGTGCATTGATATTTAATCGTAGACATCAGCTAAAGGGGAAAACGCTGAACTTCAATCATAAAGCATTAACAATTATTATTCCGGCTAGAAACGAAGAAAAAAGAATAGGTCATTTACTACATTCGATAATACAACAGCAAGTTCCAGTAGATGTCATTGTTATGAATGACGGATCGACAGATGAAACAGCACGTGTAGCGCGTTCATATGGTGCGACTGTAGTAGATGTTGTTGATGATGCTGACGGCAAATGGTATGGGAAATCACATGCTTGTTATCAAGGTGTGACGCATGCATGTACGAATCGTATTGCTTTTGTAGATGCTGATGTAACTTTCTTAAGGAAAGATGCTGTTGAAACGTTGATTAATCAGTATCAATTACAAGGTGAAAAAGGATTGTTAAGCGTACAGCCTTATCATATAACAAAGCGTTTCTACGAAGGGTTTTCAGCGATATTTAATTTAATGACAGTCGTTGGTATGAATGTATTTTCTACCTTAGACGACGGTCGGACTAACCAGCATGCATTTGGACCGGTGACATTAACAAATAAAGAAGATTATTATGCAACTGGAGGTCATAAAAGTGCGAACCGTCATATTATTGAAGGATTTGCTTTAGGAAGTGCATATACTTCACAATCATTGCCCGTAACAGTTTATGAAGGATTTCCATTTGTTGCATTTCGCATGTATCAAGAAGGATTTCAGTCATTACAAGAAGGATGGACAAAGCATTTGTCAACTGGGGCAGGTGGCACAAAGCCTAAGATCATGACAGCAATTGTGTTGTGGTTGTTCGGTTCTATCGCGAGTATTTTAGGGCTATGTCTTAGTTTAAAATATCGCCAAATGTCTGTAGGAAAAATGTTAACAGTTTACTTGAGCTATACTACACAATTTATTCATCTGCATCGAAGGGTCGGCCAATTTTCTAATTTATTAATGGTATGTCATCCATTGTTATTTATGTTTTTCACTAAAATTTTCATCCAATCTTGGAAACAAACGCATCGTTATGGTGTAGTTGAATGGAAAGGTCGTCAATATTCTATATCTAAAGAACAATAAATCAAGGTAATGGCATTTCAATATAGGAGGACTAGTATGACAATGATGGCTATGAATTTTAAATATTGTCATAAAATCATGAAGAAACATTCAAAAAGCTTTTCTTACGCTTTTGACTTGTTACCAGAAGATCAAAGAAAAGCGGTTTGGGCAATTTATGCTGTGTGTCGTAAAATTGATGACAGTATAGATGTTTATGGCGATATTCAATTTTTAAATCAAATAAAAGAAGATATACAATCTATTGAAAAATACCCATATGAACATCATCACTTTCAAAGTGATCGTAGAATCATGATGGCTCTTCAGCATGTTGCACAACATAAAAATATCGCCTTTCAATCTTTCTATAATCTCATTGATACTGTATATAAAGATCAACAATTTACAATGTTTGAAACGGACGCTGAATTATTCGGATATTGTTATGGTGTTGCTGGTACAGTAGGTGAAGTATTGACGCCGATTTTAAGTGATCATGAAACACATCAGACATACGATGTCGCAAGAAGGCTTGGTGAATCGTTGCAATTGATTAATATATTAAGAGATGTCGGTGAAGATTTTGAAAATGAACGGATATATTTTAGTAAGCAACGATTAAAGCAATATGAAGTTGATATTGCTGAAGTGTACCAAAATGGTGTTAATAATCATTATATTGACTTATGGGAATATTATGCAGCTATCGCAGAAAAAGATTTTCGAGATGTTATGGATCAAATCAAAGTATTTAGTATTGAAGCACAACCAATCATAGAATTAGCAGCACGTATATATATTGAAATACTGGACGAAGTGAGACAGGCTAACTATACATTACATGAACGTGTTTTTGTGGATAAGCGGAAAAAAGCAAAGTTGTTTCATGAAATAAATAGTAAATATCATAGAATATAGGTGGTTGAATAATGAAGATTGCAGTAATTGGTGCAGGTGTCACAGGATTAGCAGCGGCAGCCCGTATTGCTTCTCAAGGTCATGAAGTGACGATATTTGAAAAAAATACTAACGTAGGCGGGCGTATGAATCAATTAAAGAAAGACGGCTTTACATTTGATATGGGCCCCACAATTGTTATGATGCCAGATGTTTATAAAGATGTATTTACAATGTGTGGTAAAAATTATGAAGATTATATTGAATTGAGACAATTACGTTATATTTACGATGTGTATTTTGACCGCGATGATCGTATAACGGTGCCTACAGATTTAGCTGAATTACAGCACATGCTAGAAAGTATAGAACCTGGTTCAACGCATGGTTTTATGTCCTTTTTAACAGATGTTTATAAAAAATATGAAATTGCACGTCGCTATTTCTTAGAAAGAACGTATCGCAAACCAAGTGACTTTTATAATATGACGTCACTTGTGCAAGGTGCTAAGTTAAAAACGTTAAATCATGCAGATCAGCTAATTGAACATTATATTGATAACGAAAAGATACAAAAGCTTTTAGCGTTTCAAACGTTATACATAGGAATTGATCCAAAACGAGGCCCGTCACTATATTCAATTATTCCTATGATTGAAATGATGTTTGGTGTGCATTTTATTAAAGGCGGTATGTATGGCATGGCTCAAGGGCTAGCGCAATTAAATAAAGATTTAGGCGTTAATATTGAACTTAATGCTGAAATTGAGCAAATTATTATTGATCCTAAATTCAAACGAGCTGATGCGATAAAAGTGAATGGTGACATAAGAAAATTTGATAAAATTTTATGTACGGCTGATTTCCCTAGTGTTGCGGAATCATTAATGCCAGATTTTGCACCTATTAAAAAGTATCCACCACATAAAATTGCAGACTTAGATTACTCTTGTTCAGCATTTTTAATGTATATCGGTATAGATATTGATGTGACAGATCAAGTGAGACTTCATAATGTTATTTTTTCAGATGATTTTAGAGGCAATATTGAAGAAATATTTGAGGGACGTTTATCATATGATCCTTCTATTTATGTGTATGTTCCAGCGGTCGCTGATAAATCACTTGCGCCAGAAGGCAAAACTGGTATTTATGTGTTAATGCCGACTCCGGAACTTAAAACAGGTAGCGGAATCGATTGGTCAGATGAAGCTTTGACGCAACAAATAAAGGAAATTATTTATCGTAAATTAGCAACAATTGAAGTATTTGAAGATATAAAATCGCATATTGTTTCAGAAACAATCTTTACGCCAAATGATTTTGAACAAACGTATCATGCGAAATTTGGTTCGGCATTCGGTTTAATGCCAACTTTAGCGCAAAGTAATTATTATCGTCCACAAAATGTATCGCGAGATTATAAAGATTTATATTTTGCAGGTGCAAGTACGCATCCAGGTGCAGGCGTTCCTATTGTCTTAACGAGTGCGAAAATAACTGTAGACGAAATGGTTAAAGATATTGAGCAAGGCGTGTAAGGGAGTAGTCTAAGAGAAAGATGTGAGAAAAGTATAAGGGGAACGTAAAAGGCATAGTGAAATAAGTATGTGCTTAAGAAGTTTTATTTAACAATGAATGACGCCTGTTAAGGTTCACGTTTGAATACGTACCTTGATGGGCGTTATACTTTATATAAGCATATCTAACTGGTTGCGCATGCGGATATGCATGGCAGTTGAATCATAACGATTGAGTGTATATTAATCTGAAAATTCCTAATATTGACAATAATATTGTACCTACCTAAAATGAAAATAAATTCATTCAATACAACGTGTGTCATAAGTTCTGTTGAACATAACGGTGAATGGCGATGTCATTGTAACCATCTAAATGAGAGTGATACAAGTTGTTAGGATTATGATAGTCGCCCAGGCTATGTTTAATGATAGAGGAGGAATTTGATGATCTCTAACAAATTAGCAAATATCCCTGATAGTTATTTCGGGAAAACGATGGGACGTAAAATCGAACATGGACCATTGCCATTAATTAATATGGCAGTTGGAATCCCTGATGGGCCCACGCCACAAGGTATTATTGATCATTTTCAAAAAGCACTAACTATTCCTGAAAATCAAAAATATGGTGCTTTTCATGGTAAAGAGATGTTCAAGCAAGCCATTGTAGATTTTTATCAAAGACAATATGATGTGACGTTAGATAAAGAAGATGAAGTATGTATTTTATATGGTACAAAAAATGGATTAGTGGCAGTACCAACATGTGTTATCAATCCAGGAGACTATGTATTACTACCTGACCCAGGCTACACTGATTATTTAGCAGGTGTACTTTTAGCTGATGGCAAGCCTGTTCCGCTTAATTTAGAACCGCCGCATTATTTGCCAGATTGGTCCAAAGTTGATTCACAAATAATAGATAAAACAAAACTCATTTATTTAACGTATCCAAATAATCCAACTGGATCGACAGCTACGAAAGAAGTTTTTGATGAAGCGATAGCTAAATTTAAAGATACAGACACTAAAATCGTGCATGATTTTGCTTATGGTGCTTTCGGTTTCGACGCTAAAAATCCTAGTATACTTGCTTCGGAAAATGGGAAAGATGTTGCGATTGAAATTTATTCCTTGTCTAAAGGTTATAACATGTCAGGTTTTAGAGTCGGTTTTGCAGTTGGTAATAAAGATATGATTCAAGCTTTGAAAAAGTACCAAACGCACACAAATGCTGGGATGTTTGGTGCATTACAAGATGCCGCAATATATGCTTTGAATCATTATGATGATTTTTTAGAAGAACAAAGCAATGTATTTAAAGCACGACGTGACCGATTCGAAGCCATGCTTGCAAAAGCTGATTTGCCATTTGTTCATGCTAAAGGTGGTATATATGTATGGTTGGAAACACCGCCTGGTTATGACAGCGAGCAATTTGAGCAATTTTTAGTGAAAGAGAAGTCAATACTTGTTGCTCCAGGGAAACCATTTGGAGAGAATGGTAATCGTTATGTGAGAATCTCATTGGCGTTAGATGACCAGCAATTAGACGAAGCTGCAATAAGATTAGCAGAATTAGCATATTTATATAAATAATAAAGTTAAGGGTGATGTTAAAATGACAAAAATTAAAATCATGAGTGTACGTGATGAAGATATGCCTTATATCAAGGCGTGGGCAGAGAAACATCATGTTGAGGTAGATATTACTAAAGAAGCATTAACTGATGACAATGTTGAAGGTGTCGCTGGTTATGATGGCTTATCGCTATCACAACAAATACCATTATCAGGGCATGTTTATAAACGATTAAATGAACTAGGTATTAAACAAATCGCACAACGTAGTGCTGGATTTGATACATATGATTTGGAGTTAGCAAACAAGTATAACTTGATTGTGTCAAATGTGCCGTCATACTCTCCGAATTCAATTGCGGAGTTTGCTGTGAACCAGGCTATTAATGTGGTTCGTCATTTTAATCAAATTCAAACGAAAGTCCGAGAGCATGATTTTAGATGGGAACCTACTATTTTATCGAAATCCATTAAAGATTTAAAAGTAGCTGTTATTGGTACAGGTCGAATTGGCCGTGTAGTAGCCGATATATTTGCCAATGGTTATCAAAGTGATGTGGTCGCATATGACCCGTTTCCTAATGCTAAAATTGCAACGTATGTCGATTACAAAGATACGATTGAGGAAGCGGTTGAAGGTGCTGATATCGTGACATTACATGTACCTGCAACGAAATATAATCATTATCTATTTAATGCTGAATTATTTAAACATTTTAAAAAGGGCGCAGTATTTGTCAATTGTGCGAGAGGTTCTTTAGTAGATACTAAGGCGTTATTAGACGCATTAGACAATGGTGTGATTAAAGGTGCAGCACTTGATACGTATGAATTTGAACGCAAACTTTTCCCAAGTGATCAAAGGGGCAAAACACTGAACGATCCATTGTTAGAATCGTTGATTGACAGGGAAGATGTCATATTAACACCACATATTGCGTTTTATACTGAAGCTGCAGTTGAAAATCTAATTGTCGATGCATTAGATGCAACATTAGATGTATTGCAGACTGGAGATACTAGGTTACGAGTAAATTAAAAATCGAACTGATGAGATAATTTGGATTGTTGGGATTCTCATCAGTTCGATTTTTTAATTTGGTGTTGATGACGTTGAATATTGCCTAATTAAACGACATCGTAACCTTGATCTTCAATTGTGTCTTTCATTTGAGATACAGCAACTTTACTGTCATCATATTGAACACTTACTTGACCATTTTCAAGGTTAACTTCAGCTGAAGTGACACCGTCAATATTATTTAATGCAGATTCAACAGCACTTTTGCAGTGACCACAGCTCATACCTTCAACATTTAAAATTTCTTGTGACATAGCATTCACCTCCTTTTAGGGAGTGGGACAGAAATGATATTTTCGTAAAATTTATTTCGTCGTCCCACCCCGGCAAAGTTGACTAGAATTGAAAAAAGCTTGTTACAAGCGCATTTTCGTTCAGTCAACTACTGCCATTATAACTTTGTAGAGCATAGAGCATTGATTTATGTCTCAGGCTCTTATGCAGTTGGAGCGAAGATCCAACTGTAAACCGCGACATTATAGAGCCAATCACTAGCCTATCTCAGAATCACCAACGAATCCTTCATTATTCAGGAATCTAGGCATCTTTACGGCGTGGTTCTAATCGCATCTTTTTCAATCTAAGTGCGTTTGTGACAACACTTACTGAACTTAGTGCCATTGCAGCACCAGCAACCCATGGCGCAAGTAAGCCCAATGCAGCTATAGGGATACCGGCAATATTATAGCCGAATGCCCAAAATAGATTTTGACGAATATTACGAATGGTTGCTTTACTTGCATAAATGGCTTTAGGAATAAGCATCAAGTCGCCACCAAGAATAGTAATATCAGCTGCTTCAATGGCAACTTCTGTACCTGTACCAATGGCGATACCGATATCAGCTTTAACTAATGCAGGTGCATCATTTACACCGTCACCAACCATCGCAACCTTCTTACCTTGTTGCTGTAGTTTCGCAATTTGTGCAGCTTTTTCTTCTGGTAAAATATCTGCAATAACAGTATCTATGCCTACTTGTTTTGCAATGGCTTGAGCAGTGTTTTTATTATCGCCAGTTAACATGGCAACTTCAATGCCCATATCATGCAATTGTTTTATAGCATCTTTGGCATGATCTTTTACAGTATCTGCCACTGCGATGATACCAGTTAATGAATAATTAACAGCAATGAGCATAGCAGTTTTACCATCTCGTTCATAATGTGTTAAATCATCAGAAATATGCTTAGGCAAGCTAATATCATTGTCAGCCATTAATTTACGGTTACCAACCAATATATGGTGATGATCAATCGTTGCTTCAATTCCATGACCAGGTACTGATTTAAATGTTGTCGTCTCAGTTAATGTTAATTGCTTTTCTTTTGCATAATTGACAATGGCTTCTGCCAATGGGTGTTCAGAATCTTTTTCAGCAGTAGCAAGTAGTTGTAGCGTTTGATCGTCACCATGATAATCTGTCACGACTGGACGACCATTTGTAATGGTACCCGTCTTATCTAAAACGATGGTATCAATTTGATGTGTGCGTTCAACAAACTCGCCACCTTTAAATAAAATACCATTTTCAGCAGCGCGACCGGTACCTACCATAATAGAAGTTGGTGTAGCAAGTCCTAATGCGCATGGACAAGCAATGACGAGAACGGAAATACTCGCAACAAGTGCAGGTTCAAATGTACCTGGTGTAACTAAAGTAATCCACACGATAAATGTTAATAGTGCGATACCAACAACGATAGGAACGAAATAACCAGAAATAATATCTGCCAATCGCTGAATCGGCGCTTTAGAACTTTGAGCTTCTTCGACAACTTTAATAATATTTGCCAACGCAGTGTCCCCGCCAACTTTTGTTGCTGTCATAGTAATAGTACCGTTTTTGTTCATCGTTGAACCAATTACAGTATCATCAACATTCTTTTCAACAGGGATAGATTCACCTGTTAACATAGATTCGTCGATGGCAGTCATACCTTTAATAATTTTGCCATCAACAGGTATCTTTTCACCTGGTTTAACGATAAGTGTATCTCCAACATGTACCTCATTTAGAGGAATCATAACTTCATTACCGTCTTTTAAAATGCGTGCTTCTTTAGCTTGTAAACTTAATAATTCGCCAAGCGCATTGGTTGTTTGAGACTTCGCTCTAGCTTCTAAATACTTACCGAATAAGATTAAGGTAATTAGTACGGCGCTTGTTTCAAAGTATAAATGCGGTTGCGTTGTTGAGCCATTTAGCCAACGAACCATTTCATAAATACTGTAAAAATATGCTGCACTTGTACCAACAGCAACAAGTACATCCATATTGGCGCCACCATTTCTTAAGTTTTTATAAGCACCTACATAAAATTGCCATCCAATAATAAATTGTACAGGTGTAGCTAAAATAAATTGGAACCATGGATTCGTAAATAGTGCTGGTATATGCATATTGAAAAGATGCACAAACATTAACATTAATAGCGGTAAAGATAATACTGCTGATATGATAAGCTTAATCAATTTATGTTGTAGCGCTTCAGCTTTGCGTGACGTTTGATCTTTATTGTTATCTTTAATAGACGCGTCATAACCTAATTTTTGAATGCGAGTGACAAGTTTATCAGCATCTGTTTCTTCAGGATAATAGTCAACTTTAGCTTGCTCTGTTGTTAAATTGACCGTTGCATTTTGAACGCCGTCCATTTTATTTAACACTTTTTCAATACGGCTTGAGCATGCAGCACAAGTCATGCCTGTAATGTCTAATTCGACAGTTTCTACAGCGACACCGTAACCTAAATGTTGAATCGTATTAATAAATTCTTGGACATCATGTTGATCAGGGTTATACTCAACAGTTGCTTTCTCTGTAGTTAAATTCACTTGGGCATTAACGTCATCAAGTTTATTCAGTTTCTTTTCGATACGATTTGAACATGCGGCACAAGTCATACCAGTGATATCTAATGTTGTTTTTTTCGTATTAGCCACATTATTGCCTCCCTGTGATTCATTGTTACACGTCTAATGTACCCCCTATAGGTATATAAGTCAATCGTTGCGTTTTACTTTTACCAATTTTAAAAAGAAAAAGAGAGATTGCCGTGCAAACATTGCACAACAATCTCTCTATTTAGCATCTATATAAAAGAAGTCGTAATTAATATTAAAGGATGTATGAATGAAAGGTAAAACTTAAATGACTTCTGGATTTGCAATTCTTAGGTGACTTAAAAGAAATCAGATGGGTTAAATTCTTTCGCATGTAAATTTTTAAAATTATTAAGATGGATGACTTTATCATCATCTTTGTTGTCTGACAACTGACGACTCGTGTCGTTTGTCATTTCGTAATCTTGTATCGTTTTAACTAAACCTAGAATGATTAAGATAGCAACTGTGCCTGTAATTAATATTCTCATCGCTATCATACTCCTTTATATTTCTCTTACTCACATTGTACGTTAATAGATTAAAAAATGAATGCGTCTGTAGTATTGAATTTATCTACTACTTTAGCAGTATTTGATGTGAGAATTGTATAGATAAGGGTGATAAGGTCATGATTTCATAATGTTATAGCGAATTAGTTGCATAGGCGAATGTTTATTTGATTAACTTTTAAACAAGTAAATAAGTTATTAGGAGTTGAAAGGTGTAATGACTGAAAAAGAAAAAATGTTAGCAGAAAAATGGTACGATGCAAACTTTGATCAAGACTTAATCAATGAACGTGCACGAGCGAAAGATATTTGCTTTGAATTAAATCATACAAGACCGAGTGACACAAATAAAAGAAAGGAATTAATCGATCAATTATTTCAAACAACAACGGACAATGTCGAACTCGCAATTCCTTTTGATACTGATTATGGATGGAACGTTAAACTTGGGAAAAATGTCTTTGTAAATACCAATTGTTATTTTATGGATGGTGGACAGATTACAATTGGCGATAATGTTTTTATTGGACCTAATTGTGGATTCTACACAGCAACACATCCACTTAATTTTCATCATAGAAATGAAGGTTTTGAAAAAGCCGGACCCATTCATATTGGCAGTAATACTTGGTTTGGCGGACATGTAGCTGTGTTACCAGGGGTGACGATTGGAGAAGGTAGTGTGATTGGTGCAGGTAGTGTTGTCACAAAAGATATTCCGCCACACAGTTTAGCGGTTGGAAATCCTTGTAAAGTCGTTCGTAAAATTGATAATGAGGTACCATCAGAAGCATTGAACGATGAAACACTAAATTAGTTGTCATGACGCTTCTAAATTTTAAAAAGTAACTAATCATTTTCAAAATGCTTGAGAAGAAAGGTATAAAGCACAAAAATGAAAGCGATTGCAAAACCGACCTTACTCATAGTAAAATGAGTTTAAATGATGTTATATCATTAAATCAAAGGGTTAAACCACTTTCAAAATTTATAGGGGGTAAGTGTACATGGTAGTAGAATTTAAAAATGAACCTGGTTACGATTTTTCAGTCCAAGAAAATGTGGATATGTTTAAGAAAGCATTGAAAGACGTGGAAAAAGAATTAGGTCAAGACATACCATTAGTGATTAATGGAGAGAAGATTTTCAAAGATGACAAAATTAAATCAATCAATCCTGCAGACACATCACAAGTGATTGCAAATGCATCAAAGGCAACAAAACAAGATGTTGAAGATGCATTTAAAGCAGCAAACGAAGCTTATAAATCTTGGAAAACATGGTCAGCAAATGATCGTGCAGAGCTTATGTTACGTGTTTCGGCAATTATTCGTCGTCGAAAAGCGGAAATTGCAGCAATTATGGTTTATGAAGCAGGTAAGCCATGGGATGAAGCAGTTGGTGATGCAGCTGAAGGTATTGATTTTATTGAATACTATGCACGTTCAATGATGGACTTGGCTCAAGGTAAGCCAGTACTTGATCGTGAAGGTGAACACAATAAATATTTCTATAAATCAATTGGTACAGGTGTTACAATTCCACCGTGGAACTTCCCGTTTGCGATTATGGCTGGTACGACTTTAGCACCAGTTGTTGCAGGTAATACAGTGTTATTGAAACCTGCTGAGGATACACCTTATATCGCTTATAAATTAATGGAGATTTTAGAAGAAGCAGGATTACCAAAAGGCGTAGTTAACTTTGTTCCTGGCGATCCGAAAGAAATTGGTGATTACTTAGTTGATCATAAAGATACGCATTTCGTTACATTTACAGGATCACGTGCGACAGGTACTAGAATTTATGAACGTAGTGCCGTTGTTCAAGAAGGTCAAAACTTCTTGAAACGTGTTATCGCTGAAATGGGTGGTAAAGATGCCATTGTAGTTGATGAAAATATTGATACAGATATGGCAGCAGAAGCTATTGTAACGTCAGCGTTTGGTTTCTCTGGTCAAAAATGTTCAGCATGTTCACGTGCAATTGTGCATAAAGACGTTTATGACGAAGTATTAGAAAAGTCAATCAAACTAACAAAAGAATTAACGTTGGGCAATACTGTAGACAATACGTATATGGGCCCGGTTATTAATAAAAAACAATTTGATAAGATTAAAAATTATATCGAGATTGGTAAAGAAGAAGGTAAATTAGAACAAGGTGGCGGCACTGATGATTCAAAAGGTTACTTTGTAGAACCAACAATCATTTCAGGACTTAAATCTAAAGATAGAATCATGCAAGAAGAAATTTTTGGTCCAGTTGTTGGCTTTGTGAAAGTTAACGATTTTGATGAAGCAATTGAGGTTGCAAATGATACAGATTACGGTTTAACTGGTGCAGTGATTACAAATAATCGAGAGCATTGGATTAAAGCGGTAAACGAATTTGATGTAGGTAATTTATACCTTAACAGAGGCTGTACATCAGCAGTTGTTGGATACCATCCATTTGGTGGTTTCAAAATGTCAGGTACGGACGCTAAAACAGGTAGCCCAGACTACTTATTACACTTCTTAGAACAAAAGGTTGTTTCAGAAATGTTCTAATGCTTCATAATGAACAAGGGCCATCCATTGCGGTTGGCTCTTTTTATTTATAACTTTAAAAATTAAGTAATAGCAACCATATTTTTAGAAAAGGATTATAGGTATAAGAATGTGAGATACGTTATTTCAATAATAATGGGAATTGTATTAGTAATTTGGTCATTTAAACAACTGAGTCAAAGTCATTTAGATAGCGGATTTATTTTTTTCTTCATAGTTTATGTGTTGTGTATCAGTTATTTTAATAGCGATAAGCACGATAAAAATAAAAAACGATAGTAGTACACGAATTCATTAATGTGTAAACTATCGTTTTTATTATGAATGTTGGTAACGCTTATGAGCCTCTAATCTACTATTTAATCTTAATATTTATTACCTTATGGAAAATTTTATCAATTTCCTCGCTAGGCCAATCAATTTTTTCATCTTTAATCCAATGTAAAAATCCTTCAATCAATGAACCGTATATATAAAATAGTAAATTATTAGGAATATCTCCATCGACATCAATTCTGTCGCTATTGTTTTTGATGTCGTCATTCATAATTTTAATGCAAACATTTTTTAAAACTTTATTAAACTCTGCATCTTCTTGTTGGAAGTCTGCTACTTTTTGTAAGTCTTCTTTATTATTAATTGTATCGTTAATCGTTTGGAATGGGTGGTTAAGGCGATCACTAATATCAGTCGCAAAATATGCTTTGGTCAATTGATTGAACAAATATTCAAGTAAGTCATATTTATCATAAAAATGTTTATAAAATGTTGTACGGTGTACGAGCGCGTTATGACATATTTGGTTGACGGTAATTGTTTGGAACAGATGTTGTTCTAACAATTGAAGCAAACTTGAAGACAATGCTTTCTTTGTCTTAATCACTCTTAAATCGGTCTCTTTCATCTACATTTCTCCTTAATATGTAGTTTAAAATACAGAATTCAAAAATTAGTTCTTTAAGAGGTTGGTTATAGATACTATAATCGAACAATAATCTACACTGTATAGTTAAACTGTAACGTTGATTTTAAAGGGAGGCAATATATTTGGCGAAATTTTTATACAAGATGGGTACATTTATCGCAAAGCATAAGTGGTCCACATTAATCGCATGGGTAATTATTGTAGCTGCAATATTTATACCAATTGCTACAAATGCACCGAAATTTGATAATGATATTAAAATGACTGGTTTAAAGTCATTAGACACGAATGAAAAGATTGAAAAGCATTTTAATCAAGATAGTGAAAAGGCACAAATTCGTGTGGTCTTTAAGACGACTAAAGATGATGGTATTGTGCAACCGAGTATCACTAAAGATATTAAGAAAACGTTAGATGATATTAAAAAAGATGACAAGCACATTGATAAAGTATCAGATCCATACGAAAATAAGCAAATTAGTAAAGACAAAACAACGGCATTTGCAGATATCACATATAACGTGAGTCAAACATCTTTGAAAGATGATTCTAGAGATAATATTAAAAGTCATTTAAAAGATTTGCGTGACAATCATAATGTACAGACTGAATTAACAGGAACAGGTATGACCTCTACAGAAGTAGGCGGTAATTCTGAACTAGTTGGTATCATTGTTGCATTTGTAGTGTTATTGATTACATTTGGTTCAGTCATTGCTGCAGGATTACCAATTATAAGTGCATTGATTGGTTTAGCATCTGGAGTTGGCATTATTAGCCTATTGACCTATGTCTTTGATATACCTAATGTTACATTAACTTTAGCGGTAATGATTGGGCTCGCTGTTGGTATCGATTATGCATTATTTATTTTGTTTAGATATCGACAAGTAATGAAAACTGAAACAGACTATGTTAAAGGTATCGGACTTGCAGTGGGAACAGCAGGTAGTGCAGTCATCTTCGCTGGTGTGACAGTTGTGATTGCCGTATGTGGTTTATCGCTAGTTGGCATAGATTTCTTAGCAGTGATGGGGTTTGCTTCGGCAATTAGTGTTATATTTGCTGTATTCAGTGCACTGACTTTATTACCTGCGTTAATTAGCATTTTCCATAAACGCATTAAAGTGAACAAATTGCAGTCTAATTTTAAAAAAGATATTGATACGCCGTGGTCTAAATTTATTACTGGTAATGCACTTGCAGCAGTATTATTAGGTTTAATTATATTAGTTGCAGCGGCTATTCCAGTTAGTCATATGCGTCTAGGCATTCCGGATGATGGCGTAAAGCCAGCAGATTCTACTCAGAAAAAGGCTTACGATATTATTTCAGATAAGTTCGGTGAAGGATTTAATGGCCAAATACCGATGCTGATTAACGTTAAAGATAAAAAAGATGATCCACAAGGATTACAACAAGATTTACAATCTGTGTATAAAGATATTAAAGATAAGAAAAATGTAGATATTGTTACTCCGCCACAAATGAGTAAAGATAATGATTACGCTTTGATGGTCGTGATACCTAAGCAAGGGCCTAATGCAGAGAGTACAAACGATTTAGTGCATGATTTACGAGATTATCATAAAGATGCACAAGATAAATATGGGTTCAAAACGGAGATTTCAGGACAAAGTGTCATTAATATTGATATGTCTAAAAAGTTAAATGAGGCGATACCTTTATTTGCAACAGTAATTGTTGTATTGGCATTTTTCTTATTAATGATTGTCTTTCGTTCAATTCTAATACCGTTAAAAGCAGTTTTAGGATTCGTCTTGTCATTAATGGCAACACTAGGTTTTACAACCTTTGTAATGCAAGATGGCTTTATGAAAGGATTATTCGGCATAGAAACGACAGGACCAATGCTAGCCTTCTTGCCGGTTATTACAATTGGTATACTATTCGGCTTAGCAATGGATTACGAAGTCTTCCTTATGTCGCGAATTCATGAAGAATATAGTAAAACAGGGGATAATGATTATTCTATCAAAGTAGGATTGAAAGAAAGTGGTCCTGTTATTGTAGCAGCTGCATTAATCATGTTTAGTGTCTTCTTTGCGTTTGTATTCCAAGAAGATGTCATGATTAAATCAATGGGTATGGCATTAGCGTTTGGTGTACTCTTTGATGCCTTCGTAGTCAGAATGATGTTAATTCCTGCATTAACTAAATTGTTTGGAAAAGGTTCGTGGTATTTACCAGCATGGTTGAATCGTATTATTCCACGAGTTGATATTGAAGGACATGCACTTGAAAAATATAAAACGGTTGAATCACAGGAATCTGAAGCTAAAGATAGTAAGGAAACATACGACACAACCTTTAAAGTATATCCACAAGGTGCAACAAATGTATCGAAACATCAAGATGTACATGGGCAAGATGATGCACGTTCAATAGTACTAGATGATAAAACGATGGCATTGTACCAAGAAGTGAAACAGCAAACGACGAATCCATTGTTCTTATATGATGCTTTAATGGATTATCAAAACAAGCATCAACTAAATTCAAAACAACAAGCAACGAATATAGAACAGTTGAATAAAAATATTGAAAAACTCAATCAATTGTTAGAAAAAAACTTAAGAAATAAATCATAAAATAACATGTACATGCCTCCGCTTTAAATGTCTATCAATGACATTTGAAGCGGAGGTTTTTTGCATGGAAGCGATTATACAAAATATTTTTGCAATGTCACAAATTTTACATGAAAAATGAAATTTATTTAAATAAAGTATTGCGAGCTACAATTTTAAGGGTTATGATTTTTAAGTGATAATGATTATTATTTCTAATAGGAGAGCGAAATAGTATGTTAAACATTAAAAATGGTGAAATGAATAAGGCTTATAAAATAAAGCGAATGGATATTGCTAATGAGAATATGTTGTATCGTCTAAGTGCCTTTGGGTTAACAGATGACGCTATCATAACGATTAAACAAAAATGTTTATTTAAAGGGCCATGCATTATTGAAGTAAACGGACAACAGTTAAGTATTAGACATTGCGATGCTTGTTCTATTGCATTAGAAGAATAGGAGTCGGACGAATGGAAAATTATTGTATTTTAGGAAATCCTAATGTTGGTAAAACATCTTTGTTTAACGCTTTAACTGGTTCGTATGAATATATAGGCAACTGGAGTGGCGTAACGGTAGAGAAAAAAGTAGGGAAGCTAAAAGAAAATGTAGGACAATTAATTGATTTACCAGGTACATATGATTTATCGCCGATTTCTAAAGATGAAACTGTAGTGACAGACTATTTATTAAACGATTCATTTTCAGGAATCATTAACATTGTTGATTCGAGTCAACTAAAAAGAAATATGCAATTAACAGTACAATTGTTAGAACTTAATCAACCAATATACATCGGATTAAATATGATCGATGTAGCTACAAAGCGCGGGATAAAAATCGATTATCATAAATTGATGAAAAAGTTAAAAACACCTATTTTTCCAGTTGTGGCACGTACAGGCAAAGGAACTAAACATTTACTTGGCGAAATAAAGCATCTAGGGGAAGGGTATCGACCGCATTTTAAAATCAATTATGGTGAGAAGATTGAAGAGACAATTAAAAATATGTGTCAAATAATAATGACAGAGACATCTCATGATAAGTATCAAGCTAGGTTTATTGCGATTCAATTCTTATTAAATAACATGCAAATTGCAAACGAACTTAATTCAGAGGTTGTAAATAAATTGTCGAGTTTACGTTATCAAGTTGCTGAACAAGTAGGGGCTGTATCTGTTCGTCGAGAGATGGAGCGTATACGCAATCATTATATTGAGACATTATTGCAAGACGTGGTAACGTATCCAGATGAAGATAAGCAATATTTCAGCTCTAGAATAGACAAGATATTAACACATAAATATATAGGGATGCCTATTTTTCTAGCGATTATGTGGTTGATCTTTCAAACTACATTTACATGGATTGGCACACCTTTGTCGGATCAACTCGATGCATTTATAGGTGGTACATTTACAGATAGTGTGAAGACGATTATGAATTATCTTGGCGTTATACCATTTTTACAAGATTTAATTACAGATGGCATTATTGCTGGTGTAGGATCAGTATTAGTCTTTGTACCACAAATTGTTGTGCTCTTTTTCTTTATATCTTTATTAGAAGATTCAGGTTATATGGCACGTATTGCGGTTTTAATGGATCGTATTATGGAATCGTTCGGTTTAAGCGGGAAGTCTTTTATACCGATGATTATCGGATTTGGTTGTAACGTACCGAGTATTATGGCTGCGCGCAGTATTGAAAATGAAAAAGAGCGTTTAACAACGATATTAATTGCACCATTCATGTCATGCTCTGCTAGACTGCCAGTGTATGCGTTGTTCGTAGGTATCTTTTTCAAAGAGAATCAATCTTTAGTAGTATTAAGCTTGTATGTTTTAGGTATTATTATGGCATTTTTAGTTAGTACAGTACTTACTAAGACGGTTTTAAAAAATGATAATGCAATCTTTATTGTGGAATTGCCAACATACCGTGTGCCTTCCATTAAAACGTTGTGGCGTAGTACTTGGGAAAAGGCTAAGGGCTTTGTTCGTAAAGCAGGTACATTTATTTTTGGCGGCTCAGTAGTCATTTGGCTATTAAGTTATGTAGGGCCACATGGTATCAATGTGAATATCAATCAAAGTTTTTTACATATGGTTGGTAGCTTCTTTGGTATGTTAGTGCAACCGCTCGGATTTGGAACATGGCAAGCAGGTGCTACGTTAGTGCCAGGATTTTTAGCAAAAGAAGTTATCGTAAGTTCGATGGCGATTATCTATTCATCAGGTGATGCAGGCCTTGTTAATGTGATTCAAAATCAATTCACACCGCTATCTGCGTATGCATTTATGATATTTATACTATTGTATATTCCTTGTGTTTCTACAGTGGCAGCAATCCGTAAAGAGACTTATTCATGGAAATGGACGGCACTTGCAGTTGCCTATCCTCTAGTCACTGCATATGTCTTAACATTCATTTTTTATCAAGTCGGACATTTATTTGTTTAAGGAGTGGTTAAAGTGTCAATCATTATTAACATTTTAATTTTTTTAGCAATTTTCGGATATGCCTTGTATACGTTAGTTAAATTTTTCAAACGTTCGAAACAAGGAAAATGTGGTACATGTGACATTGATCGTGATTGTTGTGGAACAGAACAACACACAGCGAATCATTTTCCTGGGAAATAATTTTAAAAATGAGCACAGGAGAGGGCGTCCTGATGCTCATTTTTTGATACGCTATATGTTAAAGTATCATGATTTACCTTTGATGACTAATTCGTTGTCTTCGATATCTAAATCCACATGTTTAACGTCTGTATGATCTAAATAATAATCTGTTATTTTGTCACGCACTTGTTGTTCAACAATACGTCTTAATGGGCGTGCGCCTAAGTCTTCATCATAACCTTCTTCAATTAACCAATCTTTTGCATCTTGAGAGACATTCATCGTAATACCTTTTTTATCTAATGTTACTTGGACATCATCCAACAATAAATTAATGATTTCTTGTAGTGACTCTTTATCTAGGTGTAAGAATTCCACAATACCATTGAAGCGGTTAAGAAATTCAGGGCGGAAGAATTTTTTCATTTCTTGCATAATGTCATCGTATTCTTGGTCTGTACCGTTACCAAAACCAGCGTTTGACGTACAAATAATGATTGTGTTTTTAAAGTTGATGACGTTACCTTGACCATCTGTTAAATTACCATCATCCATCACTTGTAGTAATAATGTTAATATTTGTGGATTAGCCTTTTCAATTTCATCAAATAGAATGACTGAATATGGATTGCGTCGTACTTTTTCAGTTAATGTATTTGAATTATCGTCATAACCGACATAACCAGCAGTTGTACCAATCATTTTAGAAACAGCAGTAGTATCACTATATTCACTCATATCAAGTCGAATCAGTGCCTCTTTATTACCAAATAAATCAATGGCTAACTGTTTGGCAAGCTCTGTTTTACCAACACCAGTAGGACCGACAAATAGGAAGCTACCAATTGGACGATTGCCATCATCAAAACCAGCTCGATTACGACGAATGGCACGAGAAACCATTTCTACAGCTTTATCTTGACCGATGATTTTACTTCTTAAACGACTAGAAATATTTTTTAAACGTTCAATGTCATTGGCATCCATTTGAGATACAGGAATACCAGTTAATCGTTGAATGGTATCAGAAATATCGTGCACCGTTGCTACTGCAGTATGTTCACCATTACTGTTTTCTAATTTATCTTGTAGAGATTTAATTACATTTTGAATGTCATCTGCTTTTTTATATTCTTCAGCACTTACAGCTTTACGCTTATCATGTTCCAATTCAGAAATACGTTTTTCAGTCGCGACTTTATCAATAGCAGGGCTTTGTGCAGATAAATGTGCAGCTGTAATATCTAATACATCGATTGCTTTGTCAGGTAATAAGCGTTGTGGAATATATTGAATGGATAAGTCTACACATGCCTTTAATACGTCATCAGGTAATTTGACTTGATGGTGTGTTTCAAATTTTTCGCGAATACCTTTTAAAATTTCAACAGTATCTTTAGCGCTTGGTTCACTAACAAGCACTTCATTAAATCTGCGCGTTAATGCAGCGTCTTTCATGATATTATTGCGATATTCATCTTGAGTTGTTGCACCTATAATTGAAATTTCACCACGACTTAATGCTGGTTTTAAAATATCAGATAACCCTTTACTACCGGAATCACTTCCTGTTGCGCTGGAACCGATGATTTGGTGAATTTCGTCAAAGAAGAGCACAGCATTTTGTGATGATTTAACGCCTTCAACTAACTTTTGGATGTTTTCTTCAAAGGCGCCACGATATTGCGTTCCAGCTTCAAGCGATGAAATATCTATAGATATAATTTCTTTATCTTTGATTGCTGCAGGTACGTTCCCTTCAACGATTGTTTGCGCTAAACCTTCGACAATCGCAGTTTTACCAACTCCAGCTTCTCCGACTAGGATAGGATTGTTTTTAGTGCGTCTACTTAAGACTTCTGCAGTTTCTTGGATTTCTTTATCACGACCGATGACTGGATCTAATAATCCATCACGAGCCTCTTGCGTTAAGTTACGACCAATTTGTTCTAGATAATTGCCATTGCCACTTTGTTGACCTTGTTGTCTTAGTGCTGCTTGTTGAAAAGCTTGCGCACTTTGTTCGGCAGAATGATTACCACCTTGTTGCGTAAATTGTGCTAATTCTTCCGGTGAAACTTCTTTACCATTAATATAGTATTTCTTGTTACTAGTCTGATTTGAGTTTTGCATGTCTTGCATCATTCTTCGCAAAATAGAATCGAAGTCACTATTGAAAAAATTGTTATTCATAAACATCACCTCTAAAATTTTAAACTAATAAGTAAAAGAAAATACATTGAAACTATATGCAAACTATAAACAATGGCAATTCTATTTTTCCACGATTGTAGTTTTAAAAACGGCGCATTGTAGGCACTTTATGAACTTTTTGTGTAATTTTTGAAGTAAGTAAGAATTTAAAAGTAAATATTAATCAATGGTTAAGAAATGTATGTGTTGATACATAGTTAATTAAGAAATGGTATATTGTGTTGGTAGTCTATGTGAATTTTGATTTGGAAGTGAATAGTTGATCTTGATAAAGCATAAAGTGTTAATCATTTTCATAAAGTTAAATGAATAGTATGATGATGCAAAAGGAGTGTGTGTTTATGGTATATAAGAGTTACTATGATTCGCCTGTAGGACGATTGGAACTTGTGAGTGATGGGGTAAGTCTGACCGCTGTTTTGTTTGAAAATCAACAAGATGATAGTACTAGGGAAGAAAATACGTCTTTAGCGATATTTAAAGAGGCGACACAGTGGTTAGACGCGTATTTTAAAGGGGACAATCCTGAAATCACAATACCTTTAAAGCCAACAGGTAGTCATTTTCAACAGTGTGTTTGGAATGAATTAAGACGGATTCCTTATGGGACGTTAACAACGTATGGTGCTATTGCCAAAAAAGTAGGCAAGGTACTTGATAAGCCAAAAATGTCAGCCCAAGCGGTTGGAGGTGCAGTCGGAAGTAATCCATTATCTATTATCGTGCCATGTCATCGTGTTGTCGGTAAAACGGGTAGCTTAACAGGATTCGGTGGAACGATTAATAATAAAATTAAGCTGTTAGAGTTGGAGAATATCGATATGTCAAAGCTTTATGTACCAAAACATAGCACGAAGCCGTAACGTATAAAGGATCCAGGCAATAGGAAAACTTCAATAATATGTCAAATAGGCATAATGAATTCATTCAAGACGAAGCATTATAAATAGAAAACAGCAGTAAGACGATTTCAATGAGAAGCTGTCTTACTGCTGTTTTTAGGTTGTATTTAAATGTCTTTCAAATACACAGATTACTCTGGTCTGTGATATTCGCGAACGTTATTTTCAATATTTGATAAGTAGAAAATATGACGATCTTCATGAACAGCATCTTGTTCTTCGTCAAAGTCAACGTCATCAAAACGTTTGAAGAATGTTTCATATGCATCAACAGATACTTCAGTACGGTTATTTAATAATGCTTTGTGCGCAGCCTGATCTAAATGATCTTTGTAGCCTTCAACTAATGTCGCACTATAAAATTCACCAACTGAACCTGAGCCATAACTGAATAAACCGATTGTTTCACCAGCTTGTAAATCACGATTTTCAAGTAATGATATTAGGCTTAAATATAATGATCCAGTATAAATATTACCGACATAACGGTTATAATCTACAGCATCTTCATATCCTGAACGTAAACGCTCTTGAGTTGTTTCATCAGCGTTATCAATGATTGACTCTAATGCCTTTTTACCCATTTTTGTAAATGGAACATGGAAGCATAGTGATGCGAAGTCAGCTAGCGACTTACCTTGACGTTTTGCGTATTCATTCCAGCTTTGTTGGAATGAGCGGATATAAGCATCTTTAGATAATGCACCATCAACTAATGGATATTTATGTCCAGTTGGACGCCAGAAATCATAAACGTCTTCAGTGTAAGCAACAGCATCTTCATTTAATGCCAAAATGCTTGGATTATGTGCAATAACCATCGCAACTGCGCCAGCACCTTGTGTTGGCTCGCCGCCTGAATTCAATCCATAACGTGCTGTATCTGTAGCAATAACTAATACTTTTTCATTCGGTCTAGTTGCTAAATAATCTTTAGCTAATTGAATTGCTGGTGTTGCAGCATAACAAGCTTCTTTCATTTCAAAGCAACGTGCAAAAGGTTGAATACCTAATAAGTTGTGAATTTGAACAGCGGCTGCTTTAGCAGCATCAACTGCTGATTCAGTTGCCACAATTACCATACCAATTTTCTTTTTATCTTCGTCTGTTATAATGTCCTTAGCAGCGTTAGCGCCCATTGAAACGATGTCTTGATTTACAGGACTAACAGCCATTTCAGTTTGACCAATTCCAATTAAAAATTTGTTTGGGTCTACTTGGCGTGCTTCTGCTAATTTAGCCATGTCTACATAGTACTTTGGAACGTAAAAGTTTATTTTGTCGATACCTATTGTCATAAGGTTTTACATCCTTTCAAATTTATAAAAGCAACACTTGTATCATATCAGAATATGCTAATCTTATACAAAGAAATACACTAAATTTAAAAATGATTTGACGTTTCTTGTAAGCGTTTTAATTTACCTTGCTTTATTTTATAGTTAAAACAACAATTATTCAATTGAATTTTAAGACGAATAACGTTATTTTATGGTAAAAATAGTAGTGATTGAAATGTTAAAAAATTATGTGAAGTAAAAGGAGTATGTCCATGCAAAGTTTAGATAAGAATTTCCGACATTTATCTCGTCAACAAAAGTTACAACAATTGGTAGATAAGCAATGGTTATCAGAAGAGCAATTCAACATTTTATTGAATCATCCATTAATTGATGAGGAAGTAGCAAATAGTTTAATTGAAAATGTCATCGCGCAAGGTGCATTACCCGTTGGATTATTACCGAATATCATTGTGGACGATAAGGCATATGTTGTACCTATGATGGTGGAAGAGCCTTCAGTTGTCGCTGCAGCTAGTTATGGTGCAAAGCTAGTGAATCAGACTGGCGGATTTAAAACGGTATCTTCTGAACGTATTATGATAGGTCAAATCGTCTTTGATGGCGTTGACGATACTGAAAAATTATCAGCAGACATTAAAGCTTTAGAAAAGCAAATTCATAAAATTGCGGATGAGGCATATCCTTCTATTAAAGCGCGTGGTGGTGGTTACCAACGTATAGCTATTGATACATTTCCTGAGCAACAGTTACTATCTTTAAAAGTATTTGTTGATACGAAAGATGCTATGGGCGCTAATATGCTTAATACGATTTTAGAGGCCATAACTGCATTTTTAAAAAATGAATTTCCGCAAAGCGACATTTTAATGAGTATTTTATCCAATCATGCAACAGCGTCCGTTGTTAAAGTTCAAGGCGAAATTGACGTTAAAGATTTAGCAAGGGGCGAGAGAACTGGAGAAGAGGTTGCCAAACGAATGGAACGTGCTTCTGTATTGGCACAAGTTGATATTCATCGTGCTGCAACACATAATAAAGGTGTTATGAATGGCATACATGCCGTTGTTTTAGCAACAGGAAATGATACGCGTGGTGCAGAAGCAAGTGCGCATGCATACGCTAGTAGAGATGGACAATATCGTGGTATTGCAACATGGAGATACGATCAAGAATGTCAACGTTTAATTGGTACAATAGAAGTGCCTATGACATTGGCAATCGTTGGCGGTGGTACAAAAGTATTACCAATTGCTAAAGCTTCTTTAGAATTGCTAAATGTAGATTCAGCACAAGAATTAGGTCATGTAGTTGCTGCCGTTGGTTTAGCGCAAAACTTTGCAGCATGTCGCGCGCTCGTTTCCGAAGGTATCCAGCAAGGCCATATGAGCTTGCAATATAAATCTTTAGCTATTGTTGTAGGTGCAAAAGGTGATGAAATTGCGCAAGTAGCTGAAGCATTGAAGCAAGAACCTCGTGCGAATACACAAGTAGCTGAACGCATTTTACAAGATTTAAGAAGCCAACAGTAATCAAATGCGAATAGCGATTTTTAAAGAAAAGTTTAAGTCAGTCCATCGTAGCGCTTAGATAAATTAATATGAACAAAAAATAAAAAACTTCTATCACACGCATACAGGAATTTGAAGCGTTCGTGATAGAAGTTTTTTGATTAGTAAATATAGTTAAAGTTACGTGCTGCCTTTTTGCTTAGTACACGTGTATTGTATTTTAATGGGCGATAAAAGTTGTATTCTGAAACTTTAATACTACCGTTTTTATATACTTGTTCAACAACTGCGACATGTCCATAATATCCTGCAGTTGATTGCATGACAGCAAATTTTCTTGGTGTACGACCAGTCGCATATTTTGATTTACGTGCATTGTAATACCAATTTTTAGCATTGCCCCATCTATTAGAAACAGGTTTGCCGACTTGTGCGCGACGTTTAAATGCCCACCATGTACATTGGTTTTTACTATAATAATTAACTGCGGCATGCGATTGATGCGTTTGTTCGACGGATTGATAAGTGAAATCTGCTGAGAAAAGTACTGCAAAAGCAATTAATAAACGAATTAGTATCTTTTTATATTCCATTTTTATCTCCCAAGTTAATTTTTTTCTTTATTCAACGTTATTTATGATAACAAAATTTTTTAGAAAACAATGCAAGCAATCAACAATAAAAGTAACTGTAATGAAGTTGTCATATAAAGTGTTAAATTGTAATAAAAATGTATTTTTTCATAAAATGTAGAAATTCATGTATCTAACAATTAATTGTCATAGTGATACAAGGATGTCAGGATTGATTAACAGCAGATACTAGTGGGAAAATATAAAATGATTTAAAAGAAAAGATACCTGATTCTATAACTGAAAGAAAATAGCAATCACAACACAATAAATGAAGCGATAGCATTAAAAATAGCGCCCTGCAATCAGAGCGCTAACATGAGATGATGTGACTCCATGTATTCATGTATCATTGTACATTTGTGAATTGGTTGAAAACTGATAGTGCCCGTTTAATTACAGGTACTGAGATGCTTTCAGGACATGGATTTGTTCGAAAATATGACAATATTTCACTATGGCTCTTCACTTCTCTAGGGAAATTGCTATCTTGATTAATCCAATCAACCAATTCACCTAATGGTGTGTCATCACCAAGAAAATTTTGCATAAATTCGTAAAAGCTCAATACCTCACCTCGATTAATATACTTGAGCCATTATTATAATAACATAAAAGAATGTGTATTTTACATGAAACTTTTTATAAAGCAATTTTATAAATCTAAATTTATTGAATGTTTAAGAAGTTGTGTATAATGAAATAAACGTGTTGAAATAGTTAGGATGATGTTAGTGGATATCAAACATATGAAATATTTTATTGAAGTCGTAAAGCAAGGAGGCATGACTAATGCTTCCAAATCATTATATATTGCACAACCTACAATTAGTAAAGCAATTAAAGATATTGAAAATGAAATGGGCACGCCCTTATTTGATAGAAGTAAAAGACATTTAATACTTACCGATGCAGGTCAAATTTTTTATGAGAAAAGTAAAGAAATTGTTGCGCTGTATGATTATTTACCATCTGAAATGGAACGCTTGAATGGACTGGAAACAGGGCATATAAACATGGGCATGTCGGCAGTCATGAATATGAAGATTCTTATCAATATTCTTGGTGCATTCCATCAACAATATCCAAATGTTACATATAATTTAATAGAAAATGGCGGAAAAACGATTGAGCAGCAAATTATCAATGATGAAGTAGATATAGGCGTGACCACTTTGCCAGTCGATCATCATATTTTCGATTATACTACCCTAGATAAGGAAGATTTGCGACTTATCGTGAGCAGAGAGCATCGACTCGCAAAATATGAAACCGTTAAACTCGAAGATTTAGCAGGTGAAGACTTCATTTTATTTAATAAAGACTTTTACTTGAATGATAAAATTATTGAAAATGCTAAAAACGTTGGCTTTGTTCCGAATACTGTAGCGCAAATTTCACAATGGCATGTTATAGAAGATTTAGTTACGAATGAATTAGGTATTAGTATTTTACCAACATCAATTTCAGAGCAACTAAATGGAGATGTGAAGCTACTACGCATTGAAGATGCGCATGTACATTGGGAATTAGGTGTTGTTTGGAAGAAGGATAAACAATTAAGTCATGCCACAACGAAATGGATAGAATTTTTGAAAGATCGTTTAGGCTAACATATTAATACAGCACTCATTATTTAAGGCGCATCATTACGTGGGTCATTGAAATAATGAGTGTTTTTTTGTGAAAATGAAGTGAAATTTAGAGAGCGTTTCCATAGAAAATAGTAATACAAACTATAAAAAAAGAGTATTTTTATATTGTGTACGCCATCTTTATAATAGTTATTGTAACAATTTAGACATATTTAGAAAGGGATGGCGCCATGCACAAAGTCCAATTAATAATCAAACTACTACTACAACTAGGAATCATCATTGTGATTACTTATATTGGCACAGAAATTCAAAAGATTTTTCATCTTCCCTTAGCCGGCAGTATTGTTGGTCTATTTTTATTTTATTTACTATTACAATTTAAGATTGTACCGCTAACTTGGGTAGAAGACGGTGCAAACTTTTTATTAAAGACGATGGTCTTTTTCTTCATACCGTCAGTTGTAGGTATTATGGATGTTGCTTCCGAAATTACACTAAATTATATACTCTTTTTCGCAGTCATTATCATAGGAACATGTATCGTTGCATTATCATCAGGTTATATTGCTGAAAAAATGTCTGTTAAACATAAACATCGTAAAGGTGTAGACGCTTATGAATGATTACGTGCAAGCCTTATTAATGATTTTGTTGACTGTCGTTTTATATTATTTCGCTAAAAGGTTACAACAAAAATATCCGAACCCATTTTTGAATCCAGCATTAATTGCATCTTTAGGAATTATTTTTGTCTTACTTATCTTTGGAATTAGTTATAACGGGTATATGAAAGGTGGCAGTTGGATCAACCATATTTTAAACGCAACGGTCGTATGTTTAGCGTACCCACTTTATAAAAATAGAGAGAAAATTAAAGACAATGTCTCTATCATTTTTGCAAGTGTATTAACTGGCGTCATGCTGAATTTCATGTTAGTGTTCTTAACACTTAAAGCATTTGGCTATTCTAAAGACGTCATTGTAACGTTATTGCCCCGATCTATAACAGCCGCAGTAGGTATCGAAGTGTCACATGAACTAGGTGGTACAGATACGATGACCGTACTTTTTATTATCACAACGGGTTTAATCGGTAGTATTTTAGGTTCGATGTTATTAAGATTTGGAAGATTTGAATCTTCTATCGCCAAAGGTTTAACGTATGGGAATGCGTCACATGCATTTGGCACAGCTAAAGCACTAGAAATGGATATTGAATCCGGTGCATTTAGTTCAATTGGGATGATTTTAACTGCAGTTATTAGTTCAGTGTTAATACCTGTTCTGATCTTACTATTTTACTAATTAGAAAAAGACACTAAGAAAGGGAGGCTATTAGTAATAATGGCAAAAATAAAAGCAAATGAAGCATTAGTTAAAGCATTACAAGCATGGGATATAGATCACTTGTATGGTATTCCAGGAGACTCAATCGATGCAGTTGTCGATAGTTTACGTACAGTGAGAGATCAATTTAAATTTTATCATGTACGTCATGAAGAAGTAGCAAGCTTAGCGGCTGCTGGTTACACAAAATTAACTGGTAAAATCGGTGTGGCATTAAGTATCGGTGGCCCTGGTTTAATTCATTTATTAAATGGTATGTACGATGCCAAAATGGATAATGTACCGCAATTAATATTATC
The DNA here is from genome assembly GCF_016893255.1 of Staphylococcus sp. GDB20D11A. Taxonomy (NCBI): domain Bacteria; kingdom Bacillati; phylum Bacillota; class Bacilli; order Caryophanales; family Staphylococcaceae; genus Staphylococcus; species Staphylococcus sp. GDB20D11A. Next base: position 101,822 of record NZ_JAFEPJ010000008.1, read on the forward strand.
TGGACAAACGAATAGTACAGCACTTGGAACGAAAGCATTCCAAGAAACAAATTTACAAAAATTATGTGAAGATGTAGCCGTTTATAATCACCAAATTGAAAAAGGTGACAATGTGTTTGAAATCGTTAACGAAGCAATTCGTACGGCATATGAACAAAAAGGTGTCGCTGTTGTTATTTGTCCTAACGACTTATTAACTGAAAAAATTAAAGATACAACGAATAAACCAGTAGATACATCAAGACCAACAGTTGTATCACCAAAATATAAAGACATCAAAAAAGCGGTTAAACTAATTAATAAAAGTAAAAAGCCTGTCATGTTAATTGGTGTAGGTGCGAAACATGCGAAAGATGAGCTACGTGAATTTATTGAAATGGCTAAAATTCCTGTCATTCATTCATTACCAGCTAAAACAATCTTACCGGATGATCATCCATATAGTATCGGTAACTTAGGTAAAATCGGTACCAAAACATCTTATCAAACAATGCAGGAAGCGGATTTATTAATTATGGTTGGTACAAACTATCCATATGTGGATTACTTACCTAAGAAAAATATTAAAGCCATTCAAATTGACACAAATCCTAAAAATATCGGACATCGTTTCAATATTAATGTGGGAATTGTTGGAGATAGTAAAATTGCGTTGCATCAGTTAACTGAAAATATTAAACATGTTGCTGAAAGACCATTCTTAAACAAAACGTTAGAACGTAAAGCGGTTTGGGATAAATGGATGGAACAAGATAAAAATAATAATAGTAAACCATTACGTCCAGAACGATTAATGGCATCAATCAATAAATTTATTAAAGATGATGCAGTGATTTCAGCAGATGTAGGTACAGCAACAGTTTGGTCAACTCGATACTTAAACCTTGGTGTAAATAACAAGTTCATCATTTCAAGTTGGTTAGGTACAATGGGTTGCGGTCTTCCAGGTGCAATGGCATCAAAAATTGCATATCCAAATAGACAAGCCATCGCAATTGCTGGTGACGGTGCATTCCAAATGGTGATGCAGGACTTTGCAACAGCTGTACAATATGATTTACCTTTAACAGTGTTTGTTCTAAATAATAAGCAATTAGCGTTTATTAAATATGAACAACAAGCTGCTGGTGAATTAGAATATGCGGTTGATTTCTCTGATATGGATCATGCCAAATTTGCTGAAGCAGCAGGTGGTAAAGGTTATACAATTAAAAGTGCTAGCGAAGTAGATGCTATTGTAGAAGAGGCACTAGCACAAGATGTACCAACAATTGTAGATGTTTATGTTGATCCTAATGCTGCGCCATTACCAGGTAAAATTGTAAATGAAGAAGCGCTTGGTTATGGTAAATGGGCATTTAGATCTATTACTGAAGATAAATATTTAGATTTAGATCAAATTCCACCTATTTCAGTTGCAGCAAAACGTTTCTTATAACTGATTGAAAGGTTATCACAATTGAATTGAACTATAAAAACGGTAATTTCTATTTCAACAAAATGGGAATTGCCGTTTTGTTTATTTATCACAAATGATTGTACTGCATTGATGATAAAATTGTGAAAAAGTTGTTGAAAACGCTTTTACAAATATGTATAATATCTATGAATTACATATCACTTGCGTGTTACTGGTAATGCAGGCATGAGCAAACAACCGTACTATGAGAATAGTCTTGTTTGTTCATGCCTGCTTTTTTGTACATGGAAGCGGAAATTGAGATAGGGGATGTTTATATGTTTAAGAAATTGTTTGGACAATTGCAACGTATTGGTAAAGCATTAATGTTACCTGTTGCGATTTTACCAGCAGCTGGTATTTTATTAGCGTTTGGTAACGCAATGCACAACGAACAATTAGTAGAAATTGCACCATGGTTAAAAAACGATATCATTGTAATGATTTCGTCGGTCATGGAAGCAGCAGGACAAGTTGTATTTGATAACTTGCCATTATTATTTGCAGTTGGTACAGCACTTGGATTAGCAGGAGGAGACGGTGTTGCAGCATTAGCAGCGCTAGTAGGTTACTTAATTATGAATGCAACAATGGGGAAAGTGTTGCACATTACAATTGATGACATTTTTTCATATGCCAAAGGGGCAAAAGAATTAAGTCAAGCAGCGAAAGAACCAGCACATGCCTTAGTATTAGGTATTCCAACATTACAAACGGGTGTGTTTGGTGGTATTATCATGGGTGCTTTAGCCGCATGGTGTTACAACAAATTTTATAATATTACACTACCACCATTTTTAGGATTCTTTGCAGGTAAACGATTTGTACCGATTGTGACATCGGTCGTAGCAATTGCAACAGGTGTGGTTTTAAGCTTTGCGTGGCCACCAATTCAAGACGGATTAAATAGTTTATCGAATTTCTTATTAAATAAAAATTTAACATTAACAACGTTTATATTCGGTATTATTGAACGCTCATTAATTCCATTTGGTTTACATCATATTTTCTATTCACCGTTCTGGTTTGAATTCGGAAGTTATACAAATCACGCAGGTGAATTAGTTCGTGGTGACCAACGTATTTGGATGGCACAATTGAAAGATGGCGTACCATTTACTGCTGGTGCATTTACTACTGGTAAATATCCATTCATGATGTTTGGTTTACCAGCGGCAGCATTTGCTATTTATAAAAATGCACGACCAGAACGTAAAAAAGTCGTGGGTGGTTTAATGTTATCAGCAGGATTAACTGCATTTTTAACTGGTATCACTGAGCCATTAGAATTTTCATTCTTATTTGTAGCACCAGTACTTTATGGAATTCACGTATTATTAGCTGGTACATCATTCTTAGTAATGCATTTATTAGGCGTTAAAATTGGTATGACATTCTCAGGTGGTTTCATAGATTATATTTTATATGGTTTATTAAACTGGGATCGTTCACACGCATTATTAGTTATTCCAGTCGGTATTGTATACGCTATCGTGTATTACTTCTTATTCGACTTTGCAATTCGTAAGTTTAAATTGAAAACACCAGGTCGTGAAGATGAAGAAACTGAAATTCGTAACTCTAGTGTCGCAAAATTACCATTTGATGTCTTAGATGCAATGGGTGGAAAAGAAAATATTAAACATTTAGATGCATGTATTACACGTCTGCGCGTAGAAGTGGTTGATAAATCAAAAGTAGATGTAGCAGGTATTAAAGCTTTAGGCGCATCAGGTGTATTAGAAGTTGGAAACAATATGCAAGCTATCTTTGGTCCAAAATCAGATCAAATTAAACATGATATGGCCAAGATTATGAGTGGTGAAATTACGAAACCAAGTGAAACGACAGTGACTGAAGAAATGTCAGATGAACCAGTTCACGTAGAAGCACTTGGAACAACAGACATCTATGCACCAGGTGTCGGTCAAATCATTCCATTATCAGAAGTACCTGATCAAGTATTCGCTGGTAAAATGATGGGTGATGGTGTTGGCTTTATCCCTGAAAAAGGTGAAATTGTAGCACCGTTTGATGGTACAGTGAAAACAATCTTCCCTACGAAACATGCGATAGGATTAGAATCTGAAAGTGGTGTCGAGGTACTTATTCATATTGGTATCGATACAGTGAAACTGAATGGTGAAGGATTCGAAAGTCTGATTAACGTTGATGAAAAAGTAACACAAGGTCAACCATTAATGAAAGTGAATTTAGCATACTTGAAAGCGCACGCACCAAGCATCGTTACACCAATGATTATTACAAATCTTGAAAATAAAGAACTTGTCATTGAAGATGTCCAAGATGCTGATCCAGGTAAGCTAATTATGACAGTCAAATAATGATTGAAAATGAAATAGCATATCAAATGAATGAACTTTTAGTCATTCGTAGTGCGTATGCGAAGTAGCGAGTTGAAAGAGAATACGTTACAAAAGGCAGTAGCTTAAAATGAAGCTACTGCCTTTTTAGTGCGCAATGATGTATAGCAGGTGTGTTGATGAGAATAAGTTAAATATTAGTGTTAGATATAGAAAACATTGCTTATGTTTTTGTCGCATTTTAGAAAAATGCATCTTCGCGACTAGCCAAATTAATAGCGTCATTGAAAAGTTTGATTTCCCGTAATAAAGTTCAATTGCTTGTATTTTTATCATGAAAGTAATAAAAATAAATTAACATGATTTTAAATCTATTTGTAAGATAAGGAGATTTGTCATTATGACAACTGAAGGTCTATTAGTTGCAGAGAAAGAAATCGAAGTGAATGGTTACGACATTGATGCGATGGGTGTCGTTAGTAATATCGTTTATATTAGATGGTTCGAAGATTTGAGAACAGCGTTTATTAATCAGCACATGAATTACTCAACAATGATCAATCAAGGCATTTCACCTATACTTATGAAAACGGAAGCAGAATATAAAGTACCTGTCACAATACATGACAAACCAGTAGGTCGTATTTACTTAGTTAAAGCAAGCAAGATGAAATGGGTGTTTCAGTTTGAAATTGTGTCCGCACATGGCGTGTATTGTATTGGTACACAGACAGGCGGTTTTTACAGATTGAGCGATAAGAAGATTACCTCTGTGCCACAAGTATTTCAAGACATTTTAGCAACAAAATAATGACCTCATTTTAAAATATAAAAAGTAAGAAGGTGTTCGAAATGGTTAAGCAATTAAATAGTGTCGAAGCATTCCGTGAATTTATTCATCAATATCCGTTAGCAGTTGTACATGTCATGCGCGATCAGTGTAGCGTGTGTCATGCCGTTTTACCACAAATTGAAGACTTGATGCAATCATATCCCAATGTGCCATTAGCTGTGATTAATCAAAGTCAGGTGGAAGCTATTGCTGGAGAATTAAATATTTTCACTGTACCTGTGGATTTAATTTTTATGAATGGAAAAGAAATGCATCGTCAAGGGCGTTTTATCGATATGCAACGTTTTGAACATCATCTTAAGCAAATGAATGATAGTGTGAATAACGATGTCGATGAGCATTAATAGCGCAAATGATTAGCATTGCTAAGATTATGTAGACATCATAACTTATTTCCCAGTAAATATTGGTAGTAATAAGAATCAGCATGGTACAGTAGAACTATAGTAGAAATCATCAAAGAGGAGTGACGACAAATGCGTAAAAAATGGTCTACACTTGCGTTTGGATTTTTAGTAGCGGCATACGCACATATTAGAATTAAAGAAAAACGCAGTGTGAAAAGTTATATGTTAGAACAAGGTATACGATTATCTAGAGCTAAGCGTCGTTTTATGTATAAAGAAGAAGCGATGAAAGCATTAGAAAAAATGGCGCCACAGACAGCAGGTGAATATGAGGGCACCAATTATCAGTTTAAGATGCCAGTAACAGTGGATAAGCACTACGGTTCAACCGTTTATACCGTTAACGATAAACAAGATAAGCATCAACGCGTTGTATTATATGTACATGGAGGCGCATGGTTCCAAGACCCACTCAAAATTCATTTCGAATTTATTGATGAACTTGCAGAAACACTCAATGCTAAAGTCATCATGCCAGTATATCCGAAGATTCCGCATCAAGATTATCAAGCGACGTATGTGCTTTTTGAAAAGTTGTACCATGATTTATTGAATCAAGTAGCAGATTCTAAACAAATCGTTGTAATGGGTGACTCTGCGGGCGGTCAAATTGCTTTATCATTTGCTCAATTGTTAAAAGAAAAACATATTGTGCAACCAGGACATATTGTATTAATTTCACCAGTTTTAGATGCAACGATGCAGCATCCTGAAATTCCTGACTACTTAAAGAAAGACCCAATGGTAGGTGTGGATGGCAGTGTATTCTTAGCTGAACAATGGGCAGGGGACACACCTTTAGATAACTACAAAGTATCACCAATTAATGGTGACTTAGATGGTTTAGGTCGTATTACATTAACTGTTGGCACAAAAGAAGTACTATACCCAGATGCTTTGAACTTATCGCAATTATTGAGTGCGAAAGGTATCGAACATGACTTTATACCTGGATATTACCAATTCCATATTTATCCAGTATTTCCGATACCAGAGCGCCGACGCTTTTTATACCAAGTAAAAAATATTATTAACTAAAATAAAAAACTCTGATATCACATACAAGGTAGCTACATTGCTAAAATAGTTACTTGCTAAAGTGATTATCAGAGTTTTCTTATTCATCTAATGTTTCAGGTTGTCTTTTAAGTGATAGTAATAAAATTAAAATCATAATAAGAATGATGCCTACGATTTGAAATGGTTTGAATGCCACATGTAACCATAGACTGCTTGCGATAACGGCTACGACAGGTTCAACAGTTCCGAATAATGTTGTTTCTTTCGCTGATATGTATTGTAAACTGTCGATAAAGAAATAAAATGCGAGTGCGGTACCACCGATAATACCAAAGATTAAAAATAATATAATTGATATGTCCCATTTAGTGATATCAATGTGCCAAATTGGATGGCGTAAATTCATCGCAACACCAGAAATAAGCATTGCCCACCCGACAATTAGAATCGAACCGAAGCGGTTAAGTAGGTCTGAAGGATAAATTGTGTAAAAAGCGAGTGCTACACCAGCTAAAATACCCCAGAATAAACTTGCAGGATTGACGACTAAATTAGAAAATGAACCATTCGTTAATAATAAAAATGTTCCTAATAGTGTCATGATAATAGCAATCACATCAAATAATGTTAGTTTTGCAACGCCTCTTATGACAAACCAAATAATAATATAAACTGGCGCAATGTATTGTAGTAATGTTGCAATCGCAGCATTACCTGTATTAATAGATGCCATATAAGCATATTGTACAACTAACATGCCCAGTATACTGAAGATAAGTAATTTGCCTAACATACGACGATCTTGGAATACGCTAAATATAGAACGTTTGGGTTGCATCATTTTGTACATAATAAGTAAGAAAACACCACTGACTAGAAGTCGAGCAGTAACGTACCAATCGACATTAATATTCTTATATTTGAACAAGAAATCAGAAACAGTACCACCTAATCCCCATAAACAAGCACCGACAATAGCAAGTATAATTCCTTTTAAACGCAAAGCTGAATGATTATTCGCCAAGTATCTCACCCCTTTAAAACTTAACACCAACAACATAAAATATGTCAGTGTATGATAATGATTTAATTCATTATATCGACTTTTAAGAAAGAGTGAAATGAGAAAATAAAAAAATCATCTAAGATGTAGTGGTCTAGATGATAGATAAATGAATTGATATGGGAAATGAATGTTGAAACACAGAGGATAAACTATTTAAATGAGATTTCAGGAAGACTCAAATGTTTTTGCGTAAGAGATCCATGATGAGAATGCTGACTATCTAACACGAAATGTGATACATCATGTCCAGTCATACTCGTATATAAAATAATGACTAAATAAGAAGTGAACGTTATAAAGATAAGTGCTAAATAGATAGAAATTGCAACTTTAACGGAATGACTCAATTGCATCTTTACCGCCTCCACTAAGTTATACTAAATATTTTCATCTTCAGTATAACCAGCCATTGTTAAGTTGATGTAAATTTAGCTTTAAAAAAAGTAAAGATTCAACCTATAGACTATCATCATTCCTATCAGAAAACTAAAAATAATATCCTACTTTAATTATCTTATTGCAAATATATGTGTAATAAGTTATTTTTGAATATAGTGTGCGGTTTTATAAACACAGCACAAAAACAAAAATAAATAGCTCGAAAGATAAAATGTATAAATATTAAAAATCTTTAGAAATATTACTTACTTTCAGATGTAAAAAAGTTATCAAAAAACTGTCACACAACTGTTTGAAATATAGAGTAAAAAGTTAATTAGTAAATATTAATGACAACATAAGTAGTTTTTGAAACAATCCATTTTAAAAATCTTTCACAAATATGAAATATTTCACTTAAATATTTGATTTGATAACAGATAAAAGTTGAAAACGTTTTCTTAAGGGTGTACGATGTTTATGGTCTGAAAATAAAATAAACATAGAGAGAGGTTTTTGGGAAATGGATATTCTGTTAGGTGTAGGCACATTAGTCTTGGTTTTAGTGATCATGACGCTATTTTTAAAGTATGCACCGTACGGTAAACAAGGACTACAAGCATTATCCGGTGCAGCTTGTGCGACATTTCTACCACAAGCATTCTTAAGTTACGCTATTGGTGGCGTATTTGATATTAAATTTCTACAAGATATTGGGGATTTAGCAGGAAGTTTAAGCGGTATCGCAGTAGGTATTCTAACGTGCTTAAACTTAGGCGTTGCACCAGTATTTGCGGTCATTGTTGGTTTAGTATTACATGACTTTAAATTATTACCAGCATTCATCGCAGCTTATGGCGTAGCTTTTTTAATTAAATGGATTGAAAAGAAAGTTCCAGAAGGCTTGGACTTAATTGTGGTGATCTTATTTGCACCAGCAATTGCTTTCGGACTTGCATCAATCATTACACCTGGTGTGCTAGCAACATTAAAACAAATAGGTAGTGCTGTCACTGCGGTAGGTGATAACAATCCATATGCATTAGCGGTCATTTTAGGACTAGTGATTCCTGTTACAGGTATGACACCGCTAAGTTCAATGGTATTAACAAGTTTATTAGGACTGACAGGTGTTCCTATGGCTATTGGAGCACTAACATGTACAGGTAGCTCATTTGTTAACCTTATTTTATTCCGAAAATTAAACATTGGTGGACCGTCAAAAGCATTTGCAGTTTGTATTGAGCCATTGACGCAAATTGATTTAATAGCGCAATATCCAGTACAACTATATGGTACAAATGCACTGATTGGGGTCGTCAACGCATGTATCGTGACATTTAGCGGACTAGTAATAGGTGTCAAAGGTATGGCAACACCAATTGCAGGTGCCATCGTATTGTTTGGCTTTAATAATGCAGTGACATCAATTGTAACAATCGCAACAGTGATTATTGTCAGTATTGTCTTAGCCTATATTATTGGAACACTAATTAATAAGTTTAATTTAATGAATATCAACTTTAAAATGCCGAGCAAAAAGAATCATATTAAGGAGAGTGTTTAATTATGGCAAAGAGCTATGATTATCAAAGTGCTTTCGATATTATCGGACCAGTTATGATGGGACCTTCAAGTTCTCATACGGCTGGTGCAGTAAAGATTGGGAATTCAGCACGCGCAATATTGGGAGATATTCCTAAAAATATTGAAATACATTATTATGAATCATTTGCTCAAACACACCAAGGACATGGTACAGATGTCGCTATTGTGGGTGGAGCAATGGGATATTCAACATTTGATAACCGAATTAAATCTTCATTAGAAATTGCAGCTGATGATGGTATTAAAATAGATATCATCGAAGAAGAAGGCGATAGTATTGGTCAACATCCAAACTGTGCTTATATTAAATCATCTCGTAATGATGGTCGCTACATTGAAATTATCGGTATTTCAATCGGTGGTGGTACAATTAAAATTAAAGGTATTCATATAAATGGACTAGAAGTAGATTTAAATCATGGATTACCAATTTTAGTTGTTGACGGAAATATGACTAAAGCACAAGTAAATCATTTCATTAATGATATCAACGATATGAAATTAGACTGTAAAGATGAATTTATTAAGATAGATGAAGATAAATGCTTGCTTGTAATACCATTAAATAAAGCAATCTCAGAATCGACATTAAATACAATTAAAGAGAAATACAGTGACGTAAACGTTTCCTATATAAATTAGAGGGGGAATAAACATGTTTGATTCAATTAGAGAGACTATAGATTATGCCGTAGAAAATAATATGTCATTTGCGGATATCATGGTTAAAGAAGAAATGGAATTAAGCGGTAAATCACGTGATGAAGTGCGAGCGCAAATGAAACAAAATTTAGATGTCATGCGAGACGCAGTAATCAAAGGGACGACAGGTGATGGCGTTGAAAGTGTAACGGGCTACACTGGTCATGACGCTGCTAAACTACGTGATTATAATGAAACACATCATGCTTTGTCTGGATATGAAATGATTGATGCAGTCAAAGGTGCCATTGCAACAAATGAAGTCAATGCTGCGATGGGTATTATTTGTGCAACGCCAACAGCTGGTTCCTCGGGTACCATTCCCGGTGCACTTTTTAAATTAGAAAAAACACATGATTTAACAGAAGAGCAAATGATTGATTTCTTATTCACTTCAGCATTGTTTGGGCGTGTCGTAGCAAATAATGCAAGTGTAGCTGGTGCAACAGGTGGCTGCCAAGCTGAAGTTGGTTCAGCATCTGCAATGGCGGCAGCTGCAGCAGTAGCTATATTCGGAGGATCACCAGAAGCATCCGGGCACGCTATGGCATTAGCGATAAGTAATTTATTAGGTTTAGTTTGTGACCCAGTAGCCGGACTTGTTGAAATTCCTTGTGTTATGAGAAATGCAATTGGTTCGGGTAACGCTTTAATTTCAGCAGATTTAGCATTAGCAGGTATTGAAAGTAGAATCCCAGTTGATGAAGTTATTGAAGCAATGGATAAGGTTGGTCGTAACCTTCCTGCATCATTACGTGAAACTGGATTGGGTGGACTAGCAGGCACACCAACAGGCGAAGCAATTAAACGTAAAATCTTTGGCACAGCTGAAGATATGGTTAAAAATAATTAATAAGATAACAATAAAATATTGATAAAAAAGAAGCATCTGTCTGGATCATTCGTACCAGATAGATGCTTCTTATTTATCTTTCATAAAGTTGAAAAATTTATGGGAAATGCATGCTCATCAAAATAGTGATTGCAAAAGCGCCCCCGTATATCTAAAATAACTTAAAAGGAGTGATGATATGCTAAGACTATCAATCATCTTTATAGCATTCATCATTAACACAACGATTACATATGGATATACGACTGAGGGAACGTGGGTCAATCTATTATTTAAATCTTTATCGCTCAGCATGATTATCGTTTTCATGTTCTACTATATTCGTTTTGTTATTGAGAAAAAGCGTTAAATCAAAGCTATGGGGATAGTATTTGAAAAGAATAAATAAAAGGGACGATGTAAATTGTCCCTGAGAAGTTTTAAATTTTATATGTTGGCTTGTTATGTTAAGTGAATTGACATGGTTGTCTTGTTTATATTATGTGATTCAAAGATTACTAGTCTTGTAAATCTAATTCGTAAAATGCTAAATCTAACCATTGATTAAATTTAAAACCTACATTGGTCAGTGTGCCGGCATGCTTAAAAGCAAACTTTTGATGCAACTGAATACTCGCTTTGTTGGAAGCATCAATGCCTGCAACTAGCGCACGATAACCTTTAGCTTTTGCTTCAACAATTAAATGGTGTAGTAATTGACTAGCAATACCTTTTCCTCTAGCTGAAGCATCGACATAAATAGAATGTTCGATTGTATATAGGTATGCTGGCCAAGGTCTAAACGAACCGAACGTCGCAAACCCTAAGACACTTCCATTTTTCTCAAATACAAAGATAGGCTCATGCTTACGTTGTTTCGTTTCAAACCATGCGACTCGTTCGTCTATGGTTTGTGGTTCATAAGTATAAACAGCTGTAGTATTGATAATGGCATCATTGTATATCGCTAATATAGCGTTTAAATCCTCTTTTTTAGCGCATCTAATCATAACAATTCCCCCTTAGTAATTATTAAAAGCGTTTCGTTATTTGAATGCAAATATGTGTAATGAAATCTAACGTAAAAGTATACATGTAAATTTTATAGTATAAAATGAATTGCTATGAGTCATTTTGAAATTAATGGTATACTATATGAAATGTTAATAGGCATTGTGAAATGTATAAAAGGAGCCTTAACGTATGAAAAAATGGACAAATCGATTAATGACAATCGCTGGTGTGGTACTTATCCTAGTGGCAGCATATTTGTTTGCTAAACCACATATCGATAATTATCTTCACGATAAAGATAAAGATGAAAAGATTGAACAATATGATAAAAATGTAAAAGAACAGGCGAGTAAGGATAAAAAGCAGCAAGCTAAACCTCAAATTCCGAAAGATAAATCGAAAGTGGCAGGCTATATTGAAATTCCAGATGCTGATATTAAAGAACCAGTATATCCAGGACCAGCAACACCTGAACAATTAAATAGAGGTGTAAGCTTTGCAGAAGAAAATGAATCACTAGATGATCAAAATATTTCAATTGCAGGACACACTTTCATTGATCGTCCGAACTACCAATTTACAAATCTTAAAGCAGCCAAAAAAGGTAGTATGGTGTACTTTAAAGTTGGTAATGAAACACGTAAGTATAAAATGACAAGTATAAGAGATGTTAAGCCTACAGATGTAGAAGTTCTAGATGAACAAAAAGGTAAAGATAAACAATTAACATTAATTACTTGTGATGATTACAATGAAAAGACAGGCGTTTGGGAAACACGTAAAATCTTTGTAGCTACAGAAGTTAAATAATCCATTACGCTAATGGATGAATATATTGAGTGGAAAACAGTCTTGATTGCGAGACTGTTTTTTTGTTTGGTCTGAGGCACCAATGACGACGTGTCATTGGTGGAGGTTGTAAAAATATACAATAAAAAGGAGCGACAATGGATGCCGCTCCTTTTTATGTACTACATACCGATTTTCAACCATCTCTTTCTACTTAGTAATAAGACAATAGCATTAACTATAAATAGAAGAACGAAGAATGATACTGTATTTATAATTTCAGTAGGACAAATAAATGTTGACTCGTTATTCAATATTTTTTCTACGGCACGATACATCGTGTTGCTCGCCTCAAATGGAGCAACGATACCAAATATATTTTTATTAATGGCAACTAAGATGACTGAACCAATCCAATATACAATACTGATACCTAAGCTGATTAAAATGTTAGGTGAAACCATACTAATCGTTCCAACAACTAAGATATATTGTAAGATAACGAGTGAAAATAAGATTATTAATAGTAAGTAATGTGAGAAATCAGAATATATAATTGAAATAATTGTGATACTTAGAATTATGAACACTAAACATTCAAAAAATAACACTGCTACCTTTTTATAGAAGAAGGTAAATATATTATCGCCAATCAGCTTGTAAAATAATATATTTTTATTCGAATACTCTTTATTAATAAAATATGCAATAACAAATGAAAATAATAAAAAGCCAAATTCAGTGGCAACTGTATAAGAACTAAAGAAAAACTGACCATAGCTTAAATTTTTAACTTTATCAATACCTATTGGCAAAAAATAACCAAGTAAGAAAAGGAATGAAAATAATACACCAAATGTAAAAATAATTTTATTGGAAATACTTTTTTTAAATTCTAATTTCAAAGTGGACACCTCAATTATAAATTAATGTAATCATTTATGACTTCTTCTTTTGATAGGTACTCTTCTATTTGAAGGTCTTTAAAAATAAAGTATTTACCCGGCAAAGCACTTAAATCGGATAAATTATGTGTAATATTGATAATAGTTTTAGTTTGATGGCTTTGAATAAAATCATTTAAAAATTCATAAATTTCATTAACTGTTTTCTTGTATAAAGCGTTTGTAATTTCATCTAATATGATTAAATCATGATCTTCCAATAAGAAACTTAATAATTTAAGCTTTTGTTTTTGACCATCACTCAAGTTTTTTAGTAGTACGTTAGACGGTATTGCTTCGATGTTTAGTATGTTATAAATCTTATCGAATGTTTGTCGATTGCTTTTAAATTTTGATTTTAACAATGATAATAAAAAATCCTTTGTTATATCATTAGGAATATTTGATGAACTTGATATTAAGGTTACATTTTGAGAAATGGACTTAGGGATATTTCCACTATTATTTAGTAAGAAATCTTTAGCTAATAAAGATTTTCCTACACCATTTTTACCAACAATGTGATTGATCTGACCAAGATAGAAATTTAAATCACAATTGTCAACTAGTTGTTTGTTTTTAACTTTTAAAGAATAGTTATTTAGTTTCATGTATACAACTCCTATGTATAAAGGGATTTATTACACCGATATTTAATTGTATTTTTAAAAATTCTTTCACATTATGTATAGATGTTATAAATTAGTATATCACACTATATTTTGTCCAAATGATAAATATATCGTTATAATTTTACAATATTCTGAAATTTATGTTCGCCTCTGAATGCTATATCCAGTGTAATGTGTTTTGCATATATGAAAGCAATTTCAAAATGTGAATATAGGTTCATTGTGGTATGACAAACTTCATTGCTTGTCATGAGATGGATATAATGAAGACGACTAAAAGAGCAATGAGGAGGATAATCATGGTTAAGGCTATTGCGGTAGATATGGACGGGACGTTTTTAGATTCGAAAAAGACATACGATAAACCAAGATTTGAAGCGATTTTTACTGAACTTAGAAATAGAGATATTACATTTATTGCTGCGAGTGGCAATCAATATGCGAAGTTGAAGTCTATTTTCGGGGATAGAGATATGTATTTTATTTCTGAAAATGGTGCAGTTATTTATAAAGGCAATGAGTTATATAATTATAAAAGCTTTAATTGGCAGGTGTTTCAACAGGTTGTCGATTACTTAAATATCAACCAAGGTATTGATCAACTCGTCATCTGTGGTTTGAAAAGCGCGTATATTTTAAAACATACTTCTGAAGCATTTAAAGAAGATACGAGATTTTATTATCATCAGTTAAAAGAAATTGACAGTCTACAGCAATTACCTGAGGATGATTATGTCAAAATAGCATTTAATATTAATCGTGAGACGCATCCAAATGTTGACGAAGAAGTAGCGACGCAATTCAGCAATGATATTAAACTTGTCTCAAGTGGGCACGATAGTATAGATATTATTATGCCAAACATGACTAAAGGGCAGGCATTAAAACGATTGTTAGATAAATGGGGAATGTCTTCTTCAGAGCTCATGGCCTTCGGAGATGCGAATAATGATAAAGATATGCTAGCGTTCGCTAAGCATAGTTATGTGATGGAAAATAGTCATGATGAAGAATTGTTCAATATTGCCTCTGCTGTCGCTCCAAGTAATGATAAGCAGGGTGTTTTAACGATTATCGAACAAGAAGTGTTGAAAAAGTAGGTAGTAGATCATCAATGAAGCAGCTATCATGATACTAAATACATGTTAAATGAAAACTTTGAATACGAATCATCAAATATTAATATATCTCAAACAGGTTAGGCAATAATGCCATAGTAAAATAAGCGCACTAAAATCATTTGAATAGATGATAAAATAAAGCGGATTTTAATCAAATCGATTTTGATACAGATATACAAAATAAAAAGCAAAGGCACATGGCGCGCCTTTGCTTTTAAATATATATTAATTTAAACGTGTTTCACATGTACCAGTGTTAATGACAGATAATGCTGCGTTTAAACCACCTTCAACAAGGTTTTGTACTGCTTCATCAGAGAAGAAAGCAATATGTGGTGTTACTAAAATTCTTTCATGTTCGATTAACTCTAATAATGTTTTATCGTCAATGTCTTTATTAGTCCAGTCATTTGTGAAGTATGCTGCTTCATTTTCATAAGTATCAATCGCAGCACCTAACAAAGTACCATCGTTCACTGCAGCGATTAAATCAGGTGTATTGATGACTGCACCACGTGCTGCGTTAACTAAGATTGCACCTTTTTTCACATGATCAAACATCGCTTTATCGAATAAATGATAGCTTTCTTTGTTCGCTGGAACATGTAAAGAAATAATATCGGTATCTTTAATAGCTTCTTTAACACTATCTTTATAAGTTAAAAAGTCTAAATCTTTATTAGGATAAGCGTCATAAGCTGTAATTGTAGCACCAAATCCTGCATATATTTTAGCTGTAGCAGCACCGATACGACCCGTACCGATAATTGCAACAGTCATATTTTTAACTGGTTTAGACATGATTTCTGCTTGCCAAGTAAAATCATGTGCTTGTACACGGCGTTCAATATCTGGGAAGCGACGCACTAATTGTAGGGCGATAGAAACAGAATACTCTGCAATTGTTTCAGGTGAATAACTAGGAACGTTAGATATCACAATGTTGTGTTTTTTAGCTAAATCTAAATCATACATATCAAATCCAGCAGTACGCTGTGCAATTTGTTTAATACCGTAAGATTCTAATTTAGGATAAACGTCATTTTCTAACTTACCAAATTGCATTGTAGTTACGCCATCGTAATCTTTTAATTGATCGACTGTAGCACTTGATAATAGCTCTTTAGAAGTAGTTACTTCGACATTATTCTTTTTCCCCCAATTTAATGCCATCTCTTTCTCATAATCACGCGTACCAAAGAACATAATTTTTGTCATTATTAAAAACCTCGCTTTTAAAAGATTGAAAAGTAAATGAGTGAAATTAAAGATTATGTACATTAAAATCACGCCACAATTTAATTGTGAAAAATATCACAAATATATTATAACACTAAATTTTCCAAAATTCAAAAGTGTGTTTTATTGCAGAAAACTTATAACATGTGCACAAGTTATAGTGAATTGCAAACGGATTACTTTAGTCTTTTTAAAACATGAAGTATAATTTGTATAGCAATAAATATAAAAATTGGAGGCTATGTTCAATGAGCAATATGAATCAAACAATTATGGATGCATTTCATTTCAGACATGCGACTAAGCAATTCGATCCACAAAAGAAAGTTTCGAAAGAAGATTTTGAAACAATATTAGAGTCAGGTAGATTGTCTCCAAGTTCTCTTGGGTTAGAACCTTGGAAGTTTGTCGTGATTCAAGATCAAGCGTTACGTGATGAATTAAAAGCGCACAGTTGGGGCGCAGCGAAGCAATTAGATACAGCGAGCCATTTTGTGCTAATTTTTGCGCGTAAAAATGTAACGTCAAGATCACCGTATGTACAACATATGTTAAGAGATATTAAAAAATATGAGGCACAAACGATTCCAGCTGTTGAACAAAAATTCGATGCATTCCAAGCAGATTTCCATATTTCTGATAATGATCAAGCCTTGTATGACTGGTCAAGTAAACAAACGTATATCGCATTAGGCAATATGATGACGACAGCCGCATTGTTAGGTATTGATTCATGTCCGATGGAAGGTTTTAGTCTGGATACAGTGACAGACATTTTAGCAAATAAAGGTATGTTAGATACTGAGCAATTTGGTTTATCAGTGATGGTTGCATTTGGTTACAGACAACAAGAGCCACCGAAAAATAAAACACGCCAAGCATATGAAGATGTTATTGAATGGGTTGGACCAAAAGAATAAATAGAATACAGTATGTCTAAATATATAAAATTAAATAGTTAGCAATAAAAAAGCCTGCGATTACATAAATGAATCGCAGGCTTTTACGTGAAAAAATTGTATTAATAAAGTATGGATGATTATTTTTCTGGAACAAGGTCAGTATTTGAATGAACTGTGATGTCAAACCCTTCTGGTGCCGTAAATGTATGTGTTGAGGCGTCGGGTTGATAAATATCAACATGTGTTAATCCATAACTTTGTGCATTGTTTTGTCTTGCTTGATTGGATTGCCAAGTATTAGCAGCAATATGATGGTGATAATGATTCGTTGACATAAATAGCGCACGTGGAAAATCAGACACATGTTGGAATCCTAATTGTTCAATGTAACATTGATATGCTGCGTCTAAATCATGTGTTTTTAAATGTCCAATCATGCCTTTTGCTGGCATTCCTTGCCAACCTTCATCAGTACGATGTGTTAATAAGGTTTGGCTATCAACTTCTAAAGTATCCATTTTAACTTTGCCATTTTGCCATTCCCATGAAGATGAAGGTCTATCGCGATAGACCTTCAATACCATTACCTTCGGGGTCATTGAAATATAAAGCTTCACTTACTAAATGATCACCAGCGCCGATGCCCATATTTTTTGTGCCACGAAATATAAGAAGTTAGCTAGATCCTCAGTAGTTGGTAATAAAAATGCTATATGAAAAAGCCCTGCTTCACGTGGGGAAGTCTGACGGCCGTCTTCTAATAAATGTAACGTTAGAGTATGGCCACCAGTCCCAACAGATAATACGGTTGTGTTATCGTCAGAACTTTTAACGGATAGTCCTAAAATGTTTTTGTAAAATGTTGTCATTAAGTCTAAGTCTCTTACGTTCAGTTCAATGTTTGTCACTTGTGTTGCTGTTTTATCGTGAAATGCCATTATGCATCGCCTCGTTTTCTATTTTTCTATAAGTTAGTATAAAAAGTATACCAGAAAAGAAAATGAATTGACAGCAAAAAGTTTGAAATGCAAAATAACATGATGTTTCGCAATTTTATATTGATACGAACAAATAAAAAAACGATGGCACTGGCGCACCATCGCGAGATTTATTTAACCAAGATACACATCTTGATATGAATCTTCTTTTTCTAACATATGTTTGGCAAATGAACATGAGGCAATAATTTTTAAATGATTTTCGCGAGCATGTTCAACAACTGCTTTAACTAGTTTTTTGCCAACACCTTGACCACCGAGTTCATCAGATACGCCTGTATGATCAATGTTAATTTCATTATTATCCACAAAACGGTATGTGATTTCAGCTAAAGCATGATTTTCATCATCACCAATATAGAATTTGTTCTCGCCTTGTTTAATTTCAAGGTTACTCATACATATCAACTCCTATCATGATTGATTATAGTATTTCCCTATTCTATTTTAACTTAAACGAAGTCAAAGGTGCATGACAGTCATGTTACGACATTGCCACATCTATGTAGTCGTTTTTATTAAGCGCAATTTGAAATAAAGATGAAAACACGTATCTTGACATTAAATCCATTCAGCTATATAATTTATCTCGAAATCGAAATAAATTAAAAAGTTGGTGATGATATGGATCGAACGAAACAATCGCTCAATGTCTTTGTCGGAATGAATAGGGCGTTAGACACATTAGAGCAAATTACAAAAGAAGACGTAAAGCGATATGGCTTAAATATTACTGAATTTGCAGTGCTCGAGTTGCTTTATAATAAAGGTCCGCAACCAATTCAACGTATTAGAGACCGCGTATTAATTGCAAGTAGCAGCATTTCATATGTTGTAAGTCAATTAGAGGACAAAGGTTGGATTACACGTGAAAAGGATAAAGATGATAAACGTGTATATATGGCTTGTTTAACTGAAAAAGGTCAAAGTCAAATGGCAGATATTTTCCCTAAGCATGCTGAGACATTAACAAAAGCGTTTGATGTGTTAACAAAGGATGAATTAACAATCTTACAACAAGCGTTTAAGAAACTAAGTGCACAATCTACAGAAGTGTAAGGCGTGCACTAAAATTTTACATTAAAATATCTCGGTTTCGAGATAAATATACTAAAAATATAAAGAGGGTATATAAAATGACAAATAATCATGAATTACTAGGTATTCACCATGTCACAGCAATGACAGATGATGCAGAACGTAATTATAAATTTTTTACAGAAGTATTAGGAATACGTTTAGTTAAAAAAACAGTCAATCAAGATGATATTTATACGTATCATACATTTTTTGCAGATGACGTAGGTTCGGCAGGTACAGACATGACGTTCTTTGATTTTCCAAATATTACAAAAGGGCAGGCAGGTACAAATTCCATTACAAGACCGTCTTTTAGAGTGCCTAACGACGATGCATTAACGTATTATGAACAGCGCTTTGATGAATTTGGTGTTAAACACGAAGGTATTCAAGAATTATTTGGTAAAAAAGTGTTGCCATTTGAAGAAGTCGATGGCCAAGTGTATCAATTAATTTCAGATGAGTTAAATGAAGGGGTAGCACCTGGTGTACCTTGGAAGAATGGACCGGTTCCAGTAGATAAAGCGATTTATGGATTAGGACCCATTGAAATTAAAGTAAGTTATTTTGACGACTTTAAAAATATTTTAGAGACTGTTTACGGTATGACAACTATTGCGCATGAAGATAATGTCGCATTACTTGAAGTTGGCGAAGGAGGGAATGGTGGTCAGGTAATCTTAATAAAAGATGATAAAGGGCCAGCAGCACGTCAAGGTTATGGTGAGGTACATCATGTGTCATTTCGTGTGAAAGATCATGATGCAATAGAAGCGTGGGCAACGAAATATAAAGAGGTAGGTATTAACAACTCAGGCATCGTTAATCGTTTCTATTTTGAAGCATTATATGCACGTGTGGGGCATATTTTAATAGAAATTTCAACAGATGGACCAGGATTTATGGAAGATGAACCTTATGAAACATTAGGCGAAGGGTTATCCTTACCACCATTTTTAGAAAATAAAAGAGAATATATAGAATCGGAAGTTAGACCTTTTAATACGAAACGTCAACATGATTAATTGGAATGAGAGGGATTTGTGATGGAACATATTTTTAGAGAAGGACAAAAAGGTGCGCCGACGCTAATATTATTGCATGGTACAGGTGGTGATGAGTTCGATTTATTACCATTAGGCGAAGCATTGAATGAAAATTATCACTTGTTAAGTATTAGAGGACAAGTTTCAGAAAATGGGATGAACCGTTATTTCAAACGTCTTGGTGAAGGTGTTTATGATGAAGAAGATTTGGCATTTCGTGGACAAGAATTGCTAACGTTCATTAAAGAAGCTGCTGAACGTTATGATTTTGATATTGAAAAGGCTGTGCTTGTTGGATTTTCAAATGGATCAAATATAGCGATTAACTTAATGTTGCGTTCAGAAGCACCATTTAAAAAAGCATTGTTATATGCACCGTTATATCCAATTGAAGTAACGTCAACAAAGAATTTATCAGATGTCAGTGTGTTGCTTTCTATGGGGAAACATGATCCAATTGTGCCATTAGCTGCAAGTGAACAAGTCATTAACTTGTTTAAGACACGTGGGGCACAAGTCGAAGAAGTTTGGGTGAATGGTCATGAAATTACAGAAACTGGATTAACGGCTGGTCAACAAATACTTGGGAAATAACAGTTCTATTAAGAAGCGGACAGATGGAAAAGATTTTTACTTTTCATCTGCCCGCTTTTTTGATTTTGAAGTGTTGTACTAAATTTTACAATAGTAAAGATATTTTAATCGATATGAGATTTGCCGGTAATACGCTTAATTAAACCTTTATAGAGTACAGGTATGAGTAAGATGAAACCGAACAATCCCATAATAGGGAATACTTTTCCAATTAATGAAATGAAACCGATAAATGTACTAATATAAGTGATGACAGCCATTGTAATAATAATAATGAAGTAACGTCTGCTAAATGGAACGCTGAAACGTGACGCAAATGCATACATTAATCCAACAACAGTATTGTAGATGACAAGTATCATAATGACAGACATAATAATACCAATTGACGGAGACATTTGTGTCGCTAATTTTAATGTAGGTAAATCGACGTGTTTAATTTTATCGAATTGAGAAATTAAGCCTAGGTTAATCATCATGAGTAAAAATGTAATGATTAAACCGCCAATTAAGCCCCCGTATAACGTTGAGTCACGATACTTAACTTTACTACCCATCACTGATAAGAAGCTGAAGGCAGCAGCAATTTGCAAGCTTGCATAGTTAATCGCATCAAACCACCATCCAGGTGATAATGATTTCTGCTTATGAATCTGAGCATCATTATTAGCGGCAGTAAAATCAAGATGACTCGTTGTGAAATAGTAGACCGCAATCATAATGACAATCGCAATTAAAAATGGGGTAACACCGCCAAGCACAGCAATTAAACGATCGAATTTTAGAAACAGTGTTGCTAAAATAAGCACGACTAATATGAGTGCGCTCAGCCAATACGGTAAGTTGAAACTTTGATGAATGGTTGACGCGCCACCTGCAGTCATAATAATAGCTAAAGACAACATAAACATTGTCAAAATAATATCAAAACCTCTTGCAATAGAGGGATATAAGAAATAGTTAATTGAATCAGAATGATTTCTAGACTTTAGATGATGACCTGTATGCATGACAATCATTCCACCTAAAGTAATCAATAGTCCTGTCACAATAATGCCTGAAATGCTATACGCGCCATGACTTGTGAAAAACTGGAAAATTTCTTGACCAGTAGCAAAGCCGGCACCAACGACAACACCAACAAAGGCAAATGCCACAATAATGGACTCTTTTAAGATGCGCATGATTTAAAAATGTCCCTTCGTAATTTTAAGTAATATAGAAAATGTAACATACATGTGAATGAAAAATATAGTACTAATATAGTATTTTGTTAAATTGGAGTAGAAGCAAGGGCGTCGGTCATTTTATTAATTTATTAGTTAATTTTGCACTTTTTTACTGTAAAGTTGTTATAATACAGTTAACAGGAACTAGCATAGATACACCAATCCCCTCACTACTCGTAATAGTGAGGGGATTTTTTGGTGTAGCTAGGTCGCCTATTTACCATCTCATTTGCGTAGCCAATGCGTAAACACAGCACCTCTAAATAAGTGCACGACACGTGCATCAAATGTCGTCTTTAGTCTAAGTAACGATCATGCATTAACATTTTCAAAATATCTATTTGAGCCTGAAGCTCTTTACCTTTATTTGTATTGCGGATTTTTTTACGTTGTAATTCTTTATCAACAATCCGTTTAATTGACAGTTCGTCGATACCTTCGGAAAGAATTTTTTCTTTTGCGTTAAATTGTTGATGTGCAACGAGTTGCATTCCGAATGAATTATACAACAATGTATAGCCTGCAATGCCAGTTGTTGACTGATAAGCTTTTGAAAAGCCGCCATCAATGACAAGCATCTTTCCATCAGCCTTGATAGGATCTTCCCCATTAATTTCTTTCACTGGTGTGTGACCATTAATAATGCGTCCTTCATCTGGATTTAATCCGAAATCGCTGAGCATTTTACGAACCATATTCACATCTTCACGAAGATGATAGTACGGATTCTTTTCTTCTTTATGAGAAGCTTTATCTGCAATAAAGTATCGTTCAAACGTAGTCATCGCACGTTTACCAAATAGTGAAGAATATTTCCCAGTCCATAAATACCAAACTAAATCAGTGGATAAGTCATCAGTATTTTCTTTTTCATCAAATGATTTACGTACATGATATTCAAACACATCTAATAACTCTTGGCCACTGTATGTCTGACCATCAATTTCGAATGATTCCATCTCACCATTTTCATCAACTGGAATACAACCATGAATGAGTAAATTGCCATTACAAGGTAAGTAAAGTGAGCCTTTACGCATCAAGAAAGACATATGACGACGTAATTTTTCAGATTGCTGGAATGACAATAATAGTTTATTCATGACTTCTTCTTCTTCAGGTAGTAATTCTGCTGGGTTATCACGGTTAACAGTTTGGAAGCATGTATCTTTTAATGGATATGTTTTTCCGTATACTGTTATTTCATTAGTATCATAATTAACTTTTTCAAGTACAAGTCGTTCGTCCATTTCAAAGTTTGGACGGCGCTTAATAACCGGTATTTCCAGTTTGAATTGAATCATCGCAATAGCTTGATGAATTTTAGTAATCTGACTTTCTTCGCGTTGTGTTAAACGTTCATGTTTGTCAGGTCTTTTTTTAGGTTTAAAAGCAGGATTATCTGCATCATAGTATTTTTCGGCTAATGTTAGCAAAGGTCTTAAATTAATACCGTAAGCATCTTCAACGATATCTAGATTGTCATAACGTGCACAAATACGTAGTAAATTAGCTAAACATACTTTAGACCCTGCATAAGCACCAACCCATAGCACATCATGATTACCCCATTGAATATCCAGAGAATGATAATTAATCAGCGTGTCCATGATTTTATCTGGTTGCGGGCCACGATCATAAATATCACCGACAACGTGTAAATGATCGACGACTAAGCGTTGTACAGAATACGCAAGCCCTATAATTAAATCATCCGCTTGCTTAAGCTCAATCACTTGATTTACAAGTGTTTCGTAGTAAGATTTTTTATTTTTGAATTCGTTGTTCTTATATAATAACTCTTCTACGATGAAAACGTATTGCTCCGGCAAGGCACGTCGAAGTTTTGAACGCGTATATTTTGAAGAACAATATTTAATTAGCTGAATGAGGTGTTCAATCGTCGTAATATACCAAACATTTAATTGTCCATAATTTTGAAAATCGCATTTAATAAGCTGCAATTTGTCTTCTGGATAGTAAACAAGAGCAGTCAAATCGTTAAGTTCTTTCGTTGATAACTTGTCTTTGAAAATATCATTAATTTTCGCTCGCACGTTCCCAGAACCGTTGCGTAATACGTGTTGGAAAGCTTCATATTCACCATGTAAATCGCTGACGAAATGCTCCGTACCTTTAGGCAATTCTAAAATAGATTCTAAATTAATAATTTCAGTCGCAAGCTTTTCTGGAGTATCGAAATGTTGAGATAATAAATCCAAATATTTCTTTTTTAATTCTCTTTCAGTAATTTGCGTCATTGTGTGTCACTCCTGTAGTATATTTCAATCATTGGTTTGTAAAATTAATACGCTTACAATGATTATCAAGAAAACGTTAACATTTTTCAATAAGTATGCTTGAATTGATAAAAATAGAGTAAACATATTATGAATTTTAGTGTTGAGAATCTATGGTTGTATCATTCATATTAGTAGCGTTGATGTGTACCCGCATAAATATGAAGTGATAAAGTTGTTGAAGCGGCGTTGAAATATCATGATAGAGATATAAGCATCCCATCCGGGAGAATAATTTTTATATTAAAGCAGAGTTGAAATAGCTTGGCAGAGATACGATTATCGTTTAAGTGAGCATATTTTGTACATTACAAGTGGGGGTATTTTGGAATATATAAAAGATAGAATGAGTGGTATGCTGACATATCAAAAATCCCCGCACCATTATTTGGGTGAAGGGATTTGAAAATGATTTTGAATTACGATGGAATATGTGTGTATTTAGACATCTAATACTTTAAGTTACTAAATATTTTTCTTCTTGAAAATAAATACTACAAGTATTAAGAAAATAGAAATATAAGCAATATTACCAATAAACAATTCATGAAGTTCTAATTTCGTCGACTTACTAAAGCCTTTTTCAACTGTTTGAAGCATAATATTCATCATATTAATAGGATTCCACTTTAGCCAGTCTATTTTTTCTAAAAGTGCCGTTTGAATAACTGCTAAAATAGAACTTGCAAAATAAAAAACAATACCTACAGCAATGGCTACACCCGTTGAATTAGTTGCAGATGATAATAGCAACGTTAAGCTTAAAACTAACCAAACGCCAACAAATGTACCTAAACTAACTAATAATAATTGATTCAATAAAGATAATTGATTACCGCTACTTTCAAATATATTTAAATCATTAAAGAATAAAGACCCAATAACAATTGAAGCAATAATTGTAATAACAAAATAAATTAAAGAAATAATAAATAATGTGATGATTTTGCTAACAATCATAGTTGTTCTTGAATATTCACGATAGAGTAAATTTTTAATCGTACCGTAATGAAATTCCATTGAAATGATTGTACTTGCTTGAATAATTAATAAAAATGCAAACCATGAAAAACCATTATAAGCAGATGTGAAAGATTCCTGTGGCGTAAAAATTTTATTGTATTTTGTAGCAATATAACCTTGAGCAACCATTAGTAGAATAAAGACAATAGGTGCGATAAAAGTTGATTTCTTTTTAAATAATTTGAAACATTCTTGTTTAATTAAAGTTCCCATTTTATGCTTGATCCTCCTTTTCTATGATGTCTAGTAATACATTTTCTAAATCATTATCTTTAAATTGTTTAAGTTCTTCTTCCGATGTTTCTGTAACAATTTTACCTTTGTTAATAATAAGGATAGAGTTTGTGATTTTAACTAATTCACTTAAAATATGACTCGAAATTAAGAAAGTGACACCTTCTTGCGCTTTTTGGACAATCAATTCACGTACATCTCGCACAGCTTTTGGATCTAAGCCGTTCATTGGTTCATCTAAGATAATAAATTGAGGGTCATTTAAAAATGCTATAGCAATTCCTAATTTTTGTTTCATACCAAGAGAATACGTTTTAGCTTTTTTATGAATGTATTCATTCATATGAAGTTGTGAGACAATTTTATCGATATCTTGAGTGTTTTTTGATTCGTTCAATAACTTCAAGTTTTCATATCCAGACATAAAAGGATATATTCCTGGATTTTCAATCAACGCACCGATATTGCTTTTGCTGTCCTTGCTGTTAATAACATTAAAATTCCCGCTTTGGAAACTAGAGTAACCTAATATAACTTTCATTAAAGTTGTTTTACCTGCACCATTCGCTCCAACGAGACCAACTATTTGTCCGCGTTTCAGCTTAAATGATACATCTTCGAGAATCGTTTTGTTGCCTATCTTCTTTGTTAAATGTTCTATTGTTAAAACATCCATATCACTATCTCCTTTGCTATTAAATAATCTGAATCTTAAGATTTTATATATAAAATTAATTTTATCACATAGCAAGTGTTATAAAAATATGGATTTAAAAAACTTTAATAGTATAAAACATAAATATGAATACGAGTATTTTTGCAGCATGCAAATGGCATTGCTACATTTATTAAAATGCGCAATTTGTTATGAGTGACTTTTTTGAATAGAAGGCATATTACAGTGACGAAAACAGTTTGTGTGGAAGACAGGGAAAATTCTGCTTATTAAAATGATAGTTTGTATTATAGATGGATTTGTGAGATGGGTTTACGGAATAAATGGTGCATAACTAAGTAAATATATGTTAATTACAACAATATTTGACAAAAATGGGAGTGGCAACAATAATATAGTTAACCGGTTAACTAACGAAGAGGAGGAATAATAGTGGATATGAAGAGAGAAGTTATTTTAAAGTTACAACAATTTATTATAGAAAGAGAAAATGCCGATAAAAGAAGACAGTATAAAAAGGAAAATGAGGAACTGGATTTATCTCTAACACAATTTCATATCATAGAGTTGATTGATAATAATGATAAAGTGAATAATAAATTTTTGTCTGAAATGTTAAATGTATCAAAACCAGCAATTACTAAATCGATAAAAAAACTTTTAGCGAAAGACTTAGTAGTTGAATCGCACAATGAATTTAACAAAAGAGAAGTTAATTATTCATTAACACAAAAAGGAAAAAAATTATCTTATATACATGATGAATTACATGAAAAAGCGGTAAAAAAATATGAAGAAGTACTTAAAGTCTTTGATAATGATGAAATGGCAGTTATTGTAGAGTTTTTAAACCGTAGTATAGAAGAATTAAAAAAAGAAGAAGATGGTTTAAATGACTAATAGTAATATCAGATTATATATTCTAGGATTTTTAGCATTTTTCGCATCATTGATTCAAAACATATACACACCTATTATTCCGAGACTATATGACGATTTTCAAGTACCACTATTTTGGATAAATGCGACAGTTGGCGGTTTTATATTTATCGTTGCAGTTATGCAAATTGTACTTGGTAGAAGTATAGATTCTCGTGATTCTAAAAAAGTACTTTTAACGGGATTAGGAATAGTAATCATATCTAGCTTTATTTGTGCAGTGACACATAACTTTATATTATTTGCTATATCAAGGTTATTTCAAGCAATTGGTTGCGGAATTATTCCTCTCGTGACTTTAACTTTATTAGCCAAACTAAGTACAGATAATGGTAGAGCTCAAGCTATGGCGAACTATCAAATATTTTTATCATGTGCGCCAGCTTTGGCACCAATCCTAGGGAGTACTTTAGGTGCAAGATGGGATTATATTGGTATTTTTAGTTTTTTGCTTGTTATATCTATCGTATTATTTCTGATTATCTTTTTTATTGATATTCCAAATGTTGAAAAAGGGATTGTAAAATTAACTGAAAAAATTGAAGAAAAATATTTGACCGATAAAGTGTTTATTACTTTAGTTACATTGGGATTTTTAATATTTTTGACGTACTTTTCAATATTAGTTTATTTACCGACATTATTAAATAATACCTATGATATAGGCGTTGGAATATCAGGAGTTTTGTTTTTACCTATTACTGTTAGTGTTATATTAGGAAGTTTATTTTATAAGCGATTGTCAAAAAAATATAATGAAATAATGATACTTCGTGTTACTATAACTGGATTTGCTATATTTACGTTATTGTTTGGTTGGTTAAACGAATCAAATGTAATTATTTTATCAGTAATTATATTTATATTAGGTACTTGTGTTGGTATTGTGCCAGCTTTGCTTTCTACTATAATTTCTAAAAGATTTGAACGTATAAAAGGAAAAGTGTTAGGTGTATTTAACTTTGTGAGATATATTGGAATGACTGTCGGTGCATTATTAATTGGTATCATTTCTCAGCCGTTGGTAGCCTTTTACTTCACAACTATAACTATCATGTTAATAATAATATTTCTTTATATAAAGATAGGTGACTTTCAGCTAAAGTATGCCAAATAAACTTAAAAAAGCAGTGAATCATTTCAATAGATGGAATGATTCACTGCTTTTTGTTTATAGAAATTTAAAATTCATGCCTTTATGCTAACAACAATATTATTTTACTCTCTTACGTTTGCCAATGTAACGTATAGCAAAGTAAATGACTGCGATAATGATGACAACATACATAATACGTGAATATGTATGAAGACCAGTCATCAACATACCAAAGCTATCGCTCAACGTGCGTCCTAGTAAAATTAAACCGAAGTTCCAAATTGTTGTACCTATTAATGAAATAACGGTAAATGTCACAACATTCATGCGGTTTACACCGGCTGGAATGGTAATCAATACACGTAATACAGGTATGAAACGACAGATAAATACAGCCCATACGCCATACTTTTTAAACCAATCATTTGCTCGCTTTAAATCCTTACTTTTCAATTTAATCCACTTTCCGTGTCGATCAATAAAGCGATATAGACGTTCTTCTGAAATCAAACGACAGATATAATATAAAATTAACAGCCCTATAAACGATGCAATGGTTGCAATAATAAATAAGGTTAAAATTGATAAATGTGATTTAACAGACATAAGACCAGCAAATGTCAGAATAATTTCCGATGGTACGATAGGTAAAACATTTTCTAATAAAATTAATATAAAAATGGCTGCATACCCAAAACGACTAATAAATTCAGTGATAATTTGTTCCATTATTAAAAATAAGCTCCTTTAATTTTCAGCAATTGCAGACAAATAGAAACTGGATAAATTCAAATGAATAATGAATGATGTCGTATGCGATGTTGAAACAAGCATTTGTCTTAAAATGTATTATAAGCAATAAAACAAAAAATTGCTTGCTATAAGTACGAAAAGCCAACAAATTATCATCTAAATAACAGGCGCTGCACAATGAATGAGCAATGTAGTTTTATGCAATTTAAAATGAATGTCGAATATGTAAGAAAGCCTGCAATATACGTTTTAAAACACTAGAATTGCAGTATTTTTAATTAACAAATGATAGGCTACTATGTAACTAAAAGTTCCTTTATATCGTTTTAATAGCAAAAGTTAAGCAGAATTTAATAAAATTTTTATAGATTCTATTGTAAACGCTTTCCATGTCTGATAATATTATAAAAAATAACTTTGGTACAATTTTGTGACAAAGTAGGGGTGGACATGCCAGATGTTCGAAAATTTTAACGTTTCAGGGTAAGTTTTAAAAAATTAATTAGGGAAGTAGGAATAGTTATGAAGGAAAAACGAACTAACGTAAGGTGGATGTTCGCGCTTGCGTTCTTCTTTATTGGGGTTATTGCGTATATGGATAGAGCAAACATTTCATATATCGCTAAGCAAATGATGGATGATTTAGGGATGACAAAACCACAATTTGGTTTATTGGCATCATTCTTCTCTCTAGGTTATGCATTAATGCAAGTACCATCGGGGATGTTGGCTGAAAAATTCGGTCCACGTAAGATGATTACAATTGCATTAGTTTGGTGGAGTGCATTTACAATCTTAACGGGTATGATTAAGAACCACGGTTTAATTTATTTAGTGAGATTCTTATTTGGTGTGGGTGAGGCGCCAATGTACCCTTCTAATGCTGTGTTTAACTCATTTTGGTTCTCTAAAAATGAAAAAGGTAGAGCATCAAGTGCATTATTAGCAGGATCATATTTCGGACCTGTATTAGCACCAATAGTTACAATTGCTATTGTTAACGCATTTAACTGGCAAGCAGTATTTTACATTTTTGGTGCAGTAGGTATTTTAATGGCTGTATTATGGGCGATTATTGCTAAAGACTTACCTGAGCAACATAGAATGGTTAATGAAGCGGAGAAACGTTTCATTATGGAAAACCGTGATATCGTAGCTACTGAAAAGTCATCACCACCATGGAATGATTTCTTTAAACGTTTTAGCTTCTATGCAATTGCAATTCAATACTTTGTTGTACAATTTATCATTACATTATTCTTAATTTGGTTACCGACGTATTTAACAGAAGTATTCCACGTTAACTTTAAAGAAATGAGTATTAGTTCATTACCTTGGTTATTAATGTTCTTCTTAATCTTATCAGCAGGTGCAATTTCTGACCGTGTATTAGGATTAGGTCGTTCAAAATTCGTAGCTAGAGGTGTAATTGCAATCGCAGGATTTATTGTATTTGCAGTTTCAATTATCTTTGCTGTACGTACAGGAAATTTATATGTAAGTATTTTCTGGTTATCACTAGGTCTTGGTGGTATCGGTATTTCAATGGGTATGAGTTGGGCAGCAGCAACTGACTTAGGACGTAACTTCTCTGGTACAGTATCAGGATGGATGAACTTATGGGGTAATATAGGTGCATTAATCAGTCCGCTATTAGCAGGTCTATTCGTAGAACATTTAGGTTGGACAATGACATTCCAATTGTTAATCGTTCCAGCAGTAATCGCTGTGATTATGTGGTTCTATGTGAAACCAGATCAACCTTTAATTGTTAGTGATGATAAAGCAATAGAAAAATAATTTAAACAAGCAGTAAGCTTTCACATTGTTGAGGCTTATTGCTTTTTTTTACGTTAAAATTGAAAAATTTTAAAACCGATATGGTTTAAGATGAATGGGAAGTTATTAAAATGATATATGTAGAAGAAATAAAGTTTTAAAACCTTAGTCAGGTAACGCTTGTAAAAGTACATATAAATTTTAGGAGGTTATAAATATGAAGGGAAACTTAGAGAAATATATTAGAAGTTTGCCTCTTATAGGTCTAATTATAAGTATTTTTTTAATTATTTTATACTTCTTAATTTATCGAGTAGAAGGAAATTTTTGTGTAATCATTTTGTACTGCTTACTGCCATTATTTGTAAATACGTCACTATATATATTATACGTAATCATCTTTCGATATTTTAAGAAATGAACTGACATCGAATGTCATTTTAAATAACGAATATAGGAACTATTCAAGCTTATGAGGCAAATATGTTTTATAAACTTTCTTAAATTCACTATAGTTTGGATCTTGAACCCTAGGAATAATATGAAGTAAATAGACACTAAGTCTATGTGAATGTATTTCTAACCCTAAATGTATAATTCACTAAAATAATCTCAACATGTCACAAATAAATTTTAACTAGCGCAAAGGTGGGCGACCAAAGGTTCAACGATGTTAAATAACATTAGAAAATAATTTTAATTGGACTTTAAAAGTTTTTAAATTTAGATAATTGAGCATAAGGTGTTATAATGACATATGTTGCGTAATTGAAATTTATAGCAACAAATTCATTTTAACTATGCTAATAAAAAGATTATGGAAATATTTTGACAAGGAAAGGAGAAGTCGAAATGACATCTTTTTGACATCACTCATAAAAATCAATCGACTTAACTTAGACTTTTATAAAGGTGTAAGACAGGGACTGTTAATGATTATTCCTGCAATAATCGGTTACTTATGTGGTAATTTCCAATTTGGATTATTAGTTGCAACTGGAACACTAGCCCATATTTATGTTTTTAAAGGTCCGTCGCGATCTAAGCTGCGAACTGTAATAATTTGTAATTTAGCGTTTGCAATATGTATGATGCTTGGTACGCTAACAGCCAAAACGCCACTCGTTTTTGGAATGACATTATTAATTGTTACGGTTATACCATTTTATATATTTACTGCCTTAAAAATAGCTGGACCGTCATCGACATTCTTCATTGTGACATTCAGTCTACCTATTAACTTACCTATAGCACCTGAAGAAGCATTATATAGAGGCTTTGCGATTTTAGTAGGCGGTATACTTGCCACTATGATGGTGTTAATCACAATCGTATTTTCTAAAAACAAAGCTGAAGAACAAGCAATTCAAAATGATTTTAAACTCATATCTAAGTTGTTACACACTTATAATGATAAATCTGCCTTTTTAAAAGTAGCAAAAACAGCGGTGGATAGTTTTAAAGCATCTGATAAATTATTAATCACTTCTACTTCAAGTAACGATAAATTAAGTAGACGTTTCCAAAAATTATTATTATTACACACATCTGCCCAAGGGATTTATTCTGAACTGTTAGAGTTGAACGCTAAACAAATTAGACCATTGCCAGATGAGTTAATTGAAATGATGGATCATATCATTGCACAACTAGATAATAGTGATGAAAATGTAAGATATTGGCGAAAAGAAGTGACAGTAACAGAGGAATTTCAAAATTTATTCAACCATATATTGAAAATTGATGAAATGGTGCATGCAAATGAAGCGCGTATTGCGTATGAAGCAGACATGCGAAAACCTTTATATAGTAAACGCATTTATCAAAATTTAACATTAGACTCTATTGTTTTTAGAAATACATTGAGATATACAGCGATTATGATGATTGCGATATTTATTGCGTTAATGTTTGATTTTGAAAAAGCATACTGGATACCGTTATCTGCACATACAGTATTATTAGGAACATCAACTATACATGCAATCGAGAGAGGTATGGCACGTGGATTAGGCACCATTTTAGGTGTGCTAGTACTTTCTGTTATATTGTTGTTTTCGATACCAACACCTGTAGCAGTCATTTTAATGGGTATTGCAGCATTATTTACTGAAGCGTTGGTGGGAGCAAATTATACAATTGCAGTAGTTTTTATTACAATACAAGTTATTTTAATGAATGGATTAGCATCACAGAATTTAACAATTAACATTGCGTTTCCAAGAGTTATTGACGTTGCAATGGGTATTGTGATTGCAATCATAGGTTTATTTGTCCTTGGACAACGTACCGCATCCGCATTACTCCCAAATGTGATGGCTGAAGTTGTTCGTAAAGAAGCAACGCTCTTCCATTATTTATTTTCTGAAAACCAATATAAAGATGATGTGTATCAGAAAAACACGGCCATGAACCTATCTGTGAAATTAAATAACATGACGCAAGTTTATAATGCAGCTAATGGTGAATTATTTAGTGATAAGACATTGATTCAAAATTATTATCCTAGCTTATTCGCATTAGAAGAAATTAGCTTTATGTTAAATAGAGCCATGGCTAATGAAGATAGACTTACAATAAATGAACAATTAATGGGCGAGTATTTAGCAACATTTGAAAACATCGCTAAGCATTTAGAATTAAATACAGAATTAGAAATAAAGATATTACCAGATTTACCACAGTATAATTATATTCAATCAGCAATGATGAATATTCAACACAATGGTTTTCGTGAGAGAGACAAGAACGTTTAAAATAAAATATTTATCAGGTCAGACTAACGTTTGTCTGAAGTTAATATGACGGGAGTCTAAAAAATTGTGTTTAATATGTTTCATTTTATAATTATGGTGGTATATAACATGAATTATAACATATTGGAGGTTAAGGAAATGCCCTTTACAATGAAAGGTTACCCCGAAAAATGGAAAGAATTTGAAGTAATTAAACGGCAAAAAGCGATAGAAATTGCGAATGCAATGTTAAAAGAAGGATATCTTGAAAAAGATGTTGTTCCTATTGCGGCGAAAAAAGCGAAAGATTGGTATCGAGCGTTATCGAAAGAAGAAATCAAAGCATTAGAAGAAGAGAACTTCGTACAATTCCATACAGCAACAATGGAAAAAACAGAGGTGGATAGTGAATATGCAACAACTGATAATGAAGAACATATTCAAGAACAATCAAATCAAGATAAATCGTACTTTGATAGCGAATCAATTGGCAACCAAAGTGGTGGCGTTCGACAAAGAGAACCGCTTATGGATGGTCCACATCCAAAAGTTGTGTAATCATTTAAAGACGTATAACATCTCTATCAATTAAGCACTTGTACCTATATAACGGTAACAGGTGTTTTTTTGCGTTAAATCATTTTAAAATTACTTCCTATAATTGAAGGTTTTGATACATAATTCGAATTGTTTGAGTTTCTTTGTGCTGTTTCAGTATCAGCCCAAAGTTCGATAGTGTATTAGTATTATCTTAATAAAATGTTAGGTACAATAAAGATGATTATATATCGGAGGTAAGTATAAAAATGTATGTAGATCGAAAACCATCACTATATTTAGAGGATTTGCGACATGATTTTAAAAATAGTTTAAGTAAATTTGAAAATGGTGATGAAGCATTTGATACGTTATTAGGTTTCGTAGAGTTAGATCATATTTATTCATCAGCACTAAAGGAAATAAGCACTAAACTGAGTATTTTAGATGACAATTTCAATCACATTTATAAACATAATCCTATACATCATATGGAGCGACGTGTGAAAGAAATGCGTAGTTTAATAGAAAAGCTTAATCGTAAAGGATTACAGATTAGCGCAGAAACTGCCAAAGAACACATACTGGATATTGCCGGAATTCGCGTAGTATGTAATTACTTAGATGATATTTATTTGATTGAAGAGATGTTGCTTAAACAAGAAGACGTACAATTGATAAAACGTAAAGATTATATTCAGCACCCTAAAGAAAATGGTTACCGCAGTTTACATATCGTTGTATCCATTCCAGTCTTTTTAGCAGAACGCGTTGAGGTATTGCCTGTTGAAATTCAAATTAGAACGATAGGTATGGATATGTGGGCAAGTTTAGAACATAAAATACGTTATAAAAACAATGCAGAGACAGAAAAGTATCGAGATTTATTGAAAGAATGTGCGACAGAGATTACTGAAGTTGAAGATAAATTACAACAAATTCATTCTGAAATAACAGAGTAGACGTTTAGTGGGAGTGTTGATTAGTTTGAGTGAGTTTGTGAATCAATATGGTACGAAATCACAAAAATAAGACGCCTAGTATAATAAATTCCTTAAAAATATGGAAATTGTACTTGCTCGTGACGTCGGGTCATCAACTATGGTGATTGTAGGAGGTGGAATCTATGTCTAACTATTCGACTGGAGAACTCGCAAAATTATGCAATGTGACAACACGAACGATTCAATATTATGATCGCAAAGGTATTTTGAAACCACAAGGATTTACAGAAGGAAAGCGTCGTGTGTATACAGAACAACAGCGACAAACATTAGAGTTAATCTTATTGCTTAAAGATTTAGGTTGTGCGTTAAGCGATATAGATATGTTGCTAAAAGGTGAAGGTACTTTGAAGACGCTCAATACTTTACTAACTATGAAACAACAAGAAATTAACCAACAAGTCAAACAGCAACAAGCGGTATTAAACAAAATTAAAAATGTTCAATATTACGTAAATGAAACGTCGACGTCTCCAATCACACACTTAAAAGACATAGAGCATGTCATGAGTAAATCAGCTGAAATGAAAAGTATTCGTCGTAACATTTGGATTAGTGCTGGTATTATAGGAATAATTCAATATTCTAGCATTATGAGTGCAATCTTGATGAAAAACAAATGGCCGTTCTTAATTGCTTTACCATTTATGATCGGTTATGGCATTGGTATGACTATCTACTATCAACGCAAAGTTGCCTATTTATGCCCTAACTGCCAGCATATATTCTCACCGTCTTTGTGGGCAGTTATCAAAGCGAAACATACAGCGACAACACGTCGATTCGAATGTCCAAACTGTCATGAAACGCATTATTGCATTGAAGTACCTAAAGCGCATATAAGTACAGAACAATTAGAAATATCCCACATACAACATAACAACTAAGTCATTCGTGTGATAGTGACCATTCCCTTTAAATTTACATCGAAAAGGGGTGGTCACTATTTTAGTACGCGTAAAGAAAGCGCTTGCAAACATTTGAGAACTATATTAACATACTTGTATACAAGTATGTCGTGTAATGAAGGAGTGACTTTGATGATGTATGGATATCCAGAGAAATGGTTGGAAGGTATGACAACTGGAGAAGGTATCGCAGCAGAATTACGCTTAGGCATTGTGAATGGTCACATAGCTGAAGGTACGTTACTCACTGAAAATCAAATGGCAAAGCAATTTAATGTGAGTCGTTCGCCAATTCGAGATGCATTTAAATTATTACAACAAAATCAACTCATCCAATTAGAAAGAATGGGTGCACATGTGTTGCCGTTTGGGGAACAAGAAAAGAAAGAAATGTACGATTTGCGACTGATGCTAGAGTCATTTGCATTTTCAAGAGTTAAAAATCGAGAGCGACTACCTATCGTAAAAGAAATGAAGAAACAACTTGAAATGATGAAAGTGGCAGTAAAATTTGAGGATGCAGAATCATTTACGAAGCATGACTTTGAATTTCATGAAACATTAATCAAAGCATCTAATCATCAATATTTAAACTCATTTTGGAGTCATTTAAAACCAGTAATGATGGCACTCGTTTTAACATCCATGCGACAACGTATGCAACAAAACCCGCAAGATTTTGAACGCATACATCATAATCATCAAGTGTTTATTGATGCAGTGGAACAATACGACAGTCAAATTTTGAAAGAAGCGTTTCATTTAAATTTCGACGATGTTGGTAAAGATATTGAAGGATTTTGGTTGAATTAAAATGAAAGAAAGAAGGATTTGTCATGAAATATATGATTGGTGTCGACATTGGAACGACGAGTACCAAGTCAGTCTTATATGATGAAAATGGAACTTTCATCATGAAACATCAAATCGGCTATGATTTACACACACCAAACGTTGATGTCTCAGAAGAAAACCCAGATGAATTATTTGATGCGGTATTAATGACAATTAAATACATAATGAGGGAATCGAAAGTTAATCAAGATGATATTAAATTTGTGTCATTTAGTGCGCAAATGCATAGCTTGATTGCGATGGATCAGCAACATCAAAGATTAACAAATAATATTACTTGGGCAGATAACCGCGCTGCAAAATATGCAACAGTAATAAATGAAGTGCATGATGGCAATGCGATTTATCAGCGAACAGGTACGCCTATACATCCTATGTCGCCATTAGCGAAGATTTTTTGGATGAAACATGAATGGCAAGATGTATTTCAACGTACTGCTAAGTTTGCAGATATTAAAACATACATTTTCTATCATTTGTTTGATAGATATATCATTGATTATTCAATGGCTTCCGCGACAGGGATGTTTAATTTAGAAACATTAGATTGGGATGTTGGGGCATTAGAATTGCTTGGTATTTCCGAGGAAATGTTGCCGGAATTAGTGCCAACAACGTATGTGATGAAAGGTATGAAAGAACGTTATGCAACATTAATGGGGCTTAATGAAGATACACCGTTTGTTATTGGTGCGAGTGATGGGGTCCTTTCTAATTTGGGTGTCAATAGTGTTGGTAAAGGAGAAGTTGCTGTCACAATCGGTACATCTGGGGCGATTCGTACTGTGATAGATAAACCACGTACTGATTACAAAGGTAGAATATTTTGTTATGTCTTAACAGAGGACCACTACGTCATTGGAGGCCCTGTAAATAATGGTGGTGTCGTATTGAGATGGTTGCGCGATGAGTTGTTAGCAAGCGAAGTCGAGACTGCGAAACGTCTCGGTGTTGATCCTTATGATGTTTTAACTCAAATTGCAAAGCGTGTTAAACCAGGTGCAGATGGTTTAATATTTCATCCATATTTAGCAGGAGAACGTGCACCGCTTTGGAACGCAAATGCAAGAGGTTCATTCTTCGGTTTAACTTTATCTCATAAAAAAGAACATATGATTCGCGCCGCATTAGAAGGTGTTCTTTACAATTTGTATACCGTCTATCTTGCGCTTATTGAAGTAATGAATGAAACACCTAAGATGATAAAAGCAACAGGTGGTTTTGCGAAAAGTGAATTATGGCGTCAAATGATGTCAGATATATTTGACACAGAGTTAGTGGTTCCTGAAAGTTATGAAAGTTCATGCTTAGGTGCCTGCGTACTCGGACTTAAAGCTGTAGGTGACATTGAAGATTTTTCAATCGTTTCTTCGATGGTCGGTGCCACAAACAATCATACGCCGATTGAAGAAAATGTCGTTGTTTACCAAGAGCTCGTATCCATTTTTATCAATTTAAGTCGTTCTTTAACAGAGAATTATGAACAAATTGCAGATTTTCAACGCCAACATATGGCTGAAAATAAAACACAATAAATACGTCACTCAAGCATCTTAGATAAAGTTGTTGTGCCATGACTACTATATATTATGTGGAATACGTGCGCGACGACGGTGTTACATTCTATTGAAAAGAGAAAGAGGGGAATGTCATGTTTAACGAAATATGGCCGTTAATCAGTGTTGTTTTAGGTATCGCTATTTTATTAGTATTAATTATTGGGTTTAAATTAAATACATTTATTTCATTAATTATCACATCGATGATTACAGCGTTAATGCTAGGTATACCATTGACTAAAATTATGGAGACGATTGAGAAAGGAATGGACAGTACGCTCGGCCACATTGCACTGATATTCGGTTTAGGTGCCATACTTGGGAAATTACTTGCTGATGGTGGTGGTGCAACTCGAATTGCAGACACGTTGATTCAAAAATTTGGTCAAAAACATGTACAATGGGCAATGCTTGTTGCAGCATTTATCGTCGGGATTGCATTGTTCTTTGAAGTAGGTTTAGTCTTACTGATTCCATTAGTATTTACAGTGGCAAAACGCGCAAATGTTTCAGTGTTAAAACTAGGGCTACCTATGGTAACAGCTTTATCAGTGACACATGGCTTTTTACCACCACATCCAGGACCGGTAGTCATCGCAAAAGAATTGAAGGCGAATGTAGGAGATGTATTACTATACGGTATGATTATTGCCATTCCAGTTACACTCATTGCAGGACCTATATTTAACAAAGTTGCACAAAAAATGATTCCGTCTGCGTATACACGAGAAGGCGATATTTCAGCGTTAGGTGCACAAAAAGAATTTACGGATCAAGAGATGCCAGGATTTGGTATGAGTTTATTAACAGCAACATTACCAGTCATATTAATGTTAGTGTCTACGATAACGCAACTTGTAACCGGGCACGACAAACCTACAAATCTATTTGAATCTATCATTTATATGATTGGAACAGCAGGGACAGCCATGCTAATAGCAGTATTATTTGCAATCGTTACGATGGGATTAATGAGAAAACGTAAGATGAATCATATTATGGAATCAGTGACGAATGCGATTTATCCAATCGGAATGATGTTATTGATTATTGGCGGTGGCGGTACATTTAAACAAGTATTAATTGACGGTGGTGTCGGAAATACAATTGCTAAAATGTTTGAAGGTACAGAGATGTCTCCGATTTTACTAGCATGGATTGTTGCAGCTGTGCTACGTATCGCATTAGGTTCGGCTACAGTAGCTGCGATTTCAACTACAGGTATTGTCTTACCATTATTACAATCATCAGATGTAAATGTTGCATTAGTTGTACTTGCGATAGGTGCAGGTAGTGTGATTTTGTCTCATGTAAATGACGCAGGATTTTGGATGTTTAAAGAATATTTTGGTTTAACTGTAAAAGAAACATTCCTAACATGGTCATTATTAGAAACGATTATTTCCGTTTCAGGTATCATCTTCATTTTATTCATCAGCTTATTTGTTTAACTAAATATTAAGTAAACGTGTTTTTAGGTAATTACAATATATTGCCTCGAAACACGTTTGTTTTTATGCAGAAAATCGTCTGAAACACTTAGAATCCGAACGATATAAAAAGTATATTGGTTATTTTAGTGTAATGAAAGGCGTTTCAAGACATGTTTTTGTGCGTATTGTACAGGCGATAATTATGAAACGTTTAGTATATTGTTTTAAATTAGATAATGATGAATTTAATTTAAAAAATAAGTATAAAAAATACAAGCCTTGTGTGACAAGGGTTTCTGATGACTTGAATACAATTTATAGGTATATTTCAAATAATAAAATTATCAATTAACATAAAATTAATGACAATCTTAACTTTTCATTAACTCGCTTTTTTGTATTGCTTTTAAAAACCGAACAATATAGACTTGCATTTATTAAGTTTAAAAAAATTAATGAATTTT
This sequence comes from Staphylococcus sp. GDB20D11A, assembly GCF_016893255.1. Taxonomy (NCBI): domain Bacteria; kingdom Bacillati; phylum Bacillota; class Bacilli; order Caryophanales; family Staphylococcaceae; genus Staphylococcus; species Staphylococcus sp. GDB20D11A. Next base: position 142,354 of record NZ_JAFEPJ010000008.1, read on the forward strand.
GCATTTAAAGGGAGATATTATAGTGAAAAACAATCTTAGGTACGGCATTAGAAAACATAAATTGGGAGCAGCATCAGTATTCTTAGGAACAATGATCGTTGTTGGGATGGGACAAGATAAAGAAGCTGCAGCATCAGAACAAAAGACAACTACAGTAGAAGAAAATGGGAATTCAGCTACTGATAATAAAGTAAGCGAAACACAAACAACTACAACTAACGTTAATACTATAGATGAAACACAATCATACAGCGCAACAGCAACAGAACAACCGTCAAACGCAACACAAGTAACAACTGAAGAAGCACCAAAAGCAGTACAAGCACCACAAACTGCACAACCAGCAAATGTAGAAACAGTTAAAGAAGAGGTAGTTAAGGAAGAAGCGAAACCTCAAGTTAAGGAAACGACACAATCTCAAGACAATAGCGGAGATCAAAGACAAGTAGATTTAACACCTAAAAAGGTTACACAAAATCAAGTGGCAGAAACACAAGTAGAAGTGGCACAGCCAAGAACGGTATCAGAAAGTAAACCACGTGTGACAAGATCAGCAGACGTAGTTGAAGCTAAGGACGCTAGTGACGTTACAGAAGTTAAAGGCACAGATGTGACGAGTAAAGTTACAGTAGAGAGTGGTTCTATTGAGGCACCTCAAGGAAATAAAGTAGAGCCGCATGCTGGTCAACGTGTCGTATTGAAATACAAATTGAAATTCGAAAAGGGTTTACACAAAGGGGATTATTTTGATTTCACCTTGTCTAATAATGTAAATACTTATGGAGTTTCAACAGCTAGAAAAGTACCAGAAATCAAAAATGGTTCAGTCGTAATGGCGACAGGTCAACTTCTTGGAAATGGGAAAATTAGGTATACATTTACAGATTATATTGATTATAAAGTAAATGTGACTGCTGATTTAGAAATCAATTTATTTATTGACCCTAAAACTGTACAAAGCAATGGACAACAAACAATAACTTCAACGTTGAATGATAAGGAAACAAAAAACACATTGCCAATAGAATATAATCCAGGAGTAAGTAATAGCTATGCTAATGTAAATGGTTCTATTGAAACTTTCGATAAAGGAAATAATAGATTCACTCATGTGGCTTACATAAAGCCACAAAATGGGCATAAATCAGATAGCGTTTCAATTACTGGTACATTAACTCAAGGTAGCAAAGCAAATGGAAATGCTCCTACTGTAAAAGTATATGAAGTCTTAAAGGATGCTAAAGAATTGCCAGAAAGTGTATATGCAAACATATCAGACTCTACAATGTTTAAAGATGTAACTCAGGAAATGAAAGATAAATTAAAAGTAGAAAATAATGGGAGTTATAAATTAGACATTGAGAAATTAGAAAAAAGTTATGTTATACACTATGATGGTGAATACTTAAGTGGTTCAGATCAAGTGAATTTTAGAACGCATATGTTTGGATATCCAGAACAGCAGTATAAGTACTACTATACTCATTTGGGATACCAACTAACATGGGATAATGGATTAGTTTTATATAGTAACAAAGCAAAAGGTGATGGAACGAATGGAACAATAACAGAATCGAATAATATGACATTTGATGAAGAATATGGAACTGGAGTTATTACAGGTCAATATGATAAGAATTTAGTTACTACTGTTGAAGAAGAATATGATTCATCAACTCTTGACATTGATTACCACACAGCTATAGATGGTGAAGGTGGTTATGTTGATGGATACATTGAAACAATAGAAGAAACGGATTCATCAGCTATTGATATCGATTACCATACTGCTGTGGATAGCGAAGCGGGTCACGTTGGAGGATACACTGAGTCCTCTGAGGAATCAAATCCAATTGACTTTGAAGAATCGACACATGAAAATTCAAAACATCATGCTGATGTTGTTGAATATGAAGAGGATACAAACCCAGGTGGTGGACAGGTTACTACTGAGTCTAACTTAGTTGAATTTGACGAAGAGTCTACAAAAGGTATTGTAACTGGCGCAGTGAGCGACCATACAACAATTGAAGATACGAAAGAATATACAACTGAAAGTAATCTTATCGAACTAGTGGATGAATTACCTGAAGAACATGGTCAAGCTCAAGGTCCAATCGAAGAGATTACTGAAAATAACCATCATATTTCTCATTCTGGTTTAGGAACTGAAAATGGTCACGGTAATTATGGCGTGATTGAAGAAATCGAAGAAAATAGCCACGTTGATATTAAGAGTGAATTAGGTTACGAAGGTGGCCAAAATAGCGGTAACCAGTCATTCGAAGAAGATACAGAGAAAGACAAACCTAAGTATGAACAAGGTGGTAACATCATTGATATCGACTTCGACAGTGTGCCACAAATTCATGGATTCAATAAACATAATGAAATTATTGAGGAAGATACAAATAAAGATAAACCTAATTATCAATTCGGTGGACACAACAGTGTTGATTTTGAAGAAGATACACTTCCAAAAGTAAGCGGTCAAAACGAAGGTCAACAAACGATTGAAGAAGATACAACGCCACCAACACCACCGACACCAGAAGTACCAACTGAACCTGGTAAACCAGTACCACCCGCAAAAGAAGAACCTAAAAAACCTTCTAAGCCAGTGGAACAAGGTAAGGTAGTAACACCTGTTATTGAAATCAATGAAAAGGTTAAAGCAGTGGCACCAACTAAACAAAAACAATCTAAGAAATCTGAACTACCTGAAACAGGTGGAGAAGAATCAACAAACAAAGGTATGTTGTTCGGCGGATTATTCAGCATTCTAGGTTTAGCATTATTACGCAGAAATAAAAAGAATGACAAAGCATAATTAAACAAAAATTGACAGGTTTATTTCATAAATTATATGAAGTAAGCCTGTTTTTTTATATTAAATCAAATTTCCCAAGAAATAATTACATACTCAATGACACTATGAAGGCGTTCTAATTAGTGTTAAAATGACGTTGATACATAGATTTAATACTTAGGAAAAGGAGCACATTAACTTTGAAAAAAATAAAAAAGGCAATCATTCCCGCTGCTGGTTTAGGGACTAGATTTTTACCAGCAACTAAAGCGATGCCAAAGGAAATGCTTCCTATCTTAGATAAACCCACAATACAATATATCGTTGAAGAAGCTGCAAGAGCTGGAATTGAAGATATTATTATAGTGACAGGTCGCCATAAACGCGCGATTGAAGATCATTTTGATAGTCAAAAAGAATTAGAAATGGTGTTAAAAGAAAAAGGTAAATCTGAATTACTAGAAAAAGTTCAGTATTCAACGGAACTTGCGAATATTTTTTATGTAAGGCAGAAAGAACAAAAAGGTTTAGGGCATGCGATTAGTTCTGCGCGTCAATTTATCGGCAATGAACCATTTGCGGTATTATTAGGTGACGATATTGTTGAATCTGAAGTGCCAGCAGTGAAACAGTTGATTGACGTTTATGAAGAAACGGGGCACTCAGTTATAGGTGTCCAAGAAGTTCCGGAAGCAGATACTCATCGTTATGGAATTATTGATCCATTAACTAAAAATGGACGTCAGTATGAAGTGAAAAAGTTTGTTGAAAAGCCAGCACAAGGTACGGCACCATCAAACCTAGCTATTATGGGGCGATATGTATTAACGCCTGAAATTTTCGATTATTTAAAAACGCAAAAAGAAGGCGCAGGTAACGAAATTCAGTTAACAGATGCGATTGAGCGTATGAATAACGATAACCAAGTGTATGCATATGACTTCGAAGGCGAACGTTACGATGTTGGAGAAAAATTAGGATTTGTCAAAACAACGATAGAATATGCGTTGAAAGATGACAGTATGCGAGAAGAATTAACACGATTTATTAAAGAATTAGGTTTATAACATTAAAAAGCATGATACTCAATAAAATTGGAACACGAAATGGTGAACTAAATTGAATGAGCATCATGCTTAATTTATATTTTGTGATAATAAGTTATGGAGATTTGTCTTCAATAAATTACTTAACTAAAAAGGCTGGTGGATGCATTCAATTATTTTTATGAGAGGTGATAAATATGTTGTACTTAGAAGTTTTGAAAAATAGAAACTTTACATATTTATTGATTGGTAATTTCTTACGTCGGAGTTGCTTTGTGCTGTTTTCGTTGCAAATAATTTGGTTTACCGTTGAATTGACAAACCAATCATCTTTAAAATTATCAATGATGGTTATGAGTCAAACACTACCATTTATTATATTTGGTATTTTCGGTGGCGCATATTCTGATAAACATAATAAAAAGAAAATACTTTATCTATCTGATCTTATACTAAGTTTGATTATAATAATTATTCCTTTACTTGCAATAACATCAAATTTAAATTATCTGACGATTCTAACCATATCTACAGCTATCACCATTATTAACTGCTATACGGATCCTGCGTTTAGGGCAATTCTTCCTGAAATTATTGATGAGGAGCATTTAGCAACAAGTAATGCGTTAATCGATAGTTTGCAAAGAGGCTCAAATATTATTTTACCTGCTTTAATTGGTGTCATTGTAATACTAGTTGGCAATGTTGGCATCTTTTTTATTTGCAGTATATTGCTATTTTTAGGATTTATTTTTAATGCACTTTTAAAATATACAAATAACAACATGATTGATAGACACTCAAAAGAGGATTTTTCTGAAACTTGGGAATTCTTGAAACAATCTAAAGAAATTCCATTTATCATTATCATTCAATTTGCCTGCATATTGATTAATACTGGCCTTTGGCGTGTTGCATTACCATTGTTTATTTCCAATATATTAAAAGAGGGCGTTGGTGTATATGGACTAGCTACATCATGTTTAGGTATTGCGTCTTTACTAATGTCATTGATTATGGGGTTGCTGTCAGAAAAACGATTAATCTTTAAATTTAGTATTGGTGTTTTAGTTTGGGGAATTGGCTTGTCGATAATTAATGTGTTTCCAAGTGTGGCGATACTATATATAGGTGCAACTTTAGTGGGACTTGGACAATCTATAGAGGGACTAACAAGATCAGTTGCCATTCAAATAAAAACGCCAAATCATTTGATGGGGAAAGTATTTAGTATCTCATCTACATCGAATTACGCAGCGGATACATTATCTTTAGGACTGATAAGTTTAATTATACCTTTACTAAGCTTAAGTAATATATTTATATCAGGAGGTGCAATTATTTCAATGCTTAGCTTAGCTGGGTTAAAGTTTTTTAAGAAGTCTATGTAAACATAATAGAATTTTAATCAATGCTATTAAGGTGGGAATTGAAATGAAATATAAAATTAGTTTGGCTTATAATTTAGCAATTATAATAGGGTCGCTAATTATATTATGTATACTAATATCTAGAGGTCATGATATTTATGTAATCTTGATTCCAATTTTGACTATTTTAGCTAGTTTAATCAATTTATTTTGTGATATTAAAAAGCATAAATGATTCTATATTAATGCAACTTTGTATTCGTACAAGGTTGTATTTTTTTCGCGATTAATTGACTACTGACAGCGCACCGAAAAATTACTACCAATTTAACGCAACCATTTATGGGTATTTTGTAATTTTATAAAAGCAAACGTAGAATAATGCGATAAGTAATAATGCTATCGTTAAAAATAAGAATGACAATGCAATAAAATCATATTCAAAGCATAGAATTGCAGACATTAAAAATACTGCACTCAAACTGATACATAACGCAAATATATATGCAATTTGGTTCTTGTGTTTATCTGCAATGGTCGTTTGATTTATATAAGAAATTAGTGTGAAATCTTTAGTTATTGCGACATAAATGCCTAATATAACCATACTGATACAGAACACGATAGAAACTACGATGTTGACGGTCATTGTTGCACCTTCCCGATAGAATATAATGTACTGTCTTTTAGTAATGGATGCGTTTCTTATATATGTATGTTTCTAAAAAACAGTACGTTTTTATCATTTTTTAATTTATTAGTTGAATGAATGGGGTTATGAAAAAGGAAGTTTTAATCTTTTGTCATGAAATAAATGGGATGAATATCACGACTAGAAGTAATGTTACGAACAGGAGCGTATAAATCTAGAGACGCTAAATTCGACATAGTATGTTGCTCAATTATGGCTGATGATGAATTTAAAGTATGTGCGTTGGAACTGTCGGATTTTTGTTCATAATGTTTTGCATATTGTGCCATGATGAATAGTGTAAAAATAAATAAAACAATAAGAGATATAATGCCCATAATCAAAAGTATTTGTTTAGAGCCTTTCATTATTTCACATCCTTTCTAAAATATATTTGTAACTAAATTTAAAATAGTTATTTTTGTAATTCTAAACCTTTTTCATCGCGAAAACAATTAAATAGGTCGCGGTATTAATTATTATATTATTACCGCTTAATATGAAAAATACATGAAAATTAATTTTCTAATATACTTTTGAAAAATTATTACAAATTAGCCCCTTCAAAACGCGAAAACATAAGGATTCTAGTTTCAAAAGGGCTGATAAGTATAAAATGAAATGTAATATTTCGATGTATAAAATTTTTAATTAGCTAAAAATCATCGCATTAATTTTTTGAGCTACATCATCAGAATTCGGACATTTTAACGACACATATAATTTAATTTTAGGTTCAGTACCAGAAGGACGTAAAGCGATAAATCCTTCGTCAAATAAGACACGAATAACATTTGATTTAGGAGAATTAATCTGCGACGTTGTATCTTTGTCCAACTGATAAACCTCGCTAGTTAAATAATCTTCAATTGCTTTCACTTTCAGTCCTTGAATCTCTTGCGGTGGATTTGAACGGAAATGTGTCATAATTGATTCAATTTTTTTCTTACCTTCTAATCCTTCTAGCGTATGCGAGAATAATGTATCCTCATGTCTACCAACAGTTTGATAAATCTGTTCTAATTCATCTTTCAATGTTTTGCCATATAATTTTAACTCAGAAGCGTATTTTATAATAAGTGGCACAATTTGTACGGCATCTTTATCACGTACAAAAGGCTCTGATAAAAAACCGTAACTCTCTTCAAAGGCGAAAATCATATTTTGATGATCGTCCAGTTGTCTTATTTCCTGAGCAATAAATTTAAAGCCAGTCAGCACCTCTTTGTATTCAACATTATTATAGTGTGCTAATGACTTTGTTAACTCACTACTTACAATAGATTGAATCATTAAGCGGTGACGTAATTGAGACGTTTGTTGAATACGATAATTAAGTAACAGCGCACCAATTTGGTTGCCATTAAAATACGTGATATGACCATGTGCATCACGTTCAGCAATACCAAGTCGATCCGCATCAGGGTCAGTTGATATTAATAAGTCTGCATGACTTTTATTTGCAAGTTCGATTGCTTGATCAAAAGCGCGATGATCTTCAGGATTAGCACTTTGAACTGAGCTGAAATTCGGATCAGGTTTACATTGTGCTTCTACAAGATTAAATTGATTGAAATTCAAAGATTTTAATAACTTAGGTACAATCGGAACACTTGTACCATGCAAACTAGTGAACACAACTTGTAAATCAGATTTAGGAATATAGCCAATCATATTTTGAATGTGTTTCATATAGTCATCAGTTACAGATTTCGGAAATGGCTTGATATAAGATGTATTTTGTTTTGAAATAGGTATATCAATATGTAATGGATCGCCAACTTCTTCGATATAACGACTTGCAAGCTCAGATGCATCAGTCGATAGTTGCGCGCCATCAGAACCATATACTTTAATGCCGTTATAGTCTTTCGGATTATGACTTGCTGTAATCATAATGCCAGCAGTAGTATTAAGATTGCGCACCGCGAACGATAATTCCGGTGTCGTTTTATATGTATCAGGTAAATAAACTGTTATTTGATGGTTTGCTAATACATTAGCAATAATTTGGGCGAATTCAGTTGAAAGATGTCTAATATCATAATGAATGACTATTGTTGGATTGTTTGTTTGTGCATTTAAATAACGCGCTAAACCTAATGCCAATTTTTCAATAGTAAACTTATTAAGTCGACCTTCACCAAGACCGAATTTTCCGCGTATACCCGCAGTACCAAACGTTAATTTACTTTCAAAACCTTCTCGCTGTTCAATGTCAGATTGCTGCTCATAAAAATGTTCAACTAAACTATCATTAGCTCTTTCTATCCATAATTCTTTATCCATTGTTGCTAAACATCCTTTCAAAATCTCAGTTAGACTTAATAAAACATGAAAACTAAAGCCCTTACATTTATGTAATGAATTATAAAGAAATACGCCCCAAAAGTAAAAAAACACAGCCCGAAGACAATACTTTTCACAAGTATTATATAATAGATGTGTATGAAAATGCATGGAGTAGATGTAAGAGTGATATATCATGCAGGAAAATGTAAAATATTAATTTTTAATATTGATTTATATATAGTTTTGTAATTTTTGATAGAATAACAATTAAGATGATTTTAAATTGAAGGGTGAGTCTTATGAAAAAAGTAATCAATGTAGTAGGAGCTATTATTTTTTCTGATAACAAAATTCTTTGTGCACAGAGAAGTGAAAAAATGAGTCTGCCTTTAATGTGGGAATTTCCTGGCGGTAAGGTTGAAAAGAATGAAACTGAAAAAGACGCTTTGATTAGAGAAATTAGAGAAGAAATGAAATGTGATTTAATTGTTGGAGACAAAGTTATAACTACAGAACATGAATATGATTTTGGAATTGTTAGGTTAACAACATACAAATGTACTTTAAACAAAGAGTTACCAACTCTAACTGAACATAAGAGTATTGAATGGTTGTCAATAAACGAACTTGATAAATTAAATTGGGCCCCAGCGGATATACCAGCCGTTAATAAAATTATGACTGAGGGATAATATGAGTAGATTACTAAATGATTTCAATCAATCTTTACATAAAGGGTTTATAGACAAAGATATTTCTCATAAAGGTAATTATACACCGAAGCTTTTAGTAAATAATAAAAATGAAAAAGTTCTTTCAACAATTATAGATGAACTTCAAAAATGTGAAACGTTCTATTTTTCTGTGGCTTTTATAACAGAAAGCGGTTTAGCTAGCTTAAAGGCTCAACTATTAGATTTAAGCAATAAGGGTGTTAAAGGGAAAATATTAACATCTAATTACTTAGGGTTTAATAGTCCTAAAATGTATGGAGAATTACTTAAATTAAAAAATGTAGAGGTAAGATTAACTGATATTGCTGGATTCCATGCCAAAGGATATATTTTTGAGCATAAGGATTATAGTTCTATGGTAATAGGAAGCTCTAATTTAACATCTAATGCGTTAAAGGTTAATTATGAGCATAATGTTTTACTGTCTACTATGAAAAATGGCGATTTAGTTGATAGTGTAAAAAGTGAATTTAACTTGTTATGGCAAAAGAGTACCCCACTGACTGAGCAATGGATTAATTCATATAAAGAATCATTTGAGTACCGTTCCTTAGAAAAATTAGCGGAGGTTGAACAAACTCAAATGCTGCTAGCTGATAAGGTGAAAAAATCAGTGGAAATTGTACCCAATTTAATGCAAGCAGAAGCATTAAGGTCATTAAAAGCTATTAGGGATAAAGCCAAAGATAAGGCGTTAATAATATCTGCAACTGGTACAGGTAAAACGATTTTATGTGCATTAGATGTTAGAGAAGTAAACCCTAATAAATTTTTATTTATTGTTCATAATGAGGGGATTTTAAATAGAGCTAAGGAAGAATTTAAAAAAGTATTACCTATAAAAAATGATAGTGATTTTGGATTGTTGACAGGAAAACATAGAGATGTCGATGCCAAATATTTATTTGCAACCATTCAAACATTATCTAGAGATGATAATTTTAAGCAATTTGATGAAAATGAATTTGATTATATTGTTTTTGATGAAGCGCATCGTTCTGCTGCATCTACTTATCAACGAGTATTTAACTACTTCAAACCTAAGTTCATGCTGGGAATGACTGCTACACCAGAAAGATCAGATGAATTAAGTATATTTGAACTGTTTGATTATAATATTGCATATGAAATAAGGTTACAAGCAGCATTAGAAAGTGATATTTTATGTCCATTTCATTATTTTGGTGTGACTGATTATGTACATCAAGGTATTAAAGAAGATGATGTAACTAAACTGAGATATTTAACTTCTGATGAAAGAGTTAATTATATTATTCAAAAGACAGATTACTATGGATATTCAGGTGAAATTTTACAAGGATTAATTTTTGTAAGTAGCAAAAAAGAAGCTTATGATTTAGCGGATAAACTAAGTTCAAAAGGGATTAAAAGTGTCGCTTTAACAGGAGACGATAGTGTTAATTATCGCCAAATTGTAATAGAAAAATTAAGAGAAGGTAAGATTAACTATATTATAACTGTAGATTTATTTAACGAAGGTATTGATATTCCAGAAGTCAATCAAGTTGTAATGCTGAGACCAACTGAGTCTAGTATTATATTCATTCAGCAACTTGGTAGAGGGTTAAGAAAAAGTGCAAATAAAGAGTATGTTACTGTAATGAAATGCTCCCTTCAAA
>NZ_JAFEPJ010000009.1:0-173040 GCF_016893255.1 Staphylococcus sp. GDB20D11A
TAAGATACTGGCGAAGATTGTTACAGACGGTAAAGATAAATTACGTCACGTGTATGATCCAACATGTGGGTCAGGTTCATTATTGTTACGTGTTGGTAAAGAAACGCAAGTGTATCGTTATTTCGGTCAAGAACGTAACAATACCACATACAACTTGGCGCGTATGAATATGTTATTACATGATGTGCGTTATGAGAACTTCGATATCCGTAATGATGACACGTTGGAAAATCCAGCCTTTTTAGGCCATACATTTGATGCGGTTATTGCGAACCCACCATATAGTGCGAAATGGACAGCAGATTCAAAATTTGAAAATGACGAACGATTCAGTGGTTACGGCAAACTTGCGCCAAAGTCTAAAGCAGACTTTGCCTTTATTCAACACATGGTACATTACCTAGACGATGAAGGTACCATGGCAGTTGTACTCCCACATGGTGTCTTATTCCGTGGTGCCGCAGAAGGTATCATTCGTCGTTATTTAATTGAAGAAAAGAACTACTTAGAAGCCGTGATTGGCTTACCAGCGAATATTTTCTATGGGACAAGTATTCCAACATGTATTTTAGTATTTAAAAAATGTCGCCAACAAGACGACAACGTACTATTTATCGATGCATCCAATGATTTTGAAAAAGGAAAAAATCAAAACCATTTAAGCGATGCCCAAGTCGAACGTATTATAGACACATATAAGAGTAAAGAAACGATTGATAAATATAGCTACAGCGCGACACTACAAGAAATCGCCGATAACGATTACAACCTAAACATACCGAGATATGTCGATACATTCGAAGAAGAAGCACCGATTGATTTAGATCAAGTCCAACAAGATTTGAAAAATATCGACAAAGAAATCGCAGAAGTTGAACAAGAAATCAATGCATACCTGAAAGAACTTGGGGTGTTGAAAGATGAGTAATACACAAAAGAAAAATGTGCCAGAATTGAGGTTCCCAGGGTTTGAAGGCGAATGGGAAGAAAAGAAGCTAGAAAGTATTATAAAAGTTAATTCTGGAAAAGATTATAAACATTTGGATAAAGGCGATATACCAGTCTATGGTACTGGCGGTTATATGACAAGTGTTTCAGAACCACTAAGTGAAATTGATGCTGTTGGTATTGGGAGAAAAGGGACTATAAACAAACCATATTTGCTTGAGGCGCCGTTTTGGACGGTGGATACATTATTTTATTGTACACCTAAAAAAGAAACAGACATACTATTTATATTAAGTTTATTTAGAAAAATAAATTGGAAAGTATACGATGAATCAACAGGTGTGCCAAGCTTAAGTAAACAAACCATTAATAAAATAAATAGATTTGTCCCTACAAATAAAGAGCAGCAAAAAATAGGCAAGTTCTTCAGCAAACTTGACCGACAAATTGAACTACAAGAACAAAAACTTGAATTACTTCAACAACAGAAAAAAGGCTATATGCAGAAAATTTTCTCACAGGAATTGCGATTCAAGGATGAGAATGGTAATGATTATCCGGAGTGGGAAAATGTAATGCTTCAAAAAGTTTTGAAAGACAAAACTGAAGGTATAAAGAGAGGACCTTTTGGAGGAGCATTAAAGAAAGATATATTTGTAGAAAGCGGTTATGCAGTTTATGAACAAAGGAATGCAATTTATGATATAAGTAACTTTAGATATTATATAAACGAAAATAAATATAAAGAAATGCAATCATTTTCGGTTCAACCAAATGATATAATAATGAGTTGCTCAGGTACTATTGGAAGATTAGCACTCATTCCTCATAATTATACAAAGGGAATTATAAACCAAGCGCTTATTAGATTTAGAACTAACCATAAAATTAGAAGTGAATTCTTTTTGATATTTATGAGGAGCAATCAAATGCAAAGAAAAATCCTAGAGGCAAATCCTGGGTCGGCAATAACCAATTTAGTGCCTGTAAAAGAATTGAAATTAATCCCATTTCCATTACCTGTAAAGTTTGAACAGGATAAAATTAGTCAATTTATACATATTATAAATCGACGTATTGAACAATCTGAAAAAAAGATTGAAAGTCTAAAAAATCGTAAACAAGGATTTCTTCAAAAGTTATTTGTTTAAATTTAGATTAGCAATAGAAAAATCAGAAGATTTTATAATAATATATTGCTCAGTGACATAATGATAATTACTCATATTTTTAAAGTTTTATTTAATATCAAACAGCAGATTAAAAATTCAGTAATAATCATTTTAATAAATACAAACAACTAAATTAAAATCCCTTCACTATTAGTTTAGCGAGGGGATTTTCGTTATGTATAAAAAAGTACAGATAAATTAATAATTTCTCAATATCATCCATTTATCTTCATTGTATTTAAAAGGGTCTCAAATTTTTCTTTAAGATTTTCGTTATTGTTTTTGAGTTTATTTATACTTTGTTGGGCTGCTTCGCTTGCTTTTCCTTCGAATGTACCTTCTAAATTTTGAGAAGAGTTATTAATTGTTTCAATAATTTCATTTAATGTTTGAGATTTTAATGCTACATTATTTTTAGCATTGCTAACCATATTATCAGTACTATTACGCATTTCTTGCTTTAATTGTTGTAATCTAGCTTCTTCTTGACTTTTCTTTGCATCTTTTGAGCTCATATAAATTACCCTCTTTAACTAAATAGTCCAAAAACATCGCTTTCTTCTAAATCTTTTTCTTCGAATTTATTTGCAGCAAATTCTAGTTTTTCAGCAAATTGTAGCAAGTCTTTCTTGTTTTGATCTAATTCCTGAATTAAGTCATCCATTAAACCACTATTATAAAACTTGAAATTACCTGAACTTCCTTCAACTGATAAAATTTCCATATATTGTTCAAGATCATAAGGTGTTATAAATTCATGTGAACCGCTTAGAAGCTCCGATTGATATTTATCTAAAATGCGATTAGCACCTGATATTGTTTCTTCTCTATATTCATCCAAGGCATTAATGATTTGATTATATAAAAATAGTCTATCACGAATTGTGCTAGCGATATTACGCACTTCATCAGGCTGAATCTTTACTTTTTTACCTGGATTTTCGGAACCACTTTTGGTTTTTTTAACAGAGATTTTCTTTTCTGCTTTTAATTTTTTACTATCGCCTCTTTTGGGAATTAATGGTTCGTCCTCATCATTTAGTTCATCATCAAAAGGATTTAAATCAATGCTTAAATCTTCTTTTTGTTTATTATTAAATCCTTCTATATCAAGATCATTTGATTCGAATAATTTATCTTTTTTATTGAGAATAGAAAAAGGATCAAAATCATTTTCACTTGTTCTATTTAATATAGAACTATCGATTTTAATAGAGTCGAAAAATCTGCTTTTTATACCAAATGGGTCAAATAATTGAAATCTGTTATTAAGAGATAGGTCATCATTAAATTGTTCAAGTTCTGGCATTTCCTTCACATTACCATCTGCATCAAAATCATTGTAAGATTCAAGTGTGTGTTGACCAATGAAAGGAAGGTCAGTTATAAATCCATCATAATGTGGCATTGATGTAATATTTTTGCCAATACGAGGATTAAAAAAATTCAAATTATTAATAGGATCATCAAAATGGCCAATATTGCGTATTTTTGAATCATAGACACCATTATCAATGTCTTTTTTAAAGTCGCCAGTAAATGAATGGTATACGTTAGGTGCTGCATATGTTGTACCGTTTGCTAGATTATGTTTTATTAAATTATATTGAGCTAAAAATGCACCTAAACTATGTCCTATTGGGTGTATCTCACTATCTGGATATTTCTTTTTTACTGATTCAGTAAAAGCATCACTTTCGTCCATTTGAGACGGTGCAAATTTAGCAGGTGTTCGACCACCGATAAGGGCTTTAGTATATAACACAGAAGAAAAACTAAATAGGTCATTTTTATCATTTATTGTATTGTAATTTTTGTTAATAGTTGAGTTATTTAAATCTTTATAATGATTATTAATTTTTAGATTATTTGTGTTATGATGAATGGGAAGTTGTAAATCAGTACGAATATCATTTAGACTAAATGGGTTAGTGCCAGCGTAACCTATTAAAAGTTGACTCTTATCAACTTTACCTTTGATTACTGGAGCGAAAACATATGCTCTAAACCCATTCTGGGTATCGTCGCGTTTTTCGATGACTTTGTATTGTTTATTATTTGAAAATGTATATACTTCATTTACTGATAAGTTATCATATGAATTTTCGGATAATATTCTTGCTTCGCTATCTCTTAATAACATGTATAACACTCCTTAAAAATAATAAAAAAGAGGTAATAATAAAAATGAAAAAATATATCAAACTAATTATTATATTAATTATAACATGTTTAATAATAGTAGGCTATTTGTTACACAAAGGTAAAAAAGATCATTATATTGAGACGCAAGAAAAGCGTATAGATTTGTATTTTAAATATAATCTTAACAATTATCATTCAATGAAAGTTACAAGTTTTAAAAAGAATCCAATGGGTGGATATTTTATAAAAGGATTTGTCAATAATAAAAAAAATTATAAATTTGATGCCGTGATATTTTCTGATACTAATAAACAATTTAAAGGAGATTTAGGTTATAAAGAGGATAAAATAGGTGAATTATTCAAAGAAAAAGACCCTAAATATAAACTCTCAGTCGATGAAATAATTGAAAAAGAACACTTGGATAAAAGTGAATATGAAGCCGAGCCACCGTTATTTTTCTTTTCAGGTCCAATTGAATAAATGTTATGAATAGAATGGATAAAAATATAATTATTTAAATTTTAAAGTAAATCAAATCATGATTTAAGATTATAAGAAAGAAAAATCTACTAATGTAAAACCAACAGTCATTTGGGTTGCTACGATTTTACAATCATCGTTAAACTCAGTATGCTTCATTAATTTAAAATAATCGTCAATAAATCCAATGAAAAGGAGATTGATTTTTTGAATAAAAAACCTCTTATGACTGTATATATAATTATAATGTTGATTCTAGGCGGAATCTTTTTGAAGATGAAATACGATGAAAAGAAATATTATGATGAACAAAAAGAAAGAATAATAATTTATATGAAGTATAATGTTAAAGGGTTTAAAGAAATACAATTCGAGGAACAAAAAGAAAACCCTTTAGATGGATTTGTTATTACAGGTTATATAAATAATGACAAGACTAATACTTTTTCAGCGCATATGTGGTCTGAAGATAATTATCAATTTGAATACATTTCATCATATAGTGATAAACTGGATAGAATGATGATAAAAGATGAAAAAACAGTTTCAGAATTAAAGAAGAAGATAAATAAAAAAGATGAAAATTAAAGTTTTAGTTACAGTAATATTAATAATTATAGTATTTGCTTTATATTTGAAAATAGGACATGATGAAAAAGAACAATACTATAATGAGCAAAAAGAAAGAATAACGATTTATATGAAGCACAATGTGAAAGGTTATAAAAATATAAGCTTTACTAATTTTAAAGAAAACCCAATGGATGGTTATTCTATTAGTGGTTATATAAATAATGATAAAAAGTTATCATTTACAGCTGGTATAAGATCTATTGATGATTTTCAATTTGATACCGATATTTCTTATACAAATGAATTGGGTAGAAAATTTATTAAAAATCCTAAGTCAGTTTCCGAAATTAAGAAAGAGCAAAATACGTCCAATAAATAATTGTTCATACTGAGATGAAACAAAAATATAAGTCATTAGATGAAATTAACCATGTTATAAATATTTGTAGTATCTATAAAAATCTCGACACTATTAAAATGATATAGTGCCGAGGTTTTCTTACTTATTTAGTTAATTCAAAGTTTATGCCAGATTCATAAGAATTTGTGACACTTTTAATAGTGTAACCTTTGATTATTACAATTTATCAAATGGTCCATTAGAAGGTATAAACAACAAAATAAAATTAATTAAACGTACATCTTTTGGTTATGGAAGTTACAATCATTTGCGCAATCGAATATTATTATGTTCAAAACTTTACGCTCCAAAAAGTAAAAAGGAAGTTAAGTTAAGCAATGTTTAGTTGTCTAACTTCCGATATTGAACGCATCAGTCCAATTTGACATAGAGCACTCTTTAGTTCTTGATGTTTCTCTTTAAAACCTTGCATATTTTACAAAAAGAAAAATCAGCAGTATAATTGAGATAACGAAAATAAGTATTTACTTATACACCAATCCCCTCACTATTTGCGGTAGTGAGGGGATTTTTATTGGTGCGGCTATATGTCACCTATTTTGTATTGCGTCTACTTAGCCAATAAGAAAAAAACGCAATGGCACAGCCACTGATGACTGGTGCTATGATGTGAACGAAAATAAGCATCACCTTATACACCTCCTCTCTGCGTCTAAATTGACGCCTGAGAGATAGGCGACTCTACTATTATATCATCTAATTGGACAAATTCTATGAGAGTAGATTTTGTTAATTTAAGAAAGAAGATCATTTAGTTCAGAGTTTAAGTTATAAATGGTTAGATTATATGAAAATGGTAAGCCAAGAAATGAAATTATACGCGAGTATGATTTAACACCTTTGACGTTAGGAAAAACAGCATTTTCATTTCGCCATTTTCCTACATTTTATAAACCCATATATAACAGGGTTATTTTATGTATTTATAATTATGTCAAGCAAATAATTTTTAAAAGTATTTTGAAACAACGTTTCATGAGGGGCGTAAACGGAACATAGAAAAAAGATAGCATGTCAAAGTTAATTGTTTTTTGAAATCTAAAATCTATAAGAAATAAATACTAAACTATGGGGGTTAAAATGAAAAAGAGATATGTATTTGTGGTAGTTGTTGCATTATTAATAGTACTAATTGTTATTGCATACACGTTTCACAAAAGTAAAAAAGAACATTATATTGAGACACAAGAAAAACGAATCGATTTGTATTTTAAGCATAACCTGAATCACTATAAGTCTATGAAAATAACAAAGTTTCAAAAAAGCCCGGTGAATGCTTACTTTATTAAAGGATATATAAATAATGATAAACAATATAAATTTCAGGCATATATAAATACAGGAGATGAAGGAAATCAGTTTAATAGTAGCATAGGATATAAGGAAGAAAAAATAGGGCGATTATTGAAAGAGAAAGATGCTAAAGACCGATTAACAGTGGATGAAATAATTGAAAAAGAACACTTAGACAAAAATGAATATGAAGCCGAACCGCCGTTGTTTTTCTTTTCAGGATCGCTGGATTAGATTCGGTTGTATGGTGTAATAAAAATTATTATTATCCTCACAATCATTAAAGGACAAGAGTATTAAAAAAAACATTACATAACATACAAAAAGTGAGTATTACGAATACCAAAATTAATAATACTCGCTTTTTTTGTATATATAATTGATTAAAACTATTGCTATACAGATAAACAGAACAATCTCTAAATTTAATAAAATAAACTCTTTTGACCATATATCAGATGTCGACTTATTAAATAGATTTAGGAAATTTCCAACAGGCGGTATAAAAAACAGCAAGAACTTTAGCACTGGATAGCTTTGAACTATCGCAAATTTAATTATTGATATAACATAAATCAAGACTAATAATAACCAACTATATTTTTGTGAAAAGAACTTTTGAACAGTAATAAATGAAGCAACTAATACATCAATCATTACTATAATTAAATGTAAATAAATGCTGAGTATTATGGTATAAAGATCAAATGATTCTGAAAAACTATTAGTAATAATTGGATATAAAATTGAAAACATAACCAATGGGATTGATGACAGGAAAGAAAATAACATTTTGTAATTTAGATATTTTAATTTACTGTCTAATTGAATAAAAAGCATATGTTTTTCTTGTATAGAATCTAAATTGAAATTTATAATTGTTAGCCAGGATAAAGTGGCATAAAGTAATATCATTGAACTAGCATAACTAGGCAATATCATCTGGTTTTTATAAAAATAAAAAAGCATTATCACAATGATAAAAAAAGCGTACGGAGGGATGAACGAATAAGATCGAAATAATTTTATATTTTGATATTTTATAAATGGCATAGATTCTCATCCTTACTTATTACTTTATAAACAGTTAAATTATTTTTAATTAGTGTTAACAATGTAATATTGGTTTTAGAAAAAGGTACAATAATTTTTGCTCTATTATTTTCATTTTCTTTTGTTATTTGAAAACTAAAGTTTAATGTTTGAATTGCTTTTTCAAAGTCTGCATTTGAAAAGTCGATAATAGTAACCTCTGTTGTTTTATTAAAATATTGCTTAGAAAAAGCATTGGATTTTAAGTCGAATGTATGAGTAATAATTTTTTTGTTTATATCGTATTCATGAGAAGAGATGATAATAGTTGCTTTACTTTTAATCTCACACAAATAATTAGCTAAAAAGTCAATGGAATCTTTATCTAGTCCTGAAAATGGTTCGTCCAAAATGTAAATATCCGCAGGTTTAACTAAGCATTGGATTATATTAATTTTTTGTCGAGTACCCTTAGAACAATTTTTTACTTTGAAATTTAAAAATTGTTTAAGACTGAAATTTGAAACGAGATGACTAATTAGTTTTGAATTTGAAGGTAATTTATAAATTTTTTTCAAATAATTAAAGTATTCATCTAAAGTCAGGTTTATAGAGATAGGAAATTGATCTGGTGCAAAATTCACTACGCCATTAGATATTAATTTTCCACTAGTTGGTTTATATAAATTGGCAATTAATTTCAATGTTACACTTTTTCCTGATCCATTATATCCATCAATTAATGTAATAGAATTTTTGGGTATAGTTAAATTTAGATTATTAAGTATAGTATTTCCGTTAATTGCTTTTTTTACATTATTTAAAATAACAATTCCCGTAGCCAATTAAAAAACCTCCATTTAATTCTAGACTGCTATTACTTGAAAATGAATAAAAAGTTGAAAAGTAAAGTACTTAAATCTATAGTTACAAAAATTCAAAATAGATACAACAAAAAGGTATTATATTTAATGATTTAACAAAGGCTTAAAATATATTATCTATTAAAAAATAATGGGTAATTGATATATATAATTGATTAAAACTTAAATGTTAATTCTAATTAAGGGAATACAATTCAAGACCATGCAAACTCATTTATAAACATTGTCCGTTTATAGATAGGTATGCGTGGTTTATTTTTATAAAATATATTTAATTACAGGTTTAAATATCTATAACAAAATCTCAACAGCAAAAAATAAATATCCATTAATCATTTATCTAGACTCAAGGAAATCATATATTTCTATTCCTTTTAACATATCGTCAATTTTAATGAGTAATTTCTCTACTAATATTCCAGGCAAATAGGCACGTGCTTTGGTGGCTTGCATCCATGCTGGTTTTGGATTATATTCGCCAATGTACCAATCAATGACTGTTGGTTTGATCATTTGACATAATCCAGCCACACCAAATTGGCCATTGGATTCTTTTGTAATAATTGCATGTAAAATTAAATGCTCGATTAAATCGCAGTAAACTAAGTTTTCTTTCTTTTGATAGTTGTATGAGTACTTAAATTCGGAAATGAATCTTAGGTCAGATAAGTTTTGGAATTTGTCCTCGCTTATGTGATGACAATATAATCCTTCACTAGCTCTAGTGTATTTTCCTTTTGAAATACTTTTGATTTCTCCATTTAAAAATCGCATGTATGATTTTTCCTTATAATAGTCATCGGTTACAGCGCCATATTTATTTAAAAGGTATGCTACAGCTTGCGAGTAAGTAGCGTCTAATAATTGACTATATTCATTATATTTAGCTGTATATTCGTTTTTCTCCATTTCAATAAACCTCTTTTCAAACTTTATAAAATGAAATACTTGTAACTTAGAAAGAATAAAATCAATACCCACATAGTTACGTTCGACTTTTATATGTCTATTACTTTTGCATAATGCGCCAATTGATTAATATTTTGTCATTGAATTCTACATTTTTGTATTGTTTTAATAGTTCTTCAGTTCTTTGTAAACAGACTGTAACTGTATCATCAATTGATAAATTAAATGCTGCAAAGTCTTCTAACTCTGTCCCTTTGTGAATTAAATCGATAATGTCTGGTTTCACACCTAGGGAAGAGAGTGTTTCCATCATATAAGGTGTAAAGAGCGTATGCTCTGCATTGTCGATTGAAATAATACCGAGTTTAAGTTGATTAAAAAGACCATGCATAGTCATTAAGGTGTATTTTTCAAGTTGTTGTATATTTTCAAATGTTATCATAGCGATTCTCCTAAAAATTACGAATAATCAAAGTATACCCTTATTTAACTTTAATTTCTGCTGAATTATTTTCACGGTTATCGTGTTTTTCTTCTTTATTAACAGCATTTTTATCGTTTTTATCATCGACTTTTTGATCTGGTATGTCATTTTGAATGGCTTTGTTATTGTCAATATCATGATGTTGAATGTCTTCCGGCTCATTATCCATTTCAGCTTGATCATTCATACCTGGATTATATTTAGGGCTTCTCTTTTTAAATGCTTCAAATTCTTCTTTATCTTTTTCTGACATATCATCAAAAATATTAATAATCGTACCATTGTGTCGATTAACAATAGCGCAACGTTTTAAAGGTGTACCAACTGCATCGCGGACTAAATGTTCAACATAATATTCATGTTCATTACTTCGTTCAAGATTTGTTTTAAAATTTAATGTTTGATATTCATTAACGCCTCTTGCTTTGTAATCGTTTCGAACGATATCTTCGGCTTCTTGTGGTGTCATTTGCTTTTCTGTATTTGACTGTGTAGAGTTGTCAGTTTGTTGCGTCTTTTTATTAGTGTCATTTGATTTACTACTATTTTCTTTATGTTGATTAGCACCACAGGCGGTTAATAGTGACAATGATAATGTGATTGCAACGATAGCTTTGAATTTCATTTTTTTATCTCCTTGATTTGATTATGTATAATTAATTTTTCCGTAAAAGAAGGGTAGCCGAGCTACCCTGAAATTTTATTCTGTTGAAGCGTCGTTCATGCTATCTTCATTGTGAATATTTTGACTAGGTGATGCTTCACTAGTGGTAGGTTTGCTCTGGGGCATGGGCTCTACAGGAGCAGTTTCCTCGTTAGATTCACTTTTTTCTACACTAGATTTATCACTTTTAGACGCATTCTGCTTATCCTCATCTTTACTAGACTTTTCGCTATCTTCAGAATCAGTATCCGCACTAGAAGTTGTAGCAGGTGTAGTAGCCGAAGCTTCATAATTTACATTATCGCTATTTGAACTCGCAACAGCTACTTCTGTATCTTGCTTGTCTTTTTTAGCTTTTGATGTTTTTTTAGCATCGGATAAATCAAATGTAATCTTCTTGACGCTAAATAAACTAGAAATAACTTCTAATTTTTTATCTTTTGCGTTGGCTATGTTTTCTGACACATCGAAAACAATTTTACCTTGAGCAGTGCTATCAGGATTTATACGCTGTAAGAAAAATGAATTTTCTATACTACCATTGTCACTTTGATTAGCAGACATTGAACCTGTATTATCTGCTTCAAATGTTTTATCACCGGATTTTAGCTTAAACATTGAACTATCAATTGTTAATGCTTCTTTACCTTTGTTTTTAATCGTCACATCAGCAACGACAAATATACCTTTAGCGTTTGTTGGTGCAAGAGATGGTCCTACAGATTTCATAGTTTCCACTGAATTTACAGTGACTTCAAGGTCGCCATTTTTAACAGTTTCACCGATTTTATGGGTTTTGTTCGTTTCTTTAGAACTATTTCCGCCAAGGTTACCTGTAATACCAGCTGTACAAGCTGAAATACCGATGATAATTAAAATAAATAATACTAGACAACCACCACAGCCCCAGAACCATCCTTTTTTAGATTTCTTTTGTCTGTATTGCTGGTTCTGTTGGTTTTGTTGATTTTGGAAAGCTTGGAATTGTTCCCATTGTCTTCGCTCTTCTTCGCTTTTGAATTGATTGCTCATGCCTAAAAAATCTCCCTCATTATTTACTATGTGATTAGTGCATAAAGCTAAATACAATTTGAATTCAATTCGCTTGTTGTTTAATATTTATCAGGTTCACATGCACGTTTATCTTTATCTCTATCTAAATGTGGTCGATATGCTGGATGATCGGCAGTGACACCATTCGGATATACTTGTCTAAGTTGCTTACAATTAGCAAATGATTGTTGCTTGTTTGTTTCAGTTGATGGTGAAGTCTTAGGTTGAGTGGATTGATGATGGTCACTTGGTTGTTGCTTTTCATTTAAATCATCTTTCAAGTCATCTTGTGATTCTTCTTCTGCAACGTTTGGTGTGTTAATTTCATCATCTGATTGATCTGTTGTTGTTATTTCATCAATTTCATGTTGATTATTTTCAGTATTTTCATTTGCGAGTACTTCTTCGGTTGATTGTAAATCCTTATCTGTTTCTGATTCTGATTTTTCTTCAGGCATATTTTCACTTTTATCTTCGTCTTTTTGAGTTAATTGCGTTTTTGATGATTGATTACTAGTGGAATTGTCATTATTACTAAACATCGTTGAACAGGCTGATAATAAGATAATTAATAAAATAAAAGAAATAAGGCAACCGCCGCATCCTTTTAACATGCCACGTCTTTCAGAATTTTTAGCAGATTGGTTTTGATTCTTGTTGTTCTCTGTATTCAAAGGTAAATCTCCTCTATATTTATATGTTATTTTCATGATTTACTACATAAAACCTGGATGCATTTAAGAGGGAGTTATTAAGTGTAAAACGCTTTCACTATATCACATAATAATATTTTACCAAATTAGTAGTAGAAATACTTTAATTTTTTTCAAAACTTTAAAAATATTTTTGGGTTGTAGAAGTGTTAATTTAATAATTGTAAAGTTGTATTGCAACTCAAAATGACACGAACATGACAACATAATTTAATAAAATAATAATTTCTATTTGCTATAATATATTGTATTTATTTTTAGAGGTGTTGCTTTTGAAAAAGTTTGTAAAATTCAAGGGGATGAAAATTTGTTTAATGCTATATCTACTGATTTTTTTAAGTAGTTGTGGCACAAATAATAAAATAGTAGGCCAACGATTTGAAATACAACAACATAATGAAACAATAGGTAGTATTTACTTTTCAGCAGACTATGCACATATAAGAGGTATAGAAAAAGGCACTGTAAAATATTTTGTAGACAAAGTAGGCAGCAAACGTTACTTATTTATTGAATATATTCCGGATAATGTATTGAATTGCAAGCCGGACTTTTGGAAAACGTTAAAATATAAAAAGGACAAGGTAACATATTATGTATATCTCATTGAAAATTTAGATGATGAAGTATTCCATTTAAGTGCATTACAAGACATGAATCGTATACCAATTGACATTGCAGATGATGTGGCAACAATGGGTAAATCACCACATCAAAATGATAGAATGACACTAAAATTAAATAAAAATAACTGATAATAGTAGACGAATGATATAACGATATGTATTGAGCATTATAACAATCATATCAATGAATCAATTCGTCTACTTTTTTATATTTTTAAACATAACCACTGCTAGAATGTCATAAAATCGTTATAATTATAATGTAAATGATTTTGGAGGAATAGCGCATGGACTTTTGGTTATATAAACAAGCACAACAAAATGGACATCATATTGCGATAACAGACGGTCAAAAATCTTATACTTATCAAAATTTATACTGTGAAGCGAGTCTATTGGCTAAAAGACTCAAGGCTTATCAACAATCTCGTGTCGGGCTATACATAGATAATTCGATTCAATCGATCATTTTAATACATGCTTGTTGGTTGGCAAATATTGAAATTGCGATGATTAATACAAGGTTGACACCTAATGAGATGACGAATCAGATGAGGTCAATCGATGTACAATTGATTTTTTGTACCTTGCCACTGGAATTGCGAGAGTTTCAAATTGTATCGCTGGATGATATTGAATTCGCTGGAACGGATATTACAATGAACGATTTAATGGACAACACATTGGACATCCAATATGATACATCGAATGAAACTGTGGTGCCGAAAGATTCGCCGCCCAACATATTAAATACATCATTTAATTTAGATGACATTGCATCGATTATGTTTACATCAGGGACAACTGGCCCTCAAAAAGCGGTGCCACAAACGTTTCGTAATCATTATGCCAGTGCAATCGGATGTAAAGAGAGCTTGGGATTTGATCGTGATACTAATTGGCTATCTGTCTTGCCGATTTATCATATTTCGGGTCTCAGTGTACTTTTAAGAGCTGTTATTGAAGGGTTTACTGTGCGCATTGTTGATAAATTTAATGCCGAACAAATTTTAACGATGATAAAAAATGAACGCATCACACACATTTCGCTTGTGCCACAAACTTTAAATTGGCTTATGCAACAAGGTTTACATGAACCTTATGATTTACAAAAAATATTACTTGGCGGTGCTAAATTATCTGCCACTATGATAGAGACGGCATTACAATATAACCTGCCAATTTATAATTCATTTGGTATGACTGAGACATGTTCACAATTTTTAACAGCAACACCGGAAATGTTGCATGCACGTCCTGACACTGTAGGGGTGCCAAGTGCCAATGTTGACATAAAAATTAAAAATCCTAATAAAGAAGGTCATGGAGAATTAATGATTAAAGGCGCCAATGTGATGAATGGATATTTGTATCCAACAGATTTAACGGGTACGTTTGAAAATGGTTATTTTAATACGGGTGACATTGCTGAAATAGATCATGAAGGTTATGTCATGATTTATGACCGACGTAAAGATTTAATTATTAGTGGCGGTGAAAATATTTATCCATATCAAATTGAAACGGTAGCGAAGCAATTTCCAGGTATCAGTGACGCAGTATGTGTAGGGCATCCTGATGATACTTGGGGTCAAGTGCCTAAATTATATTTTGTCAGTGAAAGTGACATTTCAAAGGCACAATTGATTGCATATTTATCACAACATTTAGCGAAATATAAAGTGCCGAAACACTTTGAAAAGGTTGATACTTTACCTTATACATCAACAGGTAAATTACAAAGAAATAAGTTGTATAGAGGATGATTTGATG
Organism: Staphylococcus sp. GDB20D11A; assembly: GCF_016893255.1. Classification (NCBI taxonomy): domain Bacteria; kingdom Bacillati; phylum Bacillota; class Bacilli; order Caryophanales; family Staphylococcaceae; genus Staphylococcus; species Staphylococcus sp. GDB20D11A. The sequence continues at coordinate 15,174 of NZ_JAFEPJ010000009.1, forward strand.
AAGTTGACAGCTTTGCATTTTTATAAATATAGTGAGCCATTTAAGTCACAAATTGTAACACCGAAAGTCACTTTAACGCATCGTGATTGTTTGTTTATCGAATTGATTGATGATAAAGGAAATGCATATTTCGGGGAATGTAACGCTTTTCAAACAGATTGGTATGATCATGAAACAATTGCTTCAGTAAAACATGCGATTGAGCAATGGTTCGAAGATAAAAGAAATAAATCATTTGAAACGTATGAAGCAGCACTTAAATTAGTAGATTCATTGGAAAATACGCCTGCTGCAAGGGCAACTATTGTCATGGCATTGTATCAAATGTTTCATGTACTGCCTTCATTTTCAGTAGCATATGGAGCGACAGCGAGCGGCTTATCAAATAAACAACTAGAGTCATTGAAAGCAACAAAGCCGACCAGAATTAAATTAAAATGGACACCTCAAATCATGCATCAAATTAGAGTGTTACGGGAATTAGACTTCCACTTTCAATTGGTTATAGATGCAAATGAGTCCTTGGATCGTCAAGATTTCACACAGTTACAGTTATTAGCGCGCGAACATATTCTTTATATCGAAGAGCCATTTAAAGATATCTCAATGCTTGATGAAGTAGTGGATGGAACAATACCTCCAATAGCCCTTGATGAAAAGGCGACATCACTATCGGACATAATTAATTTGATAGAATTATACAATGTGAAAGTTGTTGTATTAAAACCATTTCGTCTAGGTGGCATTGATAAAGTGCAAACGGCAATTGATACTTTGAAAAGTCATGGTGTAAAAGTGGTTATTGGCGGCATGTACGAATATGGTTTAAGCCGTTATTTTACAGCGATGCTTGCTCGTAAAGGTGATTATCCAGGAGATGTTACACCAGCAGGTTATTATTTTGAACAAGATGTGGTGGCGTATTCAGGCATATTAAAAGAGGGGCGACTTGAATTTCGCCCCCCTTTAGTAGATATAACTCAATTACAACCATATTAATGGTTATGTTTATGTGAATGCTTGCTTGCTGACTTGTCTTTTTTTAACGGAACAGGGTCAAAGCCACCTTTATGAAGCGGATGACATTTTAAAATACGACGGATGCCTAAATAAAGGCCTTTGAAAGCACCGTGGTATTGAATCGCTTCTCTAGTGTACTCTGAACATGTAGGATAAAAACGACAAGTTGGTGGAGTGAGTGGCGAAATGAAACGTTGATAAAAATGAATCATCGCCAAGAATATCTTTTTCATAATTAATGCCTCCAACGATAGTAATTAACTATTATATTAACATACAATGTAGGGATGTGATGCGCGTGAAGTTTAGGGATAAAGATAATCGTCAAGTTAATTTGACATTTAAAAAGAATAATGAGATAGCAGATGGCAATCATGTGCTAGCTATTCCAACGTTTAAAAATCAATTGCTTTTTACCAAACATAATTTACGGGGTATTGAATTTCCTGGTGGTAAAAGGGAACGCGGGGAAAGTAGTGCTGAAGCAGTTACCCGTGAATTATATGAAGAAACAGGCGCCAAAGTTAAAAATATTCATTACATAGCACAATATAGCATTGAAACACATGATCAAACTGATTTTGTAAAAGATGTATATTTTATCGAAGTTGAATCATTGGTAAGCAAGAACGATTATTTAGAAACAGCAGGGCCAGTGTTGTTTAACTGTATCAATGATATTGAACTCGCACAACGGAGTTTCTTACTGCAAGATAGTACCATTTTAAAATGCGTAGAGAGGGTGCAATCACTTGGATTTTATCAAACGTAAACGAATGCCAATTGAATCTTTTACGCATCAATTCGAAGAAATTACATATTTGTCAGATGATTTACAAGTAAAAGCTTTAATGATGACACCACATCATGAAGTAAAACGCATTGTAGTATATTTGCGAGGTGGCAAAGGTCAAGTAGGACGTGTGCGCGCAGGTAGATTAATGCAATTTTCAGATAGTCAAACTTTAGTGATTGGGCCATACTACCGAGGTGACAATGGTAGTGAAGGTAAAGATGAATTTTATCGTGGCGATTTAAATGATGTGACGCAACTATTAAGATTGCTACATGATAAATATCCGCAAGCTTTTATTCATATGGTTGGTTTTTCAAGAGGTGGACTACAAGGGTTGTTGACATTTCAAGACTTACCTGTAAATAGTTATATCATCTGGGGTGGAGTCTCAGATATTGATTTGATGTATGAAGAGCGCGTTGATTTAAGAGGTATGCTACGAAGAATGATTGGTCATCCAAAAAAAGATCGAGCAGCATATGAGGCACGCCAAGCGATTCCAAACATTAATGAAAACAGTCCACCAATATTAATTGTACATGGAGGGAAAGACCAGCAAGTTGGTATTCATCATGCGTATTATTTAGCGGATCAACTAGAGTTAAAAGGGGCCATACATGAAACATTTTATCAAATGGCAGAAGGACATGTGCCAAGACCTCCAGCGATGGTTGAAACATTGGCTTATATTAAAGAGTTTATGAACCAAGTTGAGTCGCATAGCTAGTATGATACGTGGTGTGCGCATGGGAACTATCAATCTTTGAAGATGTGTGATATACGTTGAATGAGGAATCGGTATTTAATGCAAAGTGGGGCAACATGCATAGCGTAAGGGATCGGTACTTTATGTGAAGACGTGCTGCTTCCATTGAATGAGTGATGCGAGTTTGGCATGAAGGTCACCTTAAATGTGCATTGTTGTAATAAAATTGCCTATAAATTTTTTACCAATTAAAATAAGAGGAGCCAACCATTGTTAAAATATAACAACGGTTGGCTCTTTAATTAGTATTCAAATTTATTTGTTGAAGCTACCTTTTTTGGCAATATGTTCAACTTTTTCACCAAATTTTTCGAAGTTCTTTTCAAAACGTTGAATTAAATCTTCTGCTTGTGCTTTATATTTCTCTTTGTCGCTCCAAGCATTAATTGGATTTAAAATTGTTTTCGGTACATCTTCAATTTCTACAGGAATACTTAAACCAAACGTACTATCTTTTGTATATTCTGCATTTTTCAATTTGCCAGAAATCGCTTGGTTTACCATTTGACGTGTGTAATGTAAGCTGATTCTACGTCCTACACCATATTTTCCGCCAGTCCATCCAGTATTAACAAGATAAACATCAACATCATGTAAATCGATAAGTTCACCTAATAAATCAGCGTAAACAGTAGGGTGTAACGGGAAGAACGGTGCGCCGAAACATGTTGAGAATGATGGTTCAGGTTCTGTCACACCACGCTCTGTACCAGCTAATTTAGAAGTGAAACCACTCAAGAAATGATACATTGCTTGGTCTTTATTTAACTTTGAAATCGGTGGAATAACACCAAATGCATCCGCAGTTAAGAAAATAATTGTATTTGGATGTGCTGCTTTTGATGGTACTACAATATTGTCAATGTGATTAATTGGATAAGCGGCACGCGTGTTTTCTGTATAACGATTGTCTTCAAAGTCCACTGAACCATCTTCTGCAACTACAGTGTTCTCTAGGATTGCACCATATTTGATTGCGTCAAAAATCTGTGGTTCTTTTTCTTTGGAAAGATTAATTGCTTTTGCATAGCAGCCACCTTCGATATTAAAGACCCCGTTTTTATTCCAGCCGTGTTCATCATCACCGATTAGTTTACGGTGTGGGTCAGCCGATAAGGTTGTTTTACCAGTGCCAGATAGACCAAAGAATAATGCAACATCGCCTTTTTCACCAACGTTTGCTGAGCAATGCATGCTCATAATATCTTGCATCGGTAAGAGATAATTCATTACAGAGAAGATACCTTTTTTCATTTCACCAGCGTATTCAGTGCCGCCGATTAAAATGACTTTGTGTTTAAATGAAATAATGACAAAAGTTTCAGATTTAGTACCATCAACTTCTGGATCTGCTTTAAAATGTGGGGCAGAAACGATAGTGAAGTTAGGTTTAATCTTTGTAGCTTCTTCTTTTGATTCAGGTCTAATAAACATATTTTTAGCAAATAAATTATGCCATGCTAATTCATTGATGACTGTAAGTTTTAACATTGTATCTTTATCGCTACCAGCGTAGCCTTTAAATACGTATAGTTCATCTTTTTTATCTAAATAGTCTAGTACTTTATGGTATAACTTCAAGAAAGTTTCTTCATCGATAGGTTGATTAATTTCTCCCCAATCAATGTTATCTCTATATGAAGGTTCAGAGACAAAAAATTTGTCTTTAGGCGAACGACCAGTATATTTTCCAGTACTTGCATTAACAGCACCAAGTTCTGTTAATACCCCTTCGTTATTGTCTAAGATTTTATTATAAAGTTGTGTCGTCGAAAGTTGAAAATGTGACGTTGGTTTTTTCAGTAATTTGTCAATTTTAGTTGTTTCAGTGTATGTGTCTACTGACATCCTAAATCCCTCCAAAGCGATAATTTAAATGTAAGCCTTTACATTTAATTAGTATAACACATTAACATAATTAATCTACAATATTTTACTGTAAATTTATTTGTGAAAAATTGACATTAATTCATTAATTAGGTACTATTATTTTTAACGGATTCTCTTATCCTGAGTGGTGGAGGGACATGGACCCAATGAAACCCAGCAACCTCTTTTTTATAAAAGAAAGGTGCCAAACCGTTTGCAGACAAATAGGTCTGAACGATAAGAGCGAATGGACGTATTAGGCCTTCTCTCTATATTAATAGTTAGAAGGTCTTTTTTATTTAGCTCACAGAGAGAGAATTTTCGTAATATAAATTTAAAGGAGCAAACTATGTTAAATAACAAACGATTATTTACTTCAGAGTCTGTTACAGAAGGACACCCAGATAAAATCGCTGACCAAGTGTCAGATGCAATATTAGATGCTATTTTAAAAGACGACCCAAATGCACGTGTAGCTTGTGAAACAACTGTTACAACAGGTATGGCATTGATCGCCGGCGAAATTTCTACAACAACATATGTTGATATTCCGAAAGTTGTTAGAGAAACAATCAAAGAAATTGGATACACAAGAGCAAAATATGGTTATGATTATGAAACAATGGCAATTTTAACTGCGATTGATGAACAATCACCTGACATTGCACAAGGCGTGGATAAAGCATTAGAGTATCGTGATAAAGATAGCGAAGAAGAAATTGAAGCAACAGGTGCAGGTGACCAAGGTTTAATGTTTGGTTACGCAACGAATGAAACAGAAACGTATATGCCTCTAGCAATTTATTTATCACATCAATTGGCAAAACGTTTATCAGATGTGCGTAAAGATGGTACGTTAAATTATTTACGACCAGACGGTAAAGTTCAGGTCACTGTTGAATATGATGAAAATGATAACCCTGTACGTATTGATACGATTGTCGTATCAACACAACATGCTGAGGATGTGACACTTGAACAAATTCAAGAAGACATTAAAGCTCATGTCATTTATCCAACTGTTCCAGAAAACTTGATTAATGAACAAACTAAATTCTACATCAATCCTACAGGACGCTTTGTAATTGGTGGACCTCAAGGTGATGCAGGATTAACAGGACGTAAAATCATTGTTGATACGTACGGTGGCTATGCACGTCATGGTGGCGGATGCTTCAGTGGTAAGGATCCTACAAAAGTAGACCGTTCAGCTGCATATGCTGCACGTTATGTGGCTAAAAATATTGTTGCAGCAGGTTTAGCAGATCAATGTGAAGTACAATTGGCATATGCGATTGGTGTTGCAGAACCAGTGTCAATTGCAATTGATACATTTGGAACAGGTAAAGTTTCTGAAGGACAACTTGTCGAAGCAGTTAGAAAACACTTTGACCTAAGACCTGCAGGTATTATTAAAATGCTTGATTTGAAACAACCGATTTACAAACAAACTGCTGCTTATGGTCATTTTGGACGTACAGATGTCTTATTCCCATGGGAAAAATTAGACAAAGTGGAAGAATTAAAAGACGCAGTAAAATAATAAGATGAATTGAATATAGCTAAATAAAAGATTTTCGGTATATAAATGATAATATGTATCGAAAATCTTTAGCTTTTCTATTATAATTAAAGTTATTCATATATTAAAAAGGAGCGTTGTTGTGATGGATTTATCTTCACCGGTAGTCATTGGACTCATTATTGCAGTAGTCATTGCATTAATCTTTTTTGTCCTTTTCTTAGTTGCCTTAGGTAGTAAGAAAAAAGTTAAGCGACAAACAGAAGAAAAGTATGAACAACAAGAACAAAACATTAAAAAGTCTCATGAAGAAGCTTTAGAGAAAGAGCGTATTCAAAATAAAAAGACAATTACAAAACAACAAGAAGATTATAATCACATGGTTAGTACAAAAGATCGTGAGATTGACGCATTAAAATTGTTCTCGAAAAATCATAGTGAATATGTAACGGACATGAGATTAATTGGTATTCGTGAAAGATTAGTTAAAGAAAAACGAATTCGACCAGAAGATATGCACATTATGGCAAATATCTTTTTACCAAAGGATGGCTTTAATAATATTGAACGAATTAGTCATTTAGTATTAACAAGAACTGGTCTTTATATTATTGATTCTCAATTGTTAAAAGGTCATGTTTATAATGGTATTAGTGGCGGTCAATTTAAAGATTTACCACCAATGGAACAAGTATTTGATACATTAGATTTAGATAAATCTAGACCGCAAACTATTGTGATGGATCAAAATGATGACAAACGTTCATTATCATTTGTAAATTATTCAGATCAAATTGAGGCGATTAAACAATTGGCTGAAGACTTACAAAAACATTTAGGTGCTAAATATACACCGACTTCAATTTTATACTTTAATCCTAAAAATGAAGGTGATGTAACGATTTCAAATTATAATCAAAATAGTGCTGTCAAAGTGCTTGTTGGTGCTGAACAATTAGACGAGTTCTTTAACAAATTTGTATTCCATGGTCGTATTCAATACAACGTGGAAGACTTACAACAAATGATGGATAAAATTGAATCATTCAATTAAATGTTAGGCTGAAGTGATGACTATATGTTGTTACTTCGGCTTTTTTAGTTTGTCATAAATTAAACAGAATTACTTTTACAATTTGATTAATATTTGAGAGATATTACTAGAATTTTAGTGGTTGATTGCTATAAGTGTTTTTTCTCATGTATTCAACTCAGATTTGTTATGATAACAGGGTATAATACATCAAAAAGGTGAGGCGATATTTATGGAGGTTAAAACATTTTATAATGGAAACGCGATGCCACAAATTGGTTTAGGGACATTTCGTGTGGAAAATGATGAAAATTGCATGGAAAGTGTTAAGTATGCCATTGAACAAGGATATCGTAGTATTGATACCGCAAAAGTTTATGGGAATGAAGAACAAGTAGGTGCTGGCATTCGTGCCGGATTGGAATCAACTGGTATTGCTAGAGAAGACTTATTTATTACTTCAAAATTATATTTTGAGGATTTTGGTCGTGAAAATGTAGCAGCTGCTTACGAAGCTAGTTTATCTAGATTAGGTTTAAAATACTTAGATTTGTATCTAGTTCATTGGCCAGGTACGAACGAAGCCGTAATGGTTGATACATGGAAAGGTATGGAAGATTTATATAAAAATAATAAAGTTAAAAATATAGGTGTCAGCAATTTTGAACCTGAACATTTGGAAGCTTTGTTGGCACAAGTGTCAATTAAACCTGTAATTAATCAGGTTGAATATCATCCATATTTAACGCAACATAAATTGAAATTATATTTGGTAGCACAACATATCGTGATGGAATCTTGGTCACCATTGATGAATGCACAAATTTTAAATGATGAGACAATTAAAGACATTGCTCAAGAATTAGGAAAGTCACCTGCCCAAGTTGTTTTAAGATGGAATGTGCAACATGGTGTGGTTACAATCCCTAAATCGGTAACACCAAACAGAATCTCTGAAAACTTCCAAATATTTGATTTCGAATTATCAGATGAACAAATGACGCGAATTGATGGTTTAAATCAAGATAAGAGAATTGGACCTGATCCAAAAACTTTTGAAGGATAGATTAAAATCGCTTAACTGATGAAAAGGTTAGATGAATTGTCAACGTTAGGTAATAGCAATATTGCTTAACGTTTTTATTTTCGACTAGTTTGGAGAATTTATTGACATTCACATTATTTAAACGGCAACAAAGATTATTGAATTTTGGTAGGCATTATATGGTGCTAAAAAATTTGCATGAAAATTAAAAAATGCTTCGGTCAGGAAGGTGTCGTAATTTACCTATTTGCTGAATGAAGCATTTTATTTTTAAATATGATAGCCAATATAACAAGCTATAAATCCAATGATGAATTGTAAAAGTGAATAATTGAGAAAAAGCTTAATATTAAATTTTGGCGTCATCATTAGTGTAAGTTCCTTGGCTAACGTTGAGAAAGTTGTTAAGCCACCTAAAAAACCGGTAACAAAGAACGCAGGGAACCATGAGATTGAAATTGATAAGCCTATAGTTAAACCAATTAAAAAACTACCAATAAGATTTACTATCAATGTTGCGATAGGTAACTTTGAAGTAAATTTATGATTATAATAATCCGTAATGGCACTTCTAGCAATTGCACCCAAACCGCCGCCAATCATGACTAAAATGATTGATATCATGATAAACCACCACCTAGTTTTATACCGACGTAACATAACAAAATACCAAAGACATAACTTGTTATAGCATATAGTAGTAAAGTTATAAATTGTTGATGATCAAACATATGTATTAATTCTAATTGAAATGTTGAAAAAGTCGTTAAAGCACCAAGAAAACCAGTCGTAATAGCTTTTTTTAGGGTCGGATGGTTTGAAAAAAATGTAATTGTTAAGGCTGTTAGCAATCCCATTACAAAGGCACCAGTCAAATTGGCTACCAGTGTTCCGATTGGAAAACCTCCGTCAGTATTCAGAAAAGAAATGAGGTAACGTAATAAAGCGCCTAAAGCACCACCGATAAAAATATATACATATTGCATTTGCTTCACCTCGAAAAGAAGTAGTTTGAATTTAAAAAAGAGGTTTTGGCAACGCGACGACAAAAATTGTCGATGCATTATCAAACCTCATTATATGTTATATCTTGTTGTATAACTATAGCGATTAGATGTATAGTTATGATTTCGAAAATCTAATATTTTTTATACGCAACAACGTCATCAAATTGAATTACTTATTATGGCGTGATACATTGTATTGTTTTGTATTAAGGCTACATTGACATTTAATCTTTTTTAAATAAAGCCGAATGTACGAACAATTGAAAAGATATGTACTAAAATAACGATTAGAATAATCCATGGCAAACTTTTACTCGCAATTCTAATCCAATCTGCATCAGGCTTTAGTGATTTAATTGAACGATCTGCAAAAATTATAGACAAAATTAGTACAATGGAGTTAATAACACTGCAGAAAAGTATTAATTTAATAAAAGAATTAAAAAGTCCGCTTAGGAAAACGTTATTTGTATTAAAGAAAAAGCTTAAAATAATCATTAAGCTAGATAAGTAAAAGTATTTTTTTGAACGAGACATGCTAGACCTCCTGGATGGTTATCATTTACATATCGTATCATAAACAATCATAAAACAATAGTTTAATTACCTTGTTGACACAATGTTGCTAAAGTCATTTTTAAAAAATATAGGCAAAAAATTAGCTATATATTATAAAAGCGTGATATAAATGTTTTATATAACAAAGAAATAAAAATCATTTTTTACAAATGGTTGTAAGAAAAAGACATGCAGATGTTGTTAAATTTTAATAAGAATCAAGGAGGCTATATTATATGGCTAAACTAAATGTAGAAGTATTTGCGGACGGTGCAGATATTGAAGAAATGAAAGCAGCTTATAAAAACAAACAAGTGGATGGTTTTACAACAAATCCTAGTTTAATGGCGAAAGCGGGCGTAACAGATTACAAAGCTTTTGCTGAAGAAGCTGTGAAAGAAATTCCAGATGCTTCAATTTCATTTGAAGTATTTGCAGACGATTTAGAAACTATGGAAAAAGAAGCAGCAATTTTAAAACAATATGGCGAAAATGTATTTGTTAAAATTCCTATTGTAAATACAAAAGGTGAATCAACGATTCCTTTAATTAAAAAACTTTCAGCTGACAATGTGAGATTAAACGTTACGGCTGTTTACACAATTGAACAAGTTAAAGAAATAACTGAAGCAGTAACTGAAGGTGTGCCAACATATGTTTCAGTATTTGCAGGACGTATTGCAGATACAGGCGTAGATCCATTACCATTAATGAAAGAGGCTGTAAAAGTTACGCATAGTAAAGACGGCGTTAAATTATTATGGGCAAGTTGCCGCGAATTATTCAATGTGATTCAAGCTGATGAAATTGGTGCAGATATTATTACATGCCCAGCAGATGTTGTGAAAAAAGTGAATACAAACTTAGGTCGCGATATTAACGAATTATCAGTAGATACAGTTAAAGGCTTTGCGAAAGATATTCAATCTTCAGGTCTTTCTATTCTATAATATATAAATATATTTAAACCCTCATAGGCATTGTGCTTATGGGGGTTTTCCATCATAGTTATTAATGAAGTTGAAGTCAAAATTCAGCTAAGTAAAAGCTCGAGTTATAAAAAGTCTAAATTGATTCAACAGAAGTAGTAAAGGAAATTAGTCTCGCGTATTTTAGAAAATGAATAAAAACAATTACTATATGCAACTCAAGAATAAAATATTATTTAAGCCACATACCTATAGAGTACAAAATATACAAGTTGTACTTATATATAGGTATGTGACTTTTGATTTTAAGCGTAAAGTAAAAGTTGTTATGTTTGTATTAGTTCTAAATTATTTTGCACTTGATGACATGTATTTTTGAGTTTAAGTGGTGACTCAAGTTCAATAAAATAAATATTAGATAGATAATTTGAAAATAATATGAAAGGTTATCTCAAAATTATCCCCATATTATAAAGAGCAGAGCTAATAAGTTATTTAAGAAGTGCATGAATATTACCACTTCTAATCGTTTTGTTTTTATATAAATTAGGCCAAAAATCAAACCAGAATATAAGTAAGGTAAATAACCAATCCAAGTGTCAGATTCGTGTAATGATGCAAAAACTAAACTAGACACAAGTAACCCTAAAAACAAGTGTTTTCTGAATATAACCCTTATTATCATACCGCGAAAAACAATTTCTTCCACAATAGCGGGGATGATGGTAACAGTGAAAATAGAAATATAGAATGGTGTATTTCGTATTTCATGCTCTAATTGTTGTTCATTTGCCGGTACGTCATGAAAATATAAATAAAGATTATCTAACCCATAAATTAATAGTGCACCACCTATAATATAAATAACTTGATACAATGTTAATTTTTTAAAAGAGAATAAATTGATTTTGAATAGCCTCAATAGAATTAAACCTACTAATACAATCAGCATGCTATAAAGTAAATGTACTTCACTGACAACTATGCCGATAAATAAAATGATAGTAATAAAAAATGCTGCCATTAAAGTTAAAAAATAATTTCCTCGTGTAACCGATAAATCATCGTAAAAAAAGTCTTTGAATTTTTGCATGCTAAATCCTTTCTTTTCATTTTTTAAAATTAATTTTGAATGCAATATGGTTAAGGCTAGATTCATTATATATGAAACATTTATACGATTAAAATTTATCATTGTACTTACCTAAAAAGCATTAGTTTGAAAAAATTAGCAGACTGTATTTTAGCGTCAAATCAACATAAATGAAATTGTAATATGGATTTTTGTAGATTTGATACATATATTTCTGTAAAATATATAAAATACACTTTCAATTGACGCTAATGTTTAAAATTACGTCAATATTATAAAGGAGAGAAATCCTTAATTATGAATAAAGCATCATTTGATAAAAAAGTTAAAAAGCAATTATGGTTTTTGAACAAGAAGGAGAAACAAGCATTAGATCAACGATTGTCTTCTATATCTGATGATGACAGCGTTAACTTAAATAAGCCTGTTACCTTTGCTAATGCTTACTTAAGACAAAATGTATTTCGAAATAAAGAAACAAAAAGTTATAGTATGTTTGTTACATTAGTAGTGATGATGTTTGCTTATGTTGCTTTATTAGGCTTGTTTTTATTTGGGCTAATAACAAGTCTATCTGGCGTACAATTTTTCGTTAGTCCTAAGGTAGATTTATCTACAACTGTTGTTATTTTAACAATTATTGGAGCGATTTTATTAATGATTGTTAGCATATATTTTATAAAAATTGTGACATCATACTTTACTAAGAAACTTTTAGAAATTAAATTTAATTCGAAATAGTATTTTCAATGAAGTGCTTCAAAGCTAAACTTTCATGACATTTTTTTGAAACTAGAGAAAATGGCTCATCAACTTCTAGCTGAATGCCTTCTTGAAAATGTATTAATGTTGAATTCTCTATGGCAGTCATACCAACAATATAATGTGCATTGATATAAATTTGTATCGGTGCACGTTTATGTTTTAACGGAAAAAGTATAGTTTTTGCGTTGATGTAAATGGGAACCAGTTTATTAATATTTAGTATGTTTTTTGCAGTCTCAATTAGCACACTTTGTGATGATAAATGCAATTTCGCATAATATGAAACGAGTTTGTTAATTGGAACTTTAAGAATGTAATCACAATGTAAAAAGACACAATTTGTTTCGAGATGGTTTGAAGTAGCAGTTTGGATATAAAGTAGATATTTAGTAGAATTGTCTTGCAAATATAGTACTCCTCGTATAATAAGTTGTTAATTTAATGGTTAAAATAAATTTATATGAAGATGTTAGGGTGTTTCAACATCATTAACACATCGACCGAAATTTCACAATAAACTATTTAAAATTATGTTGGCATTTACGCTTAACGGATGTCTTAATTAATTTAATCGTTGAAAGCGATAATGACATGATTTCAGCAATTTCAAATTGCTTGTATCCTTCAAGGTATAGTTTGAGCCATAGTCTTTCTTTATGATTTAAAAACTTGAAGATATCTTGTAAACGAAGGTCATGTTCATTAAAGTATGTTGGTTGTTCAGTTAATGTTGGTGAATTATTCTCACATAAAATGACATCTTTTAATTGATTTTGTTGTCTGAATAAATCGATAAGGTAAAAATTTAATCGAGTGAATAAAAAAGAGGATAAAGATTGCTTGCTTGAGGGTTTATATATCTGACTCAATTGCCACATTTTTATCAAGAGTAGTTGATAATACTCATCATAATTATAGCTAATATTATATTTTTTTAAAAGATGGTGTATGATTTTGTGGTGTTTGTTGTATACGTCATTAAATTTCAAGTAGTCATTCTCCAAGTTATACGTATAACAAATATTTCCGGATAAAGTTAGAATAAAATATTTAGAAAAATCATTCATTTGCGTAATCGCTAAATTAAGTGTTAAATATAAGACATAAGTAATTAATTTAATGTGATATGATGTATTATTACTTTGCTAAATAGTAGATAGAACAAAATTTGTAATCGGGAGGTAACAATGGATTACGCACATTTAAATTTAGAACATTTTTTTGCACGAAACGACGATTTAGATGTTATTAGAGATCGTGCTGATTTCGTGATGATAAATAACTTCACTAATGAAATGATGTATCGTGATGGTCAAATTGAAGGTACGATTGATTTAAATCAGTACTATTATAAAAATAGATCAAATGCAGCAAGTTTTATTATGATGGATTATAAAAAAGAAACTAAGTAAACGAACAAGAGAATTTTTTGTTTTTTAATACGTGAATAATAAGATTATTGATATAAAGGTTTTCAAAGGTTATACAAAAAGATAAAACATTTATGATTCGTAGATCAACGTAAAGTAATATTGATAAATCGTTTAAAACGTTTCATTTACATTACTGTTTATTTATGAATATGTAACAATGCATAGATAAAATTGTTAAACGGTTTTAATAATGTTAAACTTTATTATCGTAGTCAAACTGAATGTATAACAACAATGACCTAAGAGGTGTGGATATGAATAAACACAAGAAAGGTTCTATTTTTGGAATAATAGGACTTGTTGTCATATTTGCTGTTGTCTCATTTTTATTTTTCTCAATGATATCCGATCAGATATTTTTCAAACATGTTAAATCAGACATTAAGATTGAAAAGTTAAATGTTACATTAAACGATGCAGCAAAGAAACAAATAAATAATTATACGAGTCAACAGGTATCAAATAAAAAGAATGATGCATGGAGAGATGCATCTGCAACTGAAATTAAAAGTACAATGGATAGCGGTACTTTTATCGATAATGAAAAGCAAAAATATCAATTTTTAGATTTATCAAAGTATCAAGGGATTGATAAAAATAGAATTAAACGTATGTTAGTAGATAGACCAACGTTATTGAAACATACGGATGATTTCTTAAAAGCTGCTAAAGATAAGCACGTTAACGAAGTTTATTTAATTTCACATGCATTATTAGAAACTGGCGCAGTTAAAAGTGAATTAGCTAATGGAGTCGAAATTGATGGCAAAAAATACTACAATTTCTATGGAGTAGGAGCCCTTGATAAAGACCCAATTAAAACAGGTGCAGAATATGCTAAAAAGCATGGTTGGGATACACCTGAAAAAGCTATTTCAGGCGGTGCTGATTTCATTCATAAGCACTTCTTATCAAGCACAGATCAAAATACATTGTATAGTATGAGATGGAATCCAAAAAATCCAGGAGAACATCAATATGCTACTGATATTAAGTGGGCAGAAAGTAATGCAACAATTATCGCTGACTTTTATAAGAACATGAAGACTGAAGGAAAATACTTCAAATACTTTGTGTATAAAGATGACAGTAAACATTTGAATAAGTAATTTGATAAGCTATGAGTTGTTTTTTTGACTCGGACATACTAAAAAGACGCTTTCTATCTTGTTTTGATAGAAAGCGTCTTTTTATATTAAAGAGAGATATTGATTGATAATTCCGCCAATGCAAGTTGGCGGGGCCCCAACATAGAGAAATTGGAACACCAATTTCTACAGGCAATACAAGTTGGGGCAGGACATCAATAAAGAATTACTTTTTCTTTAGAAATTAGTATTTCTTATGCATGAGTTTTACTCATGTATTCCTATTTTTAAGTACACATTAGCTATAGCTAATGATAAAGAGCCACTGCATAATAAATCATTAGTGTTTTTTATCATTTCTGTCCCACTCTCATCGTGATTTGAAATTTTCAATTGCGATTTTAATTTCATCTCTCACACGTTGGAACTCTGACCAAGGCTTGCCTGCAGGATCATCAAATCCCCAATGTTCCTTCTTAACATTTGTTGGTAAAGAAGGGCAATTTACGTCTGCATCACTACATAATGTAACAACTAAATTTGAATTTTTAATAATATTATTATCGATTAAATCTGATGTATGATTTGATATATCAATGCCTACTTCTTTCATAGCTTCTATCGCTTTGGGATTAACACCGTGTGTTTCGATACCAGCAGAATATACATTCCAATCTTCCGCTAAGATTTGTTTAGCCCAACCTTCAGCCATTTGACTTCGACATGAGTTGCCTGTACATATAAAATAAATTGTTTTTTTAGTCATAACAATCTCCTAATTAATTAAAATATGATAAGTGTTAGATACAACCCTATGAGTGTTATAAATAGTACTGGAATTGTAATGATGATACCAGTTTTAAAGTATGTGCCCCAAGAAATCTTAACATCTTTTTGTGTTAAGACGTGTAACCACAGTAATGTAGCTAAAGAGCCTATCGGTGTAATTTTTGGACCTAAATCAGAACCGATAACATTCGCATAAATTAGGCCTTCTTTTAACAAGCCATGGACATTTGATTGACCAATAGCAATCGCATCTATTAAAACTGTAGGCATATTATTCATTATTGATGATAAAAATGCTGAAATGAAGCCCATTCCCAAAATGGTGCTAAATAGACCGTAATTGGAAATATATTCTAATATTTTAGCCAATATTAAAGTAATGCCAGCATTTCTTAAGCCGAATACGACGATATACATACCAATTGAAAATAATACTATATTCCAAGGTGCGCCCTTAATGACTTCCTTAATATTTACAGCATTTGATTTACGAGCCAACATTAGAAATATAAAAGCAATGATTCCAGTGAAAATTGATACCGGAATTTTAGTAAATTCACTGATTAGATAGCCGAAAAGTAATATAACTAGCATAATCCATGAAATTTTAAATAGCTTTAAATCATTAATGGCATCTTTAGGACGCTTTATTTTATTATCATCAAACGTTTTAGGTATCGCTTTTCTAAAATATATCCACAATACTATAATACTTGCTAAAAGTGAGAATAAATTAGGTATAATCATTCTACTAAAATATCGAACGAATCCTACATGAAAATAATCAGCAGATATAATATTCACTAGATTACTTACAATTAAAGGTAAAGACGTTGTATCAGCAATAAAACCACTTGCAATAATAAATGGAAATATTGCGCGCTTATTAAATCCAATATTTTTAACCATCGCTAATACAATAGGCGTTAAGATTAACGCTGCGCCATCATTTGCGAAAAATGCAGCAACAATGGCACCCAATAATATGATATAAACGAACATTTTTAAACCATTGCCTTTTGAAGCATGAAGCATGTGAATAGCTGACCATTCGAATAATCCAACTTTATCTAATATAAATGAAATAAGAATGACTGAGACAAAAGTCAAAGTAGCATTCCAAACAATACCTGTTACTTCGAAAACATCGGAAAAACTTACAACACCAGTAATAATAGCAATAAAGGCACCAGTTAATGCGGTAATGCCAATATCTAGGCCTTTAGGTTGCCATAATACAAATAATAAAGTTACTAGAAAAATGAGTGTCGCTAAAGTTGTCATCATTAGCATTCACCAGTCTTAAGGTTATGACAAATACATCGTTGGTTAGAGGTATGAACCTTAGACAAGTTATTAATTACGGACTCAAAAATATTATGATTAAGCTGGTATAAATGTTTATTTCCGATTTTTCGTGTCGTAACTAAGTTGGTTTTTACTAATGCTTTCATATGATAGCTAAGTGTGGGTTGAGAGAATTGAAAATGTTCTAACAAATCACAAGCACATAACTCTCCACAAGAAAGTAAATCTAGTATTTCTAATCTGCTTGAATCTGATAAAACTTTTAAATATGTTGCTAGTTCTTTATACGTCATAACATACCTCCTAGACGTTAAATAGATTATCATCTATATAGATGAATGTCTATGTTTCTCTGGTATATTACATGATATGACTATGTAATCTAAATTTGGTTTTAGTATTAAAAGGGTATTAAAGATAAATATAGATATTGATTTTGCAAATTATACTCTTTGTTTTGCATTGAAAAAGGTGATTAGCCATATCTTGAGTGTATGACCAATCACCTTAGTTGAATTTATTTTGTAATCAAGGGTATTGATTAAGAAGCTTTGTTTTTACGACTAAAAATCATAAATAGAATTACTAATGAGATTAATATCTTTGCTATAAATTTCAATTTAATTCACCTCGTTAAAAATATTTTAACACAAACACTAAGGTTGATATTAAATGAAAAGTTTTAAATGGTTTAGTGGTTGTGAAAGTGAAATAATAGCTTACCTTAATAAATTTTATTAAAAATACCAAATTGCTATAATTATAGGTAATAGTTTAAATATAATATTTTGAATTACAAAAGGATGGATGATATATGCGAGTAGCAATAATAGGCATGGGAACTGCTGGTGTAAGTGTATTGAGAGAGTTAGTTAAGCACCCGAAATTTAATCAATTAGATATAGATTTATACGATGATAAAGTAAATATGGGACAGGGCGTACCATTTCAAAATGATAGTTCTGAGCTGCTAATTAATATGCCTTCGAAAAAGATGAGTTTAAATTTAGATGATGAGACTGAATTTTGGAAGTGGTATAAACAACAAACTGATTTTAATTTTGATGAGCCTACATATTTACCGAGATTTGTATTCGGACATTATATGAAATCTTATTTATCTATGTTCACGAAAAAATATCCAAATATATCAACTATTTATAATAAAGTTCAAGAGATTTATACAAATTCTAATATTGATGAAACGAATTTAACTTATTACATATGTACTACAAATTCAGAACAATCATGGCAAGCGTACGATTATGTATTTTTAACATGTGGTACATTTGCCTACCATGATCCATATAACTTAAAGGGTAAAAAAGGATATATCGCTACGCCTTATCCAACATATAATACGTTAGACGAAGTAAATGAACAGGACGATATTGCGATTATTGGTACAGGCCTTGCCAGCTTAGATGTTGTTCGTTATGTTGCTGCTCATCATCCGAAATTACCAATTACTATGACGAGTCGTTCTGCAAATTTACCAAGTGTAAGAGGTACTATGATAGACGTGACATTCAAGTACTTAACTAAAGACAAATTAAATGACATTAAAAAACATCATTTCGGAAATGCACCGCTTGATACTTTAGTTTCTTTATTTTTAAAAGAATGTGCTGAATATGACATTGATTTTAAAAAATTAGTACATAGACGTACAGGAAATCATATTGCAGATTTGAAGTATGATTTAGCGCGTCCAACAGAAATGGGCATTTTCCAAAGTATGATTGAACATTTGAAAGAGAATTTAAATTGGATATGGAATAGCTTAAGTATTGAAGACCAACATCAATTTAATCAAAAATACTCAAAGATGATTCAATTAAATTCAAATCCAATGCCTCCAAGAACTGCTGAACTAATTATTGAATTAATAGAAAATAAGTCTTTAATTTTGAAAAAAGATTTAGAAGATGTGAAACATGATGGCAAGTTGTATTATTTTTCATACAAAAACCAAGAATCAGTAGACATATATAATGTTGTCATTAACGCGACAGGTGCAAAAAGTCATTTAAATGAATTGGATCAAGATGATCAATTAATTAAAAATCTTGAAAATAGACAAATTGTACAAGCACATCCAATGGGAGGCATACAAATCATACCTGAAACCAATCAAGTTATTAGTCCAAGGTTTGGAACATTAACAAATATGATTGCGATAGGTCAAATGACAAACGGTGTTAATAAACTACGAAATGGTGTGAAAATGATAGTAGAACAAGTTGCGCATACAGTATCTCAATTATATGATGCTTTAGAATCGAATGAGCAACAACAGCACAGTGACAATTAATAATTTGTAACTAGAAGATAATAAAGAGAACGCTCTATAGAGACGAATTGAAGGTTTGCTTTTAATGTCTGTTAGTAAGAATCATATCAATGAGATGCCTATAGTAGTCAGATTATATTAAATTAAAACCGTCATTAATTGTTTTTTCAGAAAACATATAGTATCATTTTAAATGTAGTTGACATACTACGTACTCAAATAATCTATAACAATTTCATATATAATTCTTTCGGGGCAGGGTGAAATTCCCAACCGGCAGTAAATAAAGCCTGCGACCTGCTAATATGTTTCATATTAGTGGCTGATCTAGTGAGATTCTAGAGCCGACAGTTAAAGTCTGGATGGGAGAAAGAATGTTAATTATCGACAAAGATAATGTAGCGTATTTGTAAAAATGTGTACAAATAGGCTTATTTAACGATAAATTTTTCTCCTTGCATCTTAATTCATGATGTGAGGATTTTTGTTTATAGAGGTGATCATTTGAGTCAATTTATGGATTATGCGATTCAACTTGCAAATATGGTACAAGGTCAAACAGGTGTTAATCCACCCGTTGGCGCTGTTGTAGTTAAAGAAGGTAGGATTGTCGGTATTGGTGCACACTTGAGAAAAGGTGACAAGCATGCGGAGGTTCAAGCACTTGATATGGCACAACAAAATGCTGAAGGTGCGACGATTTATATTACGTTAGAGCCATGTAGTCATTTTGGTTCAACACCACCCTGTGTTAACAAAATAATTGATTGTAAGATAGCTAAAGTAGTTTACGCAACAAAAGACAATTCGTTAGATACACATGGTGATGATACGTTACGGGATCACGGTATTGAGGTTGAATGCGTTGATGATGAACGTGCATCACAATTATACCAAGACTTTTTTAAAGCAAAAGCAAAGCAACTGCCACAAATTACAGTGAAAGTATCTGCAAGTTTAGATGGTAAACAAGCGAATGATAATGGACAAAGTCAATGGATTACTAACAAAGAGGTTAAACAAGATGTCTATAAGTTAAGACATCGACACGACGCAGTGTTAACTGGAAGACGTACAGTTGAATTAGATGATCCACAATATACTACACGTATTCAAGATGGAAAAAACCCTATAAAAGTAATATTGTCTAAGTCTGGGAATATTCATTTTAATCAGCAAATTTATCAAGATGAATCAACACCAATTTGGATATATACAGAAAATCCAAATTTAACAACCAATCAAACACATATTGAAATTATTTACTTGAAGTCTTGTGATTTAACAACAATTCTTCACAATTTATATAAAAGAGGAGTTGGTACTTTGCTAGTCGAGGCAGGTCCAACCACTACATCAGAATTTCTCCAATCTAATTATATAGATGAATTTATTCTCTATTATGCCCCGAAATTAATTGGCGGATCTGGAAATTATCAATTTTATCAAACAAATGATGTGATTGAGATACCAGATGCGAACCAATTTGAAATTGTTCATTCCGAGTTATTAAATCAAAATGTTAAATTAACTTTACGAAAGAAGTGATGATGCATGTTTACTGGCATCGTTGAAGAAATAGGTGTCGTTAAAAGTGTTCAAATTCGTCAATCAGTCAGGACGATTGAAATCGAAGCGCATAAGATTACGGCAGATATGCATATTGGTGATTCCATCAGTGTTAATGGTGCATGTTTAACAGTGATTGATTTTGATCAGACATCTTTTACTGTTCAAGTAATTAAAGGCACTGAAAATAAAACCTATTTAGCAGATGTTAAGCGACAATCAGAAGTGAATTTAGAGCGTGCCATGAGTGGTAACGGTAGGTTTGGTGGACATTTTGTCCTCGGTCATGTAGATGAACTAGGAACAGTTTCAAAAATAAATGAAACAGCCAATGCCAAAATTATTACTATTCAATGTAGCCAACATATTAATAATCAGTTAGTTAAGCAAGGGTCTATTACTGTGGATGGTGTAAGTCTAACGGTATTTGATAAGCATGATAACAGTTTTGACATTCATCTTATTCCAGAAACGAGGCGTTCAACGATTTTATCATCCAAAAAATTAGGAGATAAAGTACATTTAGAAACAGACGTTTTGTTTAAATATGTTGAAAATATTTTAAATAAAGATAAAGACCAATTATCTGTAGATAAATTAAGAGCATTTGGTTTTTAGGAGGGGTAGCATGCAATTCGATAATATTGACAGTGCTTTAATGGCTTTAAAAAATGGAGAAACAATTATTGTAGTAGATGATGAGAATCGTGAAAATGAAGGTGATTTAGTAGCGGTCACTGAATGGATGAACGATAATACCATTAATTTTATGGCGAAAGAAGCAAGGGGATTAATATGCGCACCAGTGTCTAAAGATATTGCACAACGTTTGGATTTGGTACAAATGGTTGATGATAACTCCGACATCTTTGGTACGCAATTTACAGTGAGTATTGATCATGTAGATACAACAACAGGAATTAGCGCTTATGAACGTACATTGACTGCCAAAAAGCTCATAGATCCTAGTAGTGAAGCTAAAGATTTTAATCGTCCTGGTCATTTATTTCCATTAGTGGCACAAGATAAAGGGGTGTTAGCTAGAAATGGACACACAGAAGCGGCTGTTGATTTAGCTAAACTTACTGGTGCCAAGCCCGCTGGTGTCATTTGTGAGATTATGAATGATGACGGCACGATGGCGAAAGGACAAGATTTACAAAAGTTTAAAGAAAAACATCAATTAAAGATGATTACGATTGATGATTTAATTGAATATCGTAAAAAATTAGAACCAGAAATTGAATTTAAGGCAAAAGTGAAAATGCCTACAGATTTCGGAACATTTGATATGTATGGTTTTAAAGCGACTTACACAGATGAAGAGATAGTTGTACTGACAAAAGGTGCAATTCGACAACATGAAAATGTACGCTTACATTCTGCGTGCCTTACAGGCGATATTTTCCATAGTCAGCGTTGTGATTGTGGTGCTCAACTTGAATCGTCTATGAAGTATATCAATGAACATGGCGGCATGATTATTTATCTACCTCAAGAAGGTCGTGGCATAGGATTGTTAAACAAATTACGCGCATATGAATTAATTGAGCAAGGATATGATACAGTAACTGCAAATTTAGCATTAGGTTTTGATGAAGATTTGCGAGATTATCATATTGCTGCACAGATTTTAAAATATTTTAACATCGAACATATCAATTTATTAAGTAATAATCCAAGTAAATTTGAGGGATTAAAACAATATGGCATTGATATTGCAGAAAGAATTGAAGTTATCGTACCAGAAACGGTACATAATCATGATTATATGGAAACGAAAAAAATAAAAATGGGTCATTTAATATAGGAGGACTTTAACATGAATTTTGAAGGTAAATTAATTGGAAAAGATTTGAAAGTTGCAATCGTAGTTAGTCGATTTAATGATTTTATCACTGGAAGATTACTTGAAGGTGCAAAAGATACTTTGATTCGACATGATGTTAATGAAGACAATATTGATGTAGCATTTGTTCCGGGTGCGTTTGAAATTCCTTTAGTAGCTAAAAAATTAGCCTCATCAGGAAATTATGATGCAGTAATTACATTAGGATGCGTAATTCGCGGTGCTACGTCTCATTATGATTATGTTTGTAATGAAGTCGCGAAAGGTGTTTCTAAAGTAAATGATCAAACTAATGTACCAGTCATATTTGGTATTTTAACGACTGAAAGTATTGAACAAGCTGTGGAAAGAGCAGGTACTAAAGCTGGCAATAAAGGTGCCGAAGCAGCAGTAAGTGCAATTGAAATGGCTAATTTATTAAAATCTATAAAAGCATAGAGCGCTGTAGTGAGTTCATAATCAAAGATTTATAAATGATTCAGAACTGCCTATATAACATTTAGGAGCCTAGAACATTGATTATTGTTCCAGACTCCTAAATTATTGTTTATGCCATGTTCTATTTACGGCATAAATTTTTAATTGTACTTAAACCTAACATAACTGTAGCTCCTAAAGCTGCAATTATGCCAACACGTTTTAAGCCAGCAGGTTTCACAAATTCTTTTACAGCAAGAGATAGGTTTTGTGGGCGTTCTGCTAATCTTCTCATAAAATACGCAAACCAATCATCGCCATAAGGTACATAGATAGTGAAATTATATCCTTCATTTGCAATTTCTTCTGCTAACTCTGATCTAAAACCATAGAGCATTTGGAATTCCATACGATCTTTTTCAATGTGATTTTCTTTCATAAATTGTTTTACATGATTAATGATGCGATGGTCATGTGTTGCAATTGAAGTGAAATTGCGTGCGTTTAACAAACGTTGTTCAATTATCTTGATGTAATTTGCATCTACGTCTTCCTTAGATTGAAATGCAATTGATTCGTTTTCTTTATATGCACCTTTAACCAAACGTAATCGTAAATCTTGGTACTTATCAACTAATTCATGGCTATCGTATAAATATGCTTGAATTACAGTACCAACATTTCTAAATTCGCCTTTTAATCGATCTAAAACTTGAACAATTTGTTGCAGGCTAGCATATTTTTCAGTATCAATATTTATATGCATATTGTTGTAAGTATTTGCTTTAAGTAAAATCTCTCTTAAATTTTGGTAAGCTAATTCTAAGTCGAATTCTGCACCTAACTGACTCAATTTAACAGACATATGTGCCTTTACGCCATGTTGATGAAGCGCGTCCATAATAGTTAAAATTTGTTCTTTAGCATGATTACTTTCTTCAACTGTACCGACAAATTCCCCTAAATTGTCTACCGTAACAGCGATATTCTTGTCATTTAAGTATTCGATTGTATTAATTAACTCTGGAATTGTATTTCCGGCAACGACTTTATTGGCACCCAAACGTGGGCCCACTTTTTTTGCTGCGTTGTTTAAAAAACTATTATTAGATAATCCGATAAAAAAATTCTTTAATAGTGCCATTGCTACTCCTCCAAACCCTTGTGTTTACAATAAGTTTAGCATGAAAAAAATATTCGAGAAAGCGTTTTCATCAAAAACAATCAAAAATAATTATGTATAATTACACTATTATTGATGTTGATTTCATTTGTATATAATAATATGGACAACAATAATACTATAAATAGAAATCTACATAGTGAATTTGCTATAATTATGTTATTGAAGATTAATGAAAAAGGGGCAGTATAATAATGTGGAAGTGGGAAGCTGAAAATGATGCGAAAGGCGTCGTTGTTATTGCTCATAATATATTAGAACATACGGGAAGATATGCATATGTTATTACGATGTTAAGAAGAAATGGCTATCATGTGATTATGGGAGATTTGCCTGGTCAAGGTCAAACTTCAAGAGCTAATAAAGGACAAATTGAAAACTTTCAAACGTATCACGAAAGTTTGCTAGACTGGTTAAAGATAGCTAATGAATATAAAATTCCTACTTATGTATTAGGGGTAGGACTTGGCGGTTTGATTTTATTAAATTTACTTGAAAAAGTAGAATTGCCAATCGAGGGGATGATGTTAATTTCTCCTATGCTAGAACTTCAAAAGAATGGAAAAAATCGTAAAGATAAACTTGTTTCAAATATAGGTAAAATTTCAAAAGACACACGTTTTAATGTTGGTGTAGAACCAAAAGATTTAACACGTAATTTAGAAATTGTTGAAGAAACAGTTAACGATGGTTTAATGTTAAAAAAAGCAACGTATCATTGGTATAATACAATTAATGAGACGATGAAAGATACGATGGCTCATATTCATGACATTCAACCAATGCCAACACTATTAATGTATGGAACGAAGGATTTAATTGTTGATACTAGGGCAATTGATGAGTTTAAAGAAAAATATCAAACACCTGAATTATATTTTAAAGCTTGGCAAGGTTTTTACCACGAGGTTCACAATGAGCCAGAACGCGATGAAGTAATGCGTTATATTCTGACTTTCTTAAATAATAGCGTCAATACAATGGGCTTTATTGTTGAAGATGACGAAATTGTAGAAATTTAATATTCTAAAAAGATGAGACAGTAGATGCTCATCTTTTTTTACTTTTTTAAGGTTGAGAATGTATATCACATTTTATACACATTTGATTTGTAAGAAATGTTTTGATTTATACAAATCATATCTTGAAAAATAACCAATTTAGCCTCATTCGGTTTGATTTAATTTGTTAAATTTAAGGCTAACTAATTAATTTAGTTTAATCAATTTTCATGAGAGTTATATGTAATAAAAATTCAATGCGTATCTTTTTTGAAGAAATATATGTAGAATTGTTGCAATTTAATGGTAATATTGATATATTTTCTTTGTATATAAATTATAAAATTAATATGTAATAGAGTGATTTGTTTTATGTACTATTATCTTATTTCTAAATATTAACTCTATTGATTATTGGTTTTTATACTTATTTAATTTTATTCAACTTTGACAATTGAATAGAAAGCAAGTTTATTTACACTTGTAGTTTTATGCATAAGTTAGCACATACAAGTTTTGGGATTGTTGGGATGTTTGTTAATACTTGTATGGTAGCTAAATATGTGATTATTAATTGGGAGATGTTTAGCATGAAAAAAGTAAATAACGACACTGTATTTGGGATTTTGCAATTAGAAACACTTTTGGGTGACATTAACTCAATTTTCAGCGAGATTGAAAGCGAATACAAAATGTCTAGAGAAGAAATTTTAATTTTACTAACTTTATGGCAAAAAGGTTCTATGACGCTTAAAGAAATGGACAGATTTGTTGAAGTTAAACCGTATAAGCGTACGAGAACGTATAATAATTTAGTTGAATTAGAATGGATTTACAAAGAGCGTCCTGTTGACGATGAAAGAACAGTTATTATTCATTTCAATGAAAAGTTACAACAAGAGAAAGTAGAGTTGTTGAATTTCATCAGTGATGCGATTGCAAGTAGAGCAACAGCAATGCAAAATAGTTTAAATGCAATTATTGCTGTGTAAGTTTAATAGCATAAAAAGAGGTTTTCATTAAGTTGAAAACCTCTTTTTGTTGTTGATATTAATTTTTCAAATGTTGACTAATCAATCCTAAATTATAAATAGTATAGCGCAGCAAATGCTTAAGAAATTTTTTCTATGACACAAATGAATGGAGCATGATTACGTTGGTTTAAAAATTGATATTGCAAAACTTGCGCATGCTTTTGATCCAAAGTACTCAAGTAATCAAGCAATGCATGCTTCTCAATTTGTCCTTCGCTATGACCATGATATATAACAAGTACGATAATACCTTCAATTGACATTAATGATAGCAATGAATTAATAGCTTGGATTGTCGTGTCAGGCTTTGTCACGATAGATTTATCACCTTTAGGCAAATAACCTAGGTTAAAGATGGCTGCATCAATATGACCTTTATGTGCATCATTTATATGATGTTCAATATTTTCATGTCCATCTTTTATTAAAGAAACATGATTGAAATCCTTAACTTTATCACGTGTATTTTCCAAAGCTAAATCTTGAATGTCGAAACCATAAACATGTCCTTCTGGTACTTGTTCGGCTAAAAATAAAGTGTCATTGCCGTTACCGCAAGTTGCGTCTACAACAATACTTTCTGGTGTTATATGTTGTTTAATAAGTGTTTTTGAAAAAGGGAGTATACGTTCTAATTTCATTGCTTCACCTTAGACTTGTAACGCAACCCTTGATAAGAATTTCTACGTGCTAATTCGGCATCGATGCCATTTAATACTTCCCATTTATTAACACTCCACATTGGACCGACCATGATATCAATTGGACCATCACCGGTAATTCGGTGAACGATCATTTCAGGGGGAATCACTTCTAATTGATCCACAACTAGGTTTGTGTATTCTTCTTGAGTCATAAAAGTTAATAAACCTTTATCGTATTGTTTTACCATCGGTGTACCTTTTAACAAATGAAGTAAATGAATTTTAATACCTTGTACATCCATTTGTGCAACTTCTTTGGCAGTAGCCATCATCATGTCATAGTCTTCGCCAGGTAAGCCATTAATGATGTGTGTACATACATTGATATTATGCTTACGTAATTTTGCCACACCATCATAATAAGTTTTCATATCATGGGCACGATTGATTAAATCAGATGTTGATTGATGGATTGTTTGTAGTCCTAATTCAACCCATAAGTATGTTCGTTGATTTAAATCTGCTAAATATTCGACAACATTGTCTGGTAGACAGTCAGGACGCGTACCAATAGATAATCCCACAACACCCGGTTCTTTAAGTACAGGTTCGAATTTTTCTTTTAATACTTCAACTGGTGCATGTGTATTTGTAAATGCCTGAAAATAAGCAATATATTTTCCTTCGTGCCATTTCTCATGCATCTTTTCCTTAATTTCTTTAAATTGTACTGCGATTGAATCTGCACGATTACCTGCAAAGTCTCCGCTACCTGCAGCAGAACAAAATGTACATCCACCATGTGCTACAGTGCCATCGCGGTTAGGACAGTCAAACCCGCCATCCAATGCAACTTTAAATATTTTTTGTCCAAATTTATTTTTTAAATGGTAATTCCATGTGTGATAACGTTTGTTTTCAAAAGCGTATTGGAAATGATTGCCCATATGTCATTTTCCTTTCTATAAAAAAAGAGTTCTAAGTACAGATTTTAACATATTTTAATGTTATAGTGTTTATTATAGTTTGACAAAAAAGAGAGAGGAACTATGAAATATGAATATACCTAAATCAGTCTGGTGGCTAGTAATTGGCATGGCGTTAAATATTACTGGTTCCAGTTTTTTGTGGCCTTTAAATACAATTTATATGAAACAAGAACTTGGAAAAAGTTTAACTGTTGCTGGTTTAGTGCTAATGATAAATTCATTTGGCATGGTTATTGGAAACTTATTAGGTGGTTCACTATTTGATAAATTAGGTGGATACAAGACGATTTTAATTGGAACTTTCACTTGTCTTTGTAGTACAACGCTACTTAATTTCTTTCACGGGTGGCCTTGGTATGCTGTATGGCTTGTAATGTTAGGCTTTGGTGGCGGAATGATTATTCCTGCGATATACGCAATGGCTGGAGCAGTGTGGCCGAATGGCGGAAGGCAAACGTTTAATGCGATATACTTAGCGCAAAATATTGGTGTTGCTGTCGGCGCAGCAATGGGCGGCTTTGTCGTAGAATTTAGCTTTAACTATATCTTTTTAGCCAATCTTATTATGTATGTTGTGTTTGCACTTGTCGCGGTAACGCAATTTAATATTGAAATTAATGCGAAAGTTAAATATCCAACTCATTTAGATATTACTGGTAAAAAGAATAAAGCAAGATTTATTTCATTAGTACTAATTTGTGCAATGTTTGCAATTTGTTGGGTTGCGTATATTCAATGGGAGTCTACAATCGCATCATTTACACAAACTATTAATATTTCAATGGCACAATATAGTGTTTTATGGACAATTAACGGAATAATGATTTTAGTAGCACAACCATTAATTAAACCGATTCTCTATCTGTTAAAAGGAAACTTAAAGAAACAAATGTTTGTCGGCATCATCATTTTTATGTTGTCGTTCTTTGTCACGAGCTTTGCCGAAAACTTTACAATATTTGTTGTCGGTATGATTATTTTAACTTTTGGAGAAATGTTTGTATGGCCAGCAGTTCCAACTATAGCCAATCAGTTAGCGCCAGATGGTAAGCAAGGACAGTACCAAGGTTTTGTGAATTCAGCTGCTACAGTAGGAAAAGCATTCGGTCCATTTCTTGGTGGTGTATTAGTTGATGCTTTTAATATGCGCATGATGTTTATCGGTATGATGCTACTACTTGTATATGCATTAATATTATTAATGGTTTTCAAGGAGAATAATACGCAACCTAAAAAATTAGATGCATAATGAGTAAATAGAATTAACGTTATAGACTTGAAATAAATGTCGTTATAACATAATATTAATTTGTATAATTTAATTTCGTTTGGAGCTTTTCTACAGAAAGCTAGTGATGCTGAGAGCTAGTGTTAAGGACTAAATGTAAATCGTATTAATTTTAAATTGAATGAATGACATCTCTTACTATTAAAATGAGTGCACAATTTTTGTGAAATAGGGTGGTAACGCGGCAAATGTCGTCCCTATGTAAATAGAATAGTTAGAGGTGTCTTTTTTATTGAATAGGAGGAAATGTGTTGAATTACAACCACAATCAAATTGAAAAGAAATGGCAAGACTATTGGGACGAAAATAAAACATTTAAAACAAATGATAACTTAGGTCAAAAGAAATTTTATGCTTTAGACATGTTTCCATACCCATCAGGTGCTGGTTTACATGTTGGACATCCTGAAGGCTATACAGCAACAGATATCATTTCAAGATATAAGAGAATGCAAGGATATAATGTGTTACATCCGATGGGGTGGGATGCATTCGGATTACCAGCAGAGCAATATGCTTTAGACACTGGCAACGACCCACGTGAATTTACAAAGAAAAATATCCAAACTTTTAAACGACAAATTAAAGAATTAGGGTTCAGTTATGATTGGGATCGTGAAGTTAATACAACAGATCCAGAATACTATAAATGGACACAGTGGATTTTCATACAGTTATATAACAAAGGTTTAGCATATGTTGACGAAGTTGCAGTTAACTGGTGTCCTGCATTAGGTACTGTCTTATCTAACGAAGAAGTGATTGACGGTGTATCTGAACGTGGCGGTCACCCAGTTTATCGTAAACCAATGAAGCAATGGGTACTTAAAATTACAGAATATGCAGATCAATTATTAGCAGATTTAGATGATTTAGATTGGCCTGAGTCTTTAAAAGATATGCAACGTAACTGGATTGGACGTTCAGAAGGTGCCAAAGTTGCATTTGATGTTGATAATGCGGAAGGAAAAGTAGAAGTATTTACGACTAGACCAGATACAATCTATGGTGCATCATTCTTAGTCTTAAGTCCTGAACATGCATTAGTTAATTCAATTACAACTGATGAATATAAAGAAAAAGTAAAAGCTTATCAAACAGAAGCTTCTAAAAAGTCAGATTTAGAACGTACAGATTTAGCAAAAGATAAATCAGGTGTGTTTACTGGTGCATATGCAATTAATCCTTTATCTGGTGAAAAAGTACAAATTTGGATTGCTGATTATGTATTATCAACATATGGTACTGGAGCAATTATGGCAGTACCAGCGCATGATGACAGAGATTTTGAATTTGCTAAAAAGTTTGATTTGCCAATCATTGAAGTCATTGAAGGTGGAAATGTTGAAGAAGCAGCATACACTGGTGAAGGTAAACATATTAATTCTGGTGAACTTGATGGTTTAGAAAATGAAGCGGCAATTACTAAAGCTATTCAATTATTAGATCAAAAAGGTGCTGGCGAAAAGAAAGTTAATTACAAATTAAGAGATTGGTTATTCAGTCGTCAGCGTTATTGGGGTGAACCAATTCCTGTCATTCATTGGGAAGATGGAACAATGACAACTGTTCCTGAAGAAGAGCTACCATTGTTGTTACCTGAAACAGATGAAATCAAGCCATCAGGGACTGGTGAGTCTCCACTAGCTAATATTGATTCATTTGTAAATGTTATAGATGAAAAAACTGGTATGAAAGGACGTCGTGAAACAAATACGATGCCACAATGGGCAGGTAGTTGTTGGTATTATTTACGTTACATCGATCCTAAAAATGAAAATATGTTAGCAGATCCCGAAAAATTAAAACATTGGTTACCTGTTGATTTATATATCGGTGGAGTAGAACATGCGGTTCTTCACTTATTATATGCAAGATTTTGGCATAAAGTCCTTTATGATTTGGGTATCGTACCTACTAAAGAACCTTTCCAAAAATTATTTAACCAAGGTATGATTTTAGGAGAAGGTAATGAGAAGATGAGTAAATCTAAAGGAAATGTAATCAATCCTGATGATATAGTACAGTCTCATGGTGCAGATACTTTACGTCTTTACGAAATGTTTATGGGACCTTTAGATGCTGCAATTGCATGGAGTGAAAAAGGATTAGATGGGTCTCGTCGATTCTTAGATCGCGTATGGCGTTTAATTGTTAATGAAGACGGTACATTAAGTTCAAAAATTGTTACTACAAATAATAAATCTTTAGATAAAGTTTATAATCAAACTGTTAAAAAGGTAACAGAAGACTTTGAAACATTAGGATTTAATACTGCTATTAGTCAATTAATGGTATTTATTAATGAGTGTTATAAAGTTGATGAAGTTTATAAACCTTACATTGAAGGCTTCGTTAAAATGTTAGCACCTATTGCACCACATATCGGTGAAGAATTATGGTCAAAATTAGGACATGAAGAGTCTATTACGTACCAACCTTGGCCGACTTATGACGAAGCACTACTTGTAGATGATGAAGTAGAAATCGTTGTTCAAGTTAATGGTAAATTGAGAGCTAAAATTAAAATTGCTAAAGATACATCAAAAGAAGAAATGCAAGAAATTGCCTTATCTAATGACAATGTAAAAGCGAGTATTGAAGGTAAAGACATCATGAAAGTCATCGCTGTTCCTCAAAAATTAGTCAATATTGTAGCTAAATAATGTTTTAAGGAGGACTTTAAAATGAAGTCAATTACTACAGATGAATTAAAAAACAAACTTTTAGAATCAAACCCAGTTCAAATTGTTGATGTTCGTACTGATGAAGAAACAGCAATGGGATATATTCCTAATGCAAAGTTAATTCCAATGGATACCATTCCAGACAATCTTGACGTATTTAATAAAAATGAAACCTACTATATTGTTTGTGCTGGCGGTGTTCGTAGTGCCAAAGTTGTAGAATATTTAGAGGCAAATGGCATTGATGCCGTAAATGTCGAAGGCGGCATGCACGCTTGGGGCGATGAAGGTTTGGAAATAAAAAGTATTTAAAGTAGTGACATAATTTAAAATAATATTACATTTGTAATGACACCAAGTAACTTTTCGGTTGCTTGGTGTTTTTTTTGGTATGAATTGCTTTCTGTTACAAAACAATCTAAAGCGTTCTTGTTATGTTTTATTAAGATTTTAATTACAAAACGGAAACTAAATTGTAATAAAATAAAACTTTATTTTATAAAATGATGATGATAAAATTGAGTGAACTTAAAATATTGTACAAAATAATATAGCTATAAACATAATGTGAGGGAACGTATATTTTTAGCATAATTCTAAACAACACAGCAGAGAACAGACAACCAGGAGGAAAATGAAATGAATTTGTTAAAGAAAAATAAATATAGTATTAGGAAGTATAAAGTAGGCATATTCTCTACTTTAATCGGAACAGTTTTATTACTTTCAAACCCAAATGGTGCACAAGCCTTAACTACGGATAATAATGTACAAAGCGATACTAATCAAGCAACACCTGTAAATTCACAAGATACAAATGTTGCTAATAATAGAGGTTTAGCAAATAGTGCGCAGAATACACCTAATCAATCTGCAACAACTAATCAATCAACGAATCAAGCATTGGTTAATCATAATAATGGTAGTATAGCAAATCAAGCTACGCCAGCTCCAATACAGCCTAGCGCGTCGCCTACGCAAAATAATAATCATTCTGATGCTAATTCAACAGCAACAGAGACAGTGTCAAACGCTAATAATAATGATGTAGTGTCGAATAATACCACATTAAATGTACCAAATAGAACAAATGAAAATGGTTCAGGAGGACATCTAACTTTAAAGGAAATTCAAGAAGATGTTCGTCATTCTTCAGATAAACCAGAGCTAGTTGCAATTGCTGAACAGGCATCTAATAGACCGAAAAAGAGAAGTAGACGTGCCGCACCGGCAGATCCTAATGCAACTCCAGCAGATCCAGCGGCTGCAGCGGCTAATGGCACTGTGCCAGCTGGAAATACAGCGCCATACACGCCAACAACAGATCCCAATGCCAATAATGCAGGACAAAATGCACCTAACGAAGTGCTGTCTTTTGATGACAATGGTATTAGACCAAGTACCAACAGCTCTGTGCCAACAGTAAACGTTGTTAATAACTTGCCGGGCTTCACACTAATCAATGGTGGTAAAGTAGGGGTGTTTAGTCATGCAATGGTAAGAACGAGCATGTTTGATTCAGGAGATAATAAGAACTATCAAGCACAAGGAAATGTAATTGCATTAGGTCGTATACATGGAACTGATACGAATGACCATGGCGATTTTAATGGTATCGAGAAAACATTAACAGTAAATCCGAATTCTGAATTAATCTTTGAATTTAATACAATGTCTACTAAAAACGGTCAAGGCGCAACAAATGTTATTATCAAAAATGCTGATACTAATGATACGATTGCTGAAAAGACTGTTGAAGGCGGTCCAACTTTGCGTTTATTTAAAGTACCTGATAATGTGAGAAATCTCAAAATTCAATTTGTACCTAAAAATGACGCAATAACAGATGCGCGTGGCATTTATCAACTAAAAGATGGTTACAAATACTACAGCTTTGTTGACTCTATCGGACTTCATTCTGAGTCACATGTTTATGTTGAAAGACGAACAATGGATCCAACAGCAACAAATAATAAAGAGTTTACTGTAACAACATCATTAAAGAATAATGGTAATTCTGGTGCTTCTCTAGATACAAATGACTTTGTATATCAAGTTCAATTACCTGAAGGTGTTGAATATGTGAACAATTCATTGACTAAAGATTTTCCAAGTAACAATTCAGGCGTTGATGTTAATGATATGAATGTTACATATGATGCAGCAAATCGTGTGATAACAATTAAAAGTACTGGAGGAGGTACAGCAAACTCTCCGGCACGACTTATGCCTGATAAAATACTCGATTTAAGATATAAATTACGTGTAAATAATGTGCCGACACCAAGAACAGTAACATTTAACGAGACATTAACGTATAAAACATATACACAAGATTTCATTAATTCAGCTGCTGAAAGTCATACTGTAAGTACAAATCCATATACAATCGATATCATAATGAATAAAGATGCATTACAAGCCGAAGTTGACAGACGTATTCAACAAGCTGATTATACATTTGCATCATTAGATATTTTTAATGGTCTGAAACGACGCGCACAAACGATTTTAGATGAAAATCGTAACAATGTACCATTAAATAAAAGAGTTTCTCAAGCAGATATTGATTCATTAACTAATCAAATGCAACACACGTTAATTCGAAGTGTTGATGCTGAAAATGCAGTTAATAAAAAAGTTGACCAAATGGAAGATTTAGTAAACCAAAATGATGAACTGACAGATGAAGAAAAACAAGCAGCAATACAAGTTATCGAGGAACATAAAAATGAAATTATTGGTAATATTGGTGACCAAACGACTGATGATGGCGTTACTAGAATCAAAGATCAAGGTATACAGACATTAAGTGGGGATACTGCAACACCGGTTGTTAAACCAAATGCTAAAAAAGCAATACGTGATAAAGCAACGAAACAAAGGGCAATTATCAATGCAACACCAGATGCTACTGAAGACGAGATTCAAGATGCACTAAATCAATTAGCTACGGATGAAACAGATGCTATTGATAATGTTACGAATGCTACTACAAATACTGACGTAGAAACAGCTAAAAATAATGGCATCAATACTATTGGAGCAGTTGTTCCTCAAGTAACTCATAAAAAAGCTGCAAGAGATGCAATTAACCAAGCAACAGCAACGAAAAGACAACAAATAAATAGTAATAGAGAAGCAACTCAGGAAGAGAAAAATGCAGCATTGAACGAATTAACTCAAGCAACCAACCATGCTTTAGAACAAATCAATCAAGCAACAACAAATGCTGATGTTGATAACGCCAAAGGAGATGGTCTAAATGCCATTAATCCAATTGCTCCTGTAACTGTTGTTAAGCAAGCTGCAAGGGATGCCGTATCACATGATGCACAACAACATATCGCAGAGATTAATGCTAATCCTGATGCGACTCAAGAAGAAAGACAAGCAGCAATTGACAAAGTGAATGCTGCTGTAACTGCAGCAAACACAAACATTTTAAACGCTAATACCAATGCTGATGTTGAACAAGTAAAGACAAATGCGATTCAAGGAATACAAGCAATTACACCAGCTACAAAAGTAAAAACAGATGCAAAAAATGCCATCGATAAAAGTGCGGAAACGCAACATAATACGATATTTAATAATAATGATGCGACGCTCGAAGAACAACAAGCAGCACAACAATTACTTGATCAAGCTGTAGCCACAGCGAAGCAAAATATTAATGCAGCAGATACGAATCAAGAAGTTGCACAAGCAAAAGATCAAGGCACACAAAATATAGTTGTGATTCAACCGGCAACACAAGTTAAAACGGATGCTCGCAATGCTGTAAATGATAAAGCGCGAGAGGCGATAACAAATATCAATGCTACACCTGGCGCGACTCGAGAAGAGGAACAAGAAGCGATAAATCGTGTCAATACACTTAAAAATAGAGCATTAACTGATATTGGTGTGACGTCTACTACTGCGATGGTCAATAGTATTAGAGACGATGCAGTCAATCAAATCGGCGCAGTTCAACCGCATGTAACGAAGAAACAAACTGCTACAGGTGTATTAACTGACTTAGCAACTGCAAAAAAACAAGAAATTAATCAAAATACAAATGCAACCACTGAAGAAAAGCAAGTAGCATTAAATCAAGTAGACCAAGAATTAGCAACGGCAATTAATAATATAAATCAAGCTGATACAAATGCGGAAGTAGATCAAGCGCAACAATTAGGTACAAAAGCAATTAATGCGATTCAGCCAAATATTGTTAAAAAACCTGCAGCACTAGCACAAATCAATCAGCATTATAATACTAAATTAGCTGAAATCAATGCTACACCAGATGCAACGAATGATGAGAAAAATGCTGCGATTAATACTTTAAATCAAGACAGACAACAAGCTATTGAAAGTATTAAACAAGCTAACACAAATGCGGAAGTAGACCAAGCTGCGACAGTGGCAGAGAATAATATCGATGCTGTTCAAGTTGACGTAGTAAAAAAACAAGCAGCGCGAGATAAAATCACTGCTGAAGTGGCGAAGCGTATTGAAGCGGTTAAACAAACACCTAATGCAACTGATGAAGAAAAGCAGGCTGCTGTTAATCAAATCAATCAACTTAAAGATCAAGGATTTAATCAAATTAATCAAAACCAAACAAATGATCAAGTAGACGCAACTACAAATCAAGCGGTAAATGCTATAGATAATGTTGAAGCCGAAGTAGTAATTAAACCAAAGGCAATTGCAGATATTGAAAAAGCTGTTAAAGAAAAGCAACAGCAAATTGATAATAGTCTTGATTCAACAGATAATGAGAAAGAAGTTGCTTCACAAGCATTAACTAAAGAAAAAGAAAAAGCACTTGCAGCTATTGACCAAGCTCAAACGAACAGTCAGGTGAATCAAGCAGCAACAAATGGTGTATCAGCAATTAAAATTATTCAACCTGAAACTAAAGTTAAACCAGCTGCACGTGAAAAAATCAATCAAAAAGCGAATGAATTACGTGCGAAGATTAATCAGGATAAAGAAGCAACAGCAGAAGAAAGACAAGTAGCACTAGATAAAATCAATGAATTTGTAAATCAAGCCATGACAGATATTACGAATAATAGAACAAATCAACAAGTTGATGATACAACTAGTCAAGCGCTTGATAGCATTGCTTTAGTAACGCCTGAACATATTGTTAGAGCTGGTGCTAGAGATGCAGTTAAGCAACAATATGAAGCTAAAAAGCAAGAAATTGAGCAAGCTGAACATGCGACTGATGAAGAAAAACAAGTTGCTTTAAATCAATTAGCGAATAATGAAAAACTTGCATTACAAAACATCAATCAAGCAGTAACGAATAATGATGTGAAACGTGTTGAAACAAATGGCATTGCTACACTAAAAGGTGTACAGCCTCATATTGTAATTAAGCCTGAAGCACAACAAGCAATAAAAGCAAGTGCAGAAAATCAAGTAGAATTAATAAAAGATACACCACATGCAACAGTTGATGAATTAGATGAAGCGAATCAATTAATTAGCGACACGCTCAAAAAAGCGCAACAAGATATAGACAATACGACACAAGATGCAGCTGTAAATGATGTTAGAAATCAAACAATTAAGGCAATCGAACAAATTAAACCGAAAGTTAGACGTAAACGTGCAGCGTTGGATAACATTGATGAAAGTAATAATAACCAACTCGATGCAATCCGAAATACGTTAGATACTACGCAAGATGAACGAAATGTTGCTATTGATACGTTAAATAAAATTGTTAATGCAATTAAAAATGATATTGCACAAAACAAAACGAATGCAGAAGTGGATCAAACTGAGGCTGATGGTAACAACAACATTAAAGTGATTTTACCTAAAGTTCAAGTTAAACCAGCAGCGCGTCAATCTGTCAGCGCAAAAGCTGAAGCTCAAAATGCACTTATTGATCAAAGTGATTTATCTACCGAAGAAGAAAGATTAGCTGCTAAACATTTAGTAGAACAAGCACTTAATCAGGCTATTGATCAGATCAATCATGCAGATAAAACTGTGCAAGTTAATCAAAATAGTATCGATGCTCAAAATATTATTTCAAAAATAAAACCAGCGACAACAGTTAAAGCAACAGCATTACAACAAATTCAAAATATCGCTACAAATAAAATTAATTTAATTAAAGCAAATAACGAAGCGACAGATGAAGAACAAAATGCTGCAATAGCACAAGTTGAAAAAGAGTTAATTAAAGCTAAACAACAAATTGCTAGTGCAGTGACGAATGCTGATGTGGCATATTTATTGCATGATGGAAAAAATGAAATTCGTGAAATCGAACCTGTTATTAACAGAAAAGCGTCTGCTCGAGAACAATTAACAACATTGCTCAATGATAAGAAACAAGCAATTGAAGCGAATATTCAAGCAACGGTAGAAGAAAGAAATAGTATTTTAGCTCAGTTACAAAACATTTATGACACTGCTATTGGACAAATTGATCAAGATCGTAGCAATGCACAAGTTGATAAAACAGCATCATTAAATCTACAAACAATACATGATTTAGATGTACATCCTATTAAGAAGCCAGATGCTGAAAAAACGATTAATGATGATCTTGCGCGTGTTACACATTTAGTGCAAAATTATCGAAAAGTAAGTGATCGTAATAAGGCTGATGCATTAAAAGCTATAACTGCATTAAAATTACAAATGGATGAAGAATTAAAAACAGCACGCACTAATGCTGATGTTGATGCAGTTTTAAAACGATTTAATGTTGCATTAGGCGATATAGAAGCAGTAATTACTGAAAAAGAAAATAGCTTACTGCGCATTGATAACATTGCTCAACAAACATATGCGAAATTCAAAGCGATCGCAACACCAGAACAATTAGCTAAAGTAAAAGCATTAATTGATCAATATGTTACAGATGGCAATAGAATGATTGATGAAGATGCGACATTAAATGACATCAAACAACATACGCAATTCATTGTTGATGAAATTTTAGCAATTAAATTACCAGCTGAAGCGACGAAAGTATCACCAAAAGTAATTCAGTCAGCTCCAAAAGTTTGTACGCCTATTAAAAAAGAAGAGACACATGAATCGCGCAAAGTTGAAAAAGAACTTCCAAATACAGGTTCTGAAGGAATGGATTTACCATTGAAAGAATTTGCACTGATTACAGGTGCGGCTTTGTTAGCTAGAAGACGTACTAAAAACGAAAAAGAATCATAATTAACGAAATGACCTTAATATAACGACACTTTTTAGTGACTCAGTTATATTAAGGTCATTTTTAATTGAATGAAAAAGTTAATCTACTAAAGAGAATCGAACCAAATTTTATACTATTATTCCATTGATGCATGTGAGTAATGACCGGCATATAATCCAGCGACATGTCCTGTTACGAGTGCACTTGTAATATTATAACCACCAGTATAACCATGAATATCTAATACTTCACCACATAAAAATAATCCCGGGACTAATTTAGACATCATTGTTTTAGGTTGAATTTCTTTAAGTGACACACCACCGCCTGTGACAAATGCCTTATCTATAGGTAATGTCCCGTTTACCTTAAATACAAACCCTTTAAACATATTTACTAAGTCGTTCAATTGTTGATTTGATAAGTGATGTGATGTGGTATTTTCATCGATTCCAGCTTGTTCCAGCATGAACAGTAAATAGCGCTCTTCAATTAGTCCATGCAAGCTGTTTTTAATGATTTTATCTGGTGTGTCCGATAATAATGATGTGATGTGTTGTTTTAATTGTTCATGGTTTAATTCAGGAAATGCATCGATTGCCATAGAAATATGCTGTGTCTTTTGATTTTTTTGTTCTTTATAAACAAACTGACTACATCTTAATGTAGCTGGACCACTGATACCAAAATGAGTAAATAACATATCCATTTGATGACTGATGCGTTTTTTACCATTTTTCTTAAGTACTGACAATTCAACATCTTTTAAACTTAAACCTTTTAGACGATTTGATTTGATGAAAGGTTCAGCTGATGTAATTGGAACTTCGGTCGGGAATAACTCTGTAATGGTATGACCTAAATCTTGTGCGAACTTATAACCATCACCAGTTGAACCTGTTTGAGGGACACTTGTACCACCTGTAGCAATCACAAGTGAATGACTTACATAGCTGCTGCTTTGAGTATGTACAGTGAAAGTTTGGTCTGTATTAACTTCGATTCTACTAACAGCTTCTTCTTCTTTAATCGTTACATGTTGGCGTTCGATAGTTGTCACTAATGTATCAACCACGTCTTGTGCTTTGTTGGAGACTGGAAACATACGCCCGTGATCTTCTTCTTTTAATTTAACACCCCTAGACTCAAAAAAATCTATGATGGATTCATTATCAAAAATTGAAAAGGGACTATATAAAAATTTCCCATTTCCAGGAATGTTCTTAATAATTTCAGCATATGGTAATCGATTAGTTACGTTACATCTACCGCCACCAGATATTTTGAGTTTACGACCTAGACCTTTCTTTTTTTCAATGAGTAACACATTGTTACTTTGTTCGCTTGCAGCTACTGCCGCCATTAAGC
Organism: Staphylococcus sp. GDB20D11A; assembly: GCF_016893255.1. NCBI lineage: Bacteria > Bacillati > Bacillota > Bacilli > Caryophanales > Staphylococcaceae > Staphylococcus > Staphylococcus sp. GDB20D11A. Next base: position 55,694 of record NZ_JAFEPJ010000009.1, read on the forward strand.
CGCTAGGTCCGCCTCCGATAATAATTGTTTGATACATATACGCTTCCTCCAAATTTGTTACTGGACATTCAATTGCTATTTTATAGTACTTTTTTAAACTTTGCTATATCTCTTATGTTATGAGATGACAATTATGTTGAATATATTTATAATGTGAACTTCATAAAAATTGAAGATGTATGTGTATGATAAGAATGATTTTTCTACTGTTATGCGATGTTCATCTCAAATAGTAGTATAATGTTCATATGAAATTTCGTAATATTCTAATCAAAATCGAGTATTCAATGACAATGCGTTGATAATTTTGTTATGATAATTCATTGAATATACGACAATGAAATAAAGTTTTGTGATATATTCATAATAATGAAAAATGATTTTACAGAGAAATAGCTTTTAGTTTACAAAACTTTAATAAACATGAGATAGGGAGATTCGTAATGAGTGAAAGTAAAGAAATGGTGCGTGGAACCTTTTTAATTACCATTAGTATATTAATTACCAAGGTATTGGGCGTACTTTTTATCATTCCATTCAACTATTTAATTGGTGGACAAGAAAATATGGCGCCGTTCACATACGCTTATGCACCATATAATATTGCAATTGCAGTTGCGACAGCAGGTGTACCTTTAGCAGCTTCGAAATATGTTGCGAAATACAATGCTATTGGGGCATATAAAGTCAGTCAGAAATTTTATAAATCGAGTTTTATTGTAATGAGCATTACCGGTGTTTTAGGTTTCTTGGTACTGTATTTCCTAGCACCTTATATTTCTGAATTAACATTAGCTAGAAACGTTCATGATAAAAACGGTTGGTCAGTCGATGATATTACTTGGATTATAAGAATCATTAGTATGGTTGTTATCTTTATTCCTGTATTAGCGACATGGAGGGGTATATTCCAAGGTTATAAATCTATGGGGCCAACAGCGGTGTCAGAAGTAACTGAGCAAATTGCACGCGTGATTTTTATATTAATCGGAAGTTATTTAGTACTTAATGTCTTTGATGGTTCTATTTTATTAGCCAATGGTATTGCTACTTTTGCAGCAGCAGTTGGTGCGATTATTGGTATATTCACACTCTGGTATTACTGGAGAAAGCGTAAGCATAATATTGATCGTATGGTCGAATCTGATTACACAGATATAGATGTGTCATATGGCAAGATGTATAAAGAAATTATTGCTTATAGTATTCCGTTCGTTATTGTAAGTTTGAATTATCCATTATTTAACTTAGTAGATCAATTTACACATAACGGTGCTTTATCTTTAGTTGGTATACCTTCACAGTTACAAGATATATTCTTTAATATGCTAAATATGTCAACTAATAAAATTGTAATGATTCCGACATCATTAAGTGCTGGCTTTGCAGTAAGTTTAATTCCTTATATTACAAAAACATTTGCAGAAGGTCGCTTACATGAAATGCATCATCAAATTAGAACATCTATTGGTGTATTAATGTTTATAACTGTTCCAGCTAGTATTGGAATTATGGCCTTGGCACAACCATTATTCACAGTTTTCTATGGTTACGATCCAATTGTTTTAGGTCATGACCCTAACCATGATGGTAGTCGCTTATTATTCTATTATGCGCCTGTAGCAATACTAATTTCACTATTAAGTGTAACAGCGTCAATGTTACAAGGTATAGATAAACAGAAATTAACAGTTTATGTTATTTTAGCTTCTGTAGTTATCAAGTTAGCGTTAAACTATCCATTAATTATGTTATTCCATACACCTGGTGCAATTTTAAGTACTAGTATCGCATTATTATTTGCAATTGGATGTAATTTCTATATTCTTAAAAAATATGCGAAGTTTAAATTCAGCTATAGTTGGATTCATTTTGCAAAAATATTCTTGTATTCATTTATTATGATGCTAGGTGTAGAATTAGTATTCTTCCTTGCAAATCTATTCTTAGAACCTACTAAACTTGGTTACTTAATCATTATTATTTTAGGTGTTACAGTAGGTATTCTAATTTACGGTACAATCACTATTAAAACGCGTCTTGCGGACGAATTCTTAGGTGAAATTCCTGAAAAATTAAGACGTAGAGTTAGGTTTTTACGATGAGAATAGATAAATTTTTAGCAAATATGGGCGTCGGTACACGTAATGAGGTCAAACAGTTACTTAAAAAAGGCCTTGTAAATGTCAACGAACAAGTAATTAAATCACCAAAAACACATATAGAACCAGAAAACGATAAGATATCAGTTCGTGGAGAATTAATAGAATACGTTGAAAATGTCTATATTATGTTAAATAAGCCAAAAGGTTATATATCGGCAACTGAAGATCATCATTCAAAAACCGTTATTGATTTAATACCTGAATACCAACATCTAAATATTTTTCCGGTTGGTCGTCTTGATAAAGATACAGAAGGGCTTTTATTGATAACGAATGATGGTGATTTTAATCATGAATTAATGAGTCCAAACAAACATGTTTCTAAAAAATATGAAGTTATTTCAGCAAATCCTATCACTGAAGACGACATTCAAGCTTTTAAAGAGGGTGTGAAACTGTCTGATGGCAAGGTTAAGCCTGCAATATTAACTTATATTGATAATCAAACGTCGCACGTAACAATTTATGAAGGAAAATATCATCAAGTTAAACGAATGTTTCATAGCATTCAAAATGAGGTATTACATTTAAGACGTATCAAAATTGCTGATTTAGAATTGGACAGCAATTTAGATTCAGGAGAATATCGTTTATTAACTGAAAATGATTTTGACAAATTAAATTATAAATAAAAGGGAGACGATTGATATGGCAAAAGGTAATTTATTTAAAGCGATTTTAGGTATAGGTGGCGCTGTAGCAGCTGTACTTGTTACACGTAAAGATAGTCGTGACAAGCTGAAAGCAGAATATAATAAATATAAACAAGATCCTCAAAGCTATAAAGATAATGCTAAGGATAAAGCGACGCAATTAGGAACAATTGCAAATGAAACAATTAAAGAAGTAAAAACAAATCCGAAAGAATATGCTAATAGATTAAAAAATAATCCAAAAGCATTTTTCGAAGAAGAAAAATCAAAATTTACCGAATTTGACAATAAGACTGACGAAAGTATTGAAAAAGGTAAATTTGATGATGAAGGTGGCGCAGCACCAAATAATAATTTACGTATCGTCACTGAAGAAGATTTAAAAAAGAATAAAAATGCATTGTCTGATAAAGAATAAGATGTGAGTAGGACAGAAATGATAAAGAACCACTATGATTTATTATATAGTGGTTCTTTATCTTTAGTCATAGCTAAAATGTATTTAGAAAGAAGAATACATGAGTGAAACTCATGCATAAGAAATACTAATATCTAAAGAAAGCGTATTTCTTTATCTTTTCGAAATTCTCTATGTTGGGTCCCGCCAACTTGCACATTATTGAAAGCTGACTATTGGCCAGCTTCTGTGTTGGGGCCCCAGGGCGCATTTTCGTTCAGTTAATTACAGTTAATGTTAAATTGTGTGCCTAGCGCATTGACTTATTTCTCGAGCTCTTGATTTAAATATATAAATTAAAAAAGGAACAAAGCAGCTATTAATGATTTGTGTCATATCGATAGCATCGTTTTGTTCCTTTTTATTATTTTCTGACATCTTATTGTAGTTTTTATATCATTTCATGTAAAATAGAGTTTAACTTATAGAAAAAAGGAAGTCGATTTCGAATGTGGAAAGAAAAAGTTCAACAATACGAAGATCAAATCATTAATGACTTAAAAGGATTATTAGCAATTGAAAGTGTGAGAGATGATGCAAAAGCATCAGAAGACGCACCAGTTGGTCCAGGTCCTCGTAAGGCATTAGACTACATGTATGAAATTGCACATAGAGATGGATTTACAACACATGATGTGGATCATATTGCAGGAAGAATTGAGGCAGGTAAAGGAAATGACGTATTAGGTATCTTATGTCATGTTGACGTTGTTCCTGCTGGTGATGGATGGGATAGTAACCCGTTTGAACCGGTCGTAACAGAAGATGCTATCATAGCTAGAGGTACACTTGATGACAAAGGTCCAACAATTGCTGCTTATTATGCAATTAAGATATTAGAAGATATGAATGTGGATTGGAAGAAACGTATTCATATGATTATTGGTACGGATGAAGAATCTGATTGGAAATGTACGGATCGCTATTTTAAAACAGAAGAAATGCCAACATTAGGTTTTGCACCAGATGCAGAATTTCCGTGTATTCATGGTGAAAAAGGCATTACAACATTTGACTTAGTTCAAGATAAGCTTGCTGAAGATCAAGATGAACCTGATTATGAATTAATAACTTTTAAATCTGGTGAACGTTACAACATGGTACCTGATCATGCAGAAGCAAGAGTGCTTGTTAAAGAAAATATGACAGATGTTATTCAAGACTTTGAGTACTTTTTAGAACAAAATCATTTACAAGGTGATAGTACTGTTGATAGTGGCATTCTAGTTTTAACAGTTGAAGGTAAAGCGGTTCATGGTATGGATCCATCTATCGGTGTGAATGCGGGTCTTTACTTACTAAAATTCTTAGCATCATTAAATCTTGATAATAATGCACAAGCGTTTGTAGCATTTAGTAATCGCTACTTATTTAATTCAGATTTTGGTGAAAAGATGGGAATGAAATTCCATACAGATGTCATGGGTGATGTGACAACTAACATTGGTGTTATTACATATGATAATGAAAATGCGGGTCTTTTCGGTATCAACTTACGCTACCCAGAGGGATTTGAATTTGAAAAAGCTATGGATCGTTTTGCAAATGAGATTCAACAATATGGCTTTGAAGTGAAATTAGGTAAAGTCCAACCACCACATTATGTTGATAAAAATGATCCTTTTGTACAAAAGTTAGTTACTGCATATAGAAATCAAACAAATGATATGACTGAACCTTATACTATAGGTGGCGGTACTTATGCGAGAAACTTAGACAAGGGTGTAGCATTTGGCGCAATGTTTAGTGATTCTGAAGATTTAATGCATCAGAAAAATGAATATATCACTAAAAAACAGTTATTTAACGCAACTAGTATTTACTTAGAAGCAATTTATTCATTATGCGTGGAGGAATAATATATGGAAAAAATTTTTTTAAATGGTGAGTTTGTAAGTCCAAGTGAAGCAAAGGTTTCATACAACGACAGAGGATACGTATTTGGCGATGGTATTTATGAATACATTCGAGTATATAATGGTAAGTTATTTACAGTAACAGAACATTATGAAAGATTTTTACGTAGTGCCAATGAGATTGGTTTAGATTTAAATTATTCTGTAGAAGAATTAATTGAACTATCTCGTAAATTAGTTGATATGAATCAAATTGAAACTGGGGCAATTTATATTCAAGCAACGCGTGGTGTAGCTGAAAGAAATCATAGCTTCCCGACACCTGAAGTGGAACCAGCAATTGTTGCTTATACAAAGAGTTATGATCGTCCTTATGATCATTTAGAAAATGGTGTGAATGGTGTTACCGTTGAAGATATCCGATGGTTACGTTGCGACATTAAAAGCTTGAACTTATTAGGAAATGTATTAGCAAAAGAATATGCTGTGAAATATAATGCAGTTGAAGCAATTCAACATCGAGGCGAAACTGTAACTGAAGGATCTTCAAGTAATGCTTATGCAATTAAAGACGGTGTGATTTATACACATCCGATTAACAACTATATTCTTAATGGTATTACACGAATTGTAATTAAAAAAATTGCCAAAGACTATAATATCCCATTTAAAGAAGAAACGTTTACTGTAGATTTCTTGAAAAACGCAGATGAAGTTATTGTTTCAAGTACTTCAGCTGAGGTTACACCTGTTATTAAATTAGATGGTGAACCAGTTAATGATGGTAAAGTTGGCCCAATTACGCGTCAACTACAAGAAGGATTTGAAAAGTATATAGAGTCAAACAGTATTTAAAATTCTTTCATCATATTTTTAGATTAAATTACTTAAATTTATCAACTTTCGTAAGTGAATTATGTTATAATTTAAAACGAAGCTTAAAAGTGTTGTTTAGAAAACACATATTAGTAAAAAGTGCCATTTTGTTTCTCATTTTCAGTTGAAATATAATGATAAAAATTATAAAATTTTCTATGAGTTACAAATATGATGTGCATCATATTTTACTAAGTACGTAAATGTTACAGTTCATAAATTTATGCTAACCATGAAAATGGGATAGCAATTATTTTGAAAACTAGAGTTTATCGCCTACAAAAGTTACAAAAACATGTAGTTTTAGACACGGTAACATTTTATGTCAAGTAAGTGACTATAGAATGTATGGTGTCAATGACAGACATTACGATTTAAATTTAGTCGTGTAATGTAGGCATTAGTTAAGGATTTACAATAATTATCTGGACATAATATTTGTACCAGTATGGTGTTATAAATTAGAATATATGGCTCTTGAAAAACCTATTTCTAGAGCCATTTTCTAATTGAAAGTGAGGTGGACGAGTTGGAGCAGTTTTATCAATTAGGGTGGACACTTGATTCTGCAGGTGGTGCATCTGGCGAAGCATATATGGCTGAACAAGATGGACAAAAGTTGTTTTTAAAACGAAATTCAAATCCATTTATTGCGGCATTATCAGCAGAAGGTATTGTGCCCAAATTAGTATGGACGAAACGCATAGAAACAGGCGAGGTTGTTACAGCACAACATTGGAAAAATGGCCGTGAACTATCTTCAAATGAAATGAAGCAAACAAGAGTTGCACATTTATTAAAGAAGATACACAATTCTAGACCTTTATTAAGTATGTTAAAGCGTATGGAAATGGAACCCATTACTCCTGAGATTATGCTTAATAAAATTAATGCCTCTTTATCAAGAGAAGTTTTAACACATCATATTGTGAGAAAATCATTAACTTATTTGGAAGAGCATATGCCGAGTTTAGATTCACGTTTTTTCACAGTTGTACATGGTGATGTGAATCATAATAATTGGTTATTATCTGATCGTGATGAACTATTTTTAGTCGATTGGGAAGGCGCAATGATTGCAGACCCAGCAATTGATATCGGAATGCTGCTTTACAACTATGTTCCACAACAACAATGGTCTGAATGGCTTGAAACATATGGTGTTCAAGAGAGCTTGAATTTAAATAAACGTATGAAATGGTATACGGTAATTCAATCTATAGGTCTTGTTCAATGGTATGAAGAGCAAAAAAGATATAAGGATATGAACACTTGGCTTAAATTCCTAAATGAAGTTATGAATAGTAACATGTTTATTTAAGAGGAGAATAAAATATGAGAGTTCGATACAAACCATGGGCTGAAGATTATTTAAAAGATCATCCTGAATTGGTTGACATGGACGGTCAACATGCAGGGAAAATGACTGAATGGTTTGATAAAACGCAACCGATACACATTGAAATTGGTTCGGGAATGGGGCAGTTTATTACAACATTAGCTGCTCAAAATCCTCATATTAACTATATTTCAATGGAACGTGAGAAAAGTATCGTTTATAAAGTATTGGATAAAGTTAAAGAGATGGGTTTAACAAATTTAAAGATTATTTGTAATGATGCCATTGAATTAAATGAATATTTTAAAGACGGCGAAGTTTCGCGTATTTATTTGAACTTTTCAGATCCATGGCCAAAAAATCGTCATGCAAAACGACGTTTAACGTATCATACGTTTTTAGCGTTGTATCAACAAATCTTAAATGATGAAGGAGATTTACATTTTAAAACTGATAACAGAGGACTATTTGCCTACAGTTTAGAAAGTATGTCTCAATTTGGAATGTATTTTACAAAAATAAATCTAAATTTACATCAAGAAGACGATGGCAGTAATATTTTAACAGAATATGAAAAGAAATTTTCGGATAAAGGGTCACGTATTTATCGTATGGAAGCGAAATTCCATTCACAAAAATAAAACACTTATGAGGATATGTACACATACAATCATAAGTGTTTTTTGTACTATAATGGTTCTATAGAAAAAGGTTCTATAATAAATCGGACTGATGGAAAAAGTATTTACTTTTCATCTGTCCGATTTTTTGATGTTGAATATAAAAAAAGCGCAATTATCTCTATAATTAAAAGTGACTAAACAAATAACTAAAGGAGATAATGCGTCTATGAACAATGTTATACTAAATACCTTTGATTTAAAAGTATAAATCTTGCATTTTACTTGGAAATTTTAATTATTAATTTAAAATTACAGTCCGATGGTTATGATGCATTTACATATAATATGATTGCATTAATCTTTATAAGTAGTTGGAAGTGCATTAGTGTGGGGCGTTTCGTTTTTGTTCGCATTTATGAATAGTGATATGATGTAATAAACACATGCTAATTGTAATAACGAATACAGAAAGAATAGGTGATGTTATGAAAATCGGGGATATATCTATTCATTATCTAAATGGCGGCAATACAAAAATGGATGGCGGTGCAATGTTTGGTGTTGTTCCGAAGCCGTTGTGGTCAAAGCAATACAATGCAAATGAACGAAATCAAATCAATTTACCGACACATCCAATTTTGATTCAAACGGCTCAATATAATTTGATTATAGATGCGGGTATTGGTAATGGTAAATTATCTGAAAAGCAATTACGTAATTTTGGAGTAGATGAAGAAAGTCATATAATTGCTGATTTGGCAAATTATAATTTAACGCCAAAGGATATTGATTACGTGCTAATGACACATATGCATTTTGATCATGCAGCCGGTTTGACTGATCAAGCGGGACATGCAATTTTTGAAAATGCGATTCATGTTGTGCAACAAGATGAGTGGCATGAGTTTATTGCACCTAATATAAGAAGTAAATCAACTTACTGGGATAAGAATAAAGGCGATTATAGTAACAAGTTGATTTTATTCGAAAAACATTTTGAACCGGTTCCGGGTATCAAGATGCAACATAGTGGAGGTCATAGCTTTGGGCACACAATCATTACGATTGAAAGTCAAGGAGATAAAGCAGTTCATATGGGTGATATATTCCCGACTACTGCACATAAAAATCCTCTATGGGTAACGGCATATGATGATTATCCTATGCAATCGATTCGTGAAAAGGAACGCATGATACCATATTTTATCCAGCAACAATATTGGTTCTTGTTTTATCATGATGAAAACTATTTTGCTGTAAAATACAGCGATGATGGTGAAAACATAGATGCATATATTTTACGTGAAACATTAGTTGATAATAACTAAAATAAAGATGTATTACTAAACAAATTTTCAAGAATAAAAAATTGAGCCACATCCTATCTTACTAATTAGGGTGTGGCTCATTTTTAAGTTTTACGATCCAAATCAAATATGGATAAAATTCGTATTAACGCTCTACAATGTTAATGACTTCACCAGTATATGCATCTGCATAAAAATCATAATGAATATTTTGACCATTTTTAATAGTTGTAATTCCACCTTGATAAACTAAACGGTATTTATCAGTTTCAGGATGAACGAATGGTTCATAAACGATATATGAGCCTTTGACATTCATAAAATATGATTTTACTTCATTAAGTACTTTAACGGGATTATAGCGTTTACGATTAATAAATTGGATGATTGAAATGATAGAAATAATTACAATGGCTACTGCAATTATTGTTGGAATTATATATTTCAGTTTAGTCATCATTTATGCTCCCTTGATTTCAAATTCATATCATTAGTTTACCATATTGAAGATGATATAATAACTTATAAGGAGTGAGAACTTTTATGAACATAAATAAAAAAGTAACATTACAACGAATTCAAACGTTAACTGAGCTTCATGGGGCACCAGGTTTTGAAGAAGAAGTAAAAAATTATATGACTCAGCAAATGGCGCCGTACGTAGATGAGTTTATTGAAAATCGTATGGGTGGTTTTTTTGGTGTGAAAAAATCTAAAAATCCAAATGCAAAACGTGTAATGATTGCAGCACATATGGATGAAATTGGATTTATGATTACAAACATCACTAAAAATGGAATGATTCAATTCACAAATTTAGGTGGTGTTGCAAATGATATTTGGCAAGGACAACGCTTAGTAATTAAAAATAGAAATGGCGATAAAATTATCGGTGTTGTTTCTAATATACCTAAACATTTTCGTACTGGTAGTGAAGGTGCACCGGAAATTAAAGATTTAACATTAGATATAGGTGCTCAAAATGAAGATGAAGTGCGTGAGCGCGGAATAGATATAGGAGATACAATTGTACCTCACACGCCATTCACACAGTTATCTGAACATCGTTATAGTGCTAAAGCATGGGATAATCGTTATGGTTGTGTCTTGGCAATTGAAATACTAGAATTATTAAAAGATATAGAATTAGATGTAGACTTGTATGTTGGCGCAAATGTTCAAGAAGAGGTTGGATTACGAGGTGCGAAAGCATCTGCAGAGATGATAGACCCAGACGTTGCATTTGTAGTCGATTGTTCACCTGCCAATGACGTTAAAGGTAACCAACCATTATCCGGTGAACTTGGTAAAGGTACGTTAATTCGCATAAAAGACGGTACAATGATTTTAAAGCCTGCATTTAGAGACTATTTATTAAAGTTAGTAGAAGCACATGACATTGAACATCAATACTATATGTCACCAGGTGGAACAGATGGTGGAGAAATTCATAAAGCTAATATTGGTATTCCGACTGCAGTTATTGGTGTATGTGCACGATATATTCATAGTACAGACTCAGTATTTGATATAAGAGACTATTTTGCAGCTAGATCTTTACTTTCAGAAGCCATTTGTAATTTAGATAATAATCAAATAGAAACATTACAATATAAATAATCGGGTAATAACAACTATTATCTCTAAATAGTTATATATAATCATTAATTAAGGAGACATAAAAATGAAACAACTTGAATCAGAACAACAATTTGAATCTTTAAAACAAGGTGCTACAGTATTTGAATTCACTGCAGGCTGGTGTCCAGATTGTAGAGTGATAGAGCCAGATTTACCGGAATTAGAAGCGAGATATCCTATGTTTGACTTCGTATCAGTAGACCGTGATAAATTTATGGATATTTGTATTGAAAATGGTATTATGGGGATTCCAAGTTTTCTAGTATATAAAAATGGAGAACTGCTTGGAAGTTATATTGGAAAAGAACGAAAATCAATTGAACAGATAGATGCATTTTTAGCTCAATACGTGTAATTTAGACTAGAGAAAAACGGGGTAATACTCGTTTTTCTCTGTTACTATGTGTTGATTTATTGTAAACTATTATAAGGTGCGAAATTAGGAGTGTTACATATGAATACCTTTCAAATGAGAGATAAATTAAAGGAACGTTTAAGCCATTTAAACGTTGATTTTAAATTTAATCGTGAAGAAGAAACTTTGCGTATTTATCGAACAGATAATAACAAAGGTATCACGATTAAACTTAACGCTATTGTCGCAAAATATGAAGATAAAAAAGAAAAAATTGTAGATGAAATTGTTTATTACGTTGATGAAGCTATTGCACAAATGGCAGATAAAACCCTTGAGAGTATATCATCTAGTCAAATTATGCCTGTCATTAGAGCGACTAGCTTTGATAAAAAAACTAAACAAGGTGTTCCTTTTATCTATGATGAGCATACTGCAGAAACAGCAGTTTATTATGCAGTCGATTTAGGGAAATCATATCGTTTAATTGATGAAAGCATGTTAGAGGATTTGAAGTTAACTGAACAACAAATAAGAGAAATGTCTCTGTTTAATGTTAGAAAATTGTCAAATTCATATACGACTGATGAAGTAAAAGGTAATATTTTTTATTTTATTAACTCAAATGACGGGTATGATGCAAGTAGGATACTAAATACTGCATTTTTAAATGAAATTGAGGCACAATGTCAAGGCGAAATGCTCGTAGCAGTGCCACACCAAGATGTGTTAATTATTGCAGATATACGCAATAAAACAGGATATGATGTGATGGCACATTTAACAATGGAATTTTTCACTAAAGGTCTAGTTCCAATTACATCATTATCCTTTGGATATAAACAGGGTCATCTTGAACCGATATTTATTTTAGGTAAAAATAATAAACAAAAAAGAGATCCAAACGTGATTCAGCGTTTAGAAGCAAATCGTCGTAAATTTAATAAAGATAAATAGAAATAATTGGATAAGGAGTTTTGTCATAATGAATTTATTTTACAATCCTAAATATGTAGGAGATGTCGCATTTTTACAAATTGAACCAGTTGAAGGTGAATTAAACTACAATAAAAAAGGTAACGTTGTTGAAATTACTAATGAAGGTAATGTTGTAGGTTATAATATTTTTGAAATTTCAAAAGATATAACAATTGAAGAAACAGGTCATATTAAATTAACTGATGAACTTGTAAATGTATTCCAAAAGCGTATTTCAGAAGCTGGTTTTGATTATAAATTAAATGCTGATCTATCACCGAAATTTGTAGTTGGCTACGTTGAAACTAAAGACAAACATCCTGATGCAGATAAATTAAGTGTACTAAATGTAAACGTTGGAAATGACACATTACAAATTGTATGTGGCGCGCCTAACGTTGAAGCTGGACAGAAAGTTGTTGTTGCTAAAGTAGGTGCAGTGATGCCTAGCGGTATGGTAATTAAAGATGCTGAATTACGTGGTGTTGCCTCAAGCGGTATGATTTGTTCAATGAAAGAATTGAATTTACCTAATGCACCTGAAGAAAAAGGTATTATGGTATTAAATGACAGCTATGAAATTGGACAAGCATTTTTTGAATAATTAAGGAAGGTAGTGAAAATATGAGCTGGTTTGATAAATTATTCGGCGAAGATAATGATTCAAATGATGACTTGATTCATAGAAAGAAAAAAAGACGTCAAGAATCACAAAATATAGATAACGATCATGACTCATTACTGCCTCAAAATAATGATATTTATAGTCGTCCGAGGGGGAAATTCCGTTTTCCTATGAGCGTAGCTTATGAAAATGAAAATGTTGAACAATCTGCAGATACTATTTCAGATGAAAAAGAACAATACCATCGAGACTATCGCAAACAAAGCCACGATTCTCGTTCACAAAAACGACATCGCCGTAGAAGAAATCAAACAACTGAAGAACAAAATTATAGTGAACAACGTGGGAATTCTAAAATATCACAGCAAAGTATAAAATATAAAGATCATTCACATTACCATACGAATAAGCCAGGTACATATGTTTCTGCAATTAATGGTATTGAGAAGGAAACGCACAAGTCAAAAACACACAATATGTATTCTAATAATACAAATCATCGTGCTAAAGATTCAACTCCAGATTATCACAAAGAAAGTTTCAAGACTTCAGAGGTACCGTCAGCTATTTTTGGCACAATGAAACCTAAAAAGTTAGAAAATGGTCGTATCCCTGTAAGTAAACCTTCAGAAAAAGTTGAGTCAGATAAACAAAAATATGATAAATATGTAGCTAAGACGCAAACGTCTCAAAATAAACATTTAGAACAAGAGAAACAAAATGATAGTGTTGTCAAACAAGGAACTGCATCTAAATCATTAGATGAAAATGTATCATCAACAACAAAATCAACGCCTAATTATTCAAAAGTTGATAATACTATCAAAATTGAAAATATTTATGCTTCACAAATTGTTGAAGAAATTAGACGTGAACGAGAACGTAAAGTGCTTCAAAAGCGTCGATTTAAAAAAGCGTTGCAACAAAAGCGTGAAGAACATAAAAACGAAGAGCAAGATGCAATACAACGTGCAATTGATGAAATGTATGCTAAACAAGCGGAACGCTATGTTGGTGATAGTTCATTAAATGATGATAGTGACTTAACAGATAATAGTACAGAGGCTAGTCAGCTTCATACAAATGGCATAGAGAATGAAGCTGTATCAAATGATGAAAATAAACAAGCGTCAATACAAAATGAAGACACTGATGACACTCATGTAGATGAAAGTCCATACAATTATGAGGAAGTTAGTTTGAATCAAGTATCGACAACACAACAATTGTCAGATGATGAAGTTACGGTTTCGGATGTAACGTCTCAACGTCAATCAGCACTACAACATAACGTTGAAGTAAATGATCAAGATGAACTAAAAAATCAATCAAGATTAATTGCTGATTCAGAAGAAGATGGAGCAACGAATAAAGAAGAATATTCAGGAAGTCAAATCGATGATGCAGAGTTTTATGAATTAAATGATACAGAAGTAGATGAGAATACTACTTCAAATAGCGAAGATAATACCAATAGAAACGCGTCTGAAATGCATGTAGACGCTCCTAAAACGCAAGAGCACGCAGTAACTGAATCTCAAGTTAATAATATCGATAAAACGGTTGATAATGAAATTGAATTAGCGCCGCGTCATAAAAAAGATGACCAAACAAACTTAAGTGTCAACTCATTGAAAACGAATGATGTGAATGATGGTCATGTTGTGGAAGATTCAAGCATGAATGAAATAGAAAAGCATAACGCAGAAATTACAGAAAATGTGCAAAACGAAGCAGCTGAAAGTGAACAAAATGTTGAAGAGAAAACTATTGAAAACGTAAATCCAAAGAAACAGACTGAAAAGGTTTCAACTTTAAGTAAAAGACCATTTAATGTTGTCATGACGCCATCTGATAAAAAGCGTATGATGGATCGTAAAAAGCATTCAAAAGTCAATGTGCCTGAATTAAAGCCTGTACAAAGTAAGCAAGCTGTGAGCGAAAGCAAGACTGCGAGTCAAGCCACACCATCATCAAGCACTGATTCACAAGAGTCAAACACAAATGCATATAAAACAAATAATATGACATCAAACAATGTTGAGAACAATCAACTTATTGGTCATGCAGAAACAGAAAATGATTATCAAAATGCACAACAATATTCAGAGCAGAAACCTTCTGCTGATTCAACTCAAACGGAAATATTTGAAGAAAGCCAAGATGATAATCAATTGGAAAATGAGCAAGTTGATCAATCAACTTCGTCTTCAGTTTCAGAAGTAAGCGACATAACTGAAGAAAGCGAAGAAACAACACATCCAAACAATACTAGTGGACAACAAGATAATGATGATCAACAAAAAGATTTAAAGCCTTCATTTTCAAATCAAAATGAAGATACAGCTAATGAAAATAGAACTCGGACGAATCAGCAAGATGTTGCAACAAATCAAGCTGTACAAACATCTAAGCCGATGATTCGTAAAGGCCCAAATATTAAATTGCCAAGTGTTTCATTACTAGAAGAACCACTAGTTATTGAGCCGGATGAGGACTGGATTACAGATAAAAAGAAAGAACTTAATGACGCATTATTTTACTTTAATGTACCTGCAGAAGTACAAGATGTAACTGAAGGTCCAAGTGTTACAAGATTTGAATTATCAGTTGAAAAAGGTGTTAAAGTTTCAAGAATTACGGCATTACAAGATGACATTAAAATGGCATTGGCAGCGAAAGATATTCGTATAGAAGCGCCAATTCCAGGAACTAGTCGTGTTGGTATTGAAGTTCCGAACCAAAATCCAACGACAGTCAACTTACGTTCTATTATTGAATCTCCAAGTTTTAAAAATGCTGAATCTAAATTAACAGTTGCGATGGGGTATAGAATTAATAATGAACCATTACTTATGGATATTGCTAAAACGCCACACGCACTAATTGCAGGTGCAACTGGATCAGGGAAATCAGTTTGTATCAATAGTATTTTGATGTCTTTACTATATAAAAATCACCCTGAGGAATTAAGATTATTACTTATCGATCCAAAAATGGTTGAATTAGCTCCTTATAATGGTTTGCCACATTTAGTTGCACCGGTAATTACAGATGTCAAAGCAGCTACACAGAGTTTAAAATGGGCCGTAGAAGAAATGGAAAGACGTTATAAGTTATTTGCACATTACCATGTACGTAATATAACAGCATTTAACAAAAAAGCACCATATGATGAAAGAATGCCAAAAATTGTCATAGTAATTGATGAGTTGGCTGATTTAATGATGATGGCTCCGCAAGAAGTTGAGCAGTCTATTGCTAGAATTGCTCAAAAAGCGAGAGCATGTGGTATTCATATGTTAGTAGCTACGCAAAGACCATCTGTCAATGTAATTACAGGTTTAATTAAAGCCAACATACCAACAAGAATTGCATTTATGGTATCATCAAGTGTAGATTCGAGAACGATATTAGACAGTGGTGGAGCAGAACGCTTGTTAGGATATGGCGATATGTTATATCTTGGTAGCGGTATGAATAAACCGATTAGAGTTCAAGGTACATTTGTTTCTGATGACGAAATTGATGATGTTGTTGATTTTATCAAACAACAAAGAGAACCGGACTATCTATTTGAAGAAAAAGAATTGTTGAAAAAAACACAAACACAATCACAAGATGAATTATTTGATGATGTTTGTGCATTTATGGTTAATGAAGGACATATTTCAACATCATTAATCCAAAGACATTTCCAAATTGGCTATAATAGAGCAGCAAGAATTATCGATCAATTAGAGCAACTCGGTTATGTTTCGAGTGCTAATGGTTCAAAACCAAGGGATGTTTATGTTACGGAAGCAGATTTAAATAAAGAATAATTATGAGTAAGGAGTTTTATATAATGACACACTATCATTTTGTCGGAATTAAAGGTTCTGGCATGAGTTCATTAGCACAAATCATGCATGATTTAGGACATGAAGTTCAAGGATCGGATATTGAGAACTACGTATTTACAGAAGTTGCTCTTAGAAATAAGGGGATAAAAATATTACCATTTGATGCTAATAACATAAAAGAAGATATGGTAGTTATACAAGGTAATGCATTCGCGAGTAGCCATGAAGAAATAGTACGTGCACATCAATTGAAATTAGATGTTGTAAGTTATAATGATTTTTTAGGACAGATTATTGATCAATATACTTCAGTAGCTGTAACTGGTGCACATGGTAAAACTTCTACAACAGGTTTATTATCACATGTTATGAATGGTGATAAAAAGACTTCATTTTTAATTGGTGATGGCACAGGTATGGGATTGCCTGAAAGTGATTATTTCGCTTTTGAGGCATGTGAATATAGACGTCACTTTTTAAGTTATAAACCTGATTACGCAATTATGACAAATATTGATTTCGATCATCCTGATTATTTCAAAGATATTAATGATGTTTTTGATGCATTCCAAGAAATGGCACATAATGTTAAAAAAGGTATTATTGCTTGGGGTGATGATGAACATCTACGTAAAATTGAAGCAGATGTTCCAATTTATTACTATGGATTTAAAGATTCGGATGACATTTATGCTCAAAATATTCAAATTACGGATAAAGGTACTGCTTTTGATGTGTATGTGGATGGTGAGTTTTATGATCACTTCCTGTCTCCACAATATGGTGACCATACAGTTTTAAATGCATTAGCTGTAATTGCGATTAGTTATTTAGAGAAGCTAGATGTTACAAATATTAAAGAAGCATTAGAAACGTTTGGTGGTGTTAAACGTCGTTTCAATGAAACTACAATTGCAAATCAAGTTATCGTAGATGATTATGCACACCATCCAAGAGAAATTAGTGCTACAATTGAAACAGCACGAAAAAAATATCCACATAAAGAAGTTGTTGCAGTATTTCAACCACACACTTTCTCTAGAACACAAGCATTTTTAAATGAATTTGCAGAAAGTTTAAGTAAAGCAGATCGTGTATTCTTATGTGAAATTTTTGGATCAATTAGAGAAAATACTGGCGCATTAACGATACAAGATTTAATTGATAAAATTGAAGGTGCATCGTTAATTAATGAAGATTCTATTAATGTATTAGAACAATTTGATAATGCTGTTGTTTTATTTATGGGTGCAGGTGATATTCAAAAATTACAAAATGCATATTTAGATAAATTAGGCATGAAAAATGCGTTTTAATATGTTTATAATAGAGTAGTATGGGTATTTATTATTAATGACATTATTACATGTTAATTAGGAGGCGTTTTTAATGGATTGGATTTTACCAATTGCTGGAATTATCGCTGCGATTGCATTCTTAATTTTATGTATCGGTATCGTAGCTGTATTAAATTCTGTTAAGAAAAACTTAGATTATGTTGCAAAAACACTTGATGGTGTAGAAGGTCAAGTTCAAGGTATTACTCGTGAAACAACAGATTTACTTCATAAAGTAAACCGTTTAACTGAGGATATTCAAGGTAAAGTAGATCGTTTAAACTCAGTTGTAGATGCTGTTAAAGGTATCGGTGACTCAGTACAAACGTTAAACAGCTCTGTAGATCGTGTAACAAATTCAATTACACATAATATTTCTCAAAATGAAGATAAAATCTCACAAGTTGTTCAATGGTCAAATGTTGCAATGGAAATTGCAGACAAATGGCAAAATAGACACTACCGTCGTGGAAGTGCAAATTACAAAGCTAATAATGTAGCAACTGATGCAAATCATAGCTATACTTCTCGAGTAGATAAATAATTAATAATTAAACAAATGCACTTAAATGAGGTTGTTACTTATTTAAGTGCATTTGTTATAGGAGGATATACAAATGACGCAGCAACAAAATAATAAAAGAACATTAAAAAATAAACACACTTATCAAAATGAACCACTACCGAACCGTAAAGATTTTGTTGTTAGTTTTATAACTGGCGCGCTTGTTGGTTCAGCTTTAGGCTTGTATTTTAAAAATAAAGTTTATCAAAAAGCAGATGATTTAAAAGTCAAAGAACAAGAACTGTCGCAAAAGTTTGAAGAAAGAAAAACGCAACTTGAAGAAACGGTTGCCTTTACAAAAGAACGTGTTGAAGGATTTTTAAACAAATCTAAAAATGAGCAAGCGGCATTAAAAGCACAACAAGCAGCGATAAAAGAAGAAGCAAGTGCAAATAATTTAAGCGATACATCACAAGAAGCACAAGAGATTCAAGAAGCTAAAAGAGAAGCACAAGGAGAAACAGATAAAAGTGCAGCTGTATCAAAGGAAGAGTCAAAAGCAGCGGCATTAAAAGCACAACAAGCAGCGATAAAAGAAGAAGCAAGTGCAAATAATTTAAGTGATACATCACAAGAGGCACAAGAGATTCAAGAAGCTAAAAGAGAAGCACAAGCAGAAACAGATAAAAGTGCAGAAGTATCAAATGAAGAATCAAAAGCAGTGGCATTGAAAGCACAACAAGCAGCGATAAAAGAAGAAGCAAGTGCAAATAATTTAAGTGATACATCACAAGAGGCACAAGAGATCCAAGAAGCTAAAAAAGAAGCACAAGCAGAAACAGATAAAAGTGCAGCTGTATCAAATGAAGAACCAAAAGCATCGACATTAAACGTATCGAAAGAAGAGTCACAAGCTGAAAGATTAGCAAACGCTGCAAAACAGAAGCAAGCTAAATTAACACCAGGTTCAAAAGAGAGTCAATTAACTGAAGCGTTATTTGCAGAAAAGCCAGTTGCTAAAAATGACTTGAAAGAAATTCCTCAATTAGTTACTAAAAAGAATGACGTATCAGAGACAGAGACAGTTAATACAGATAATAAGGACACTGTTAAACAAAAAGAAGCTAAATTTGAAAATGGTGTTATTACACGTAAAGCTGATGAAAAAACAACTAATAATACAGCTGTTGACAAGAAATCAGGTAAACAATCTAAAAAAACAACACCTTCAAATAAACGAAATGCATCAAAAGCATCTACAAATAAAACTTCAAGTCAGAAAAAGCAACATAATAAGAAATCATCACAAGGTGCAAAGAAACAAAGTAGTTCAAGTAAGTCAACTCAAAAGAATAATCAAACTAGTAATAAGAATTCAAAAATAACAAATGCTAAATCATCAAATGCATCAAAAAAATCAAATGCAAAAGTTGAAAAAGCTAAAAGTAAAATAGAGAAACGTACATTCAATGACTAAGAATACTAAAATCGTTTAATTATCAATCATAGCAGTAAGCTATGTATTATATTTTTAAAAATTGAATTTCAAAATAAAAGGTAGGCATTCAGGTGCTTACCTTTTTTGATATCATCAGTTTATTTTGAAAGGCAACACGATCATTCCATGTATTTATGTTGTTTGTAACATCGTTAGATTATAATAGTGATATTGCACATTTTAAGCTGAAGATGGAAAAATATTCGATAATCAAATAAACAATGAATCTTAGAAGGTACAATGATGTTCACTAATTCAAATATAGCCGAATATGTTGGTGAGTGATGTTCACTATAGATTTATATTAATATACAAAGGTTTTTAATTTTTATTAAGCGTTAGGTTGTAAGTATTAGATTTTTAGATTTATAATAGACATCAGAAACGAAAATTTTTCTTAAAAGCATAAATGTCTATTCAAAATAAGCTATAATGGTAACACAAATTAAATCAATCATCATTGGGTATTTAATATCAAAATAGAATAAAAATTTTCCAACAAAAGCCAAAAAAAACATAAAATGGTAGTCTTGAATCATATAGTTAGAAAATTGATTATTTTCTGTCAATTTAGGGTTGAACTATACATATGATATTGTTAGAATATTTTTTAACATTATATTTTATTGCTTTAAAGTGGAATATACTTGAAATAATTAGTAGAGGTGAGTAAGGATGAGTAATAAATTAGAATCATACAGAAGTGAGATTGTATCACTTAATCATCAAATTTTAGATTTATTGTCTAAACGTGGCGAGTTAGCTCAAAAAATTGGTGAAGAAAAATTAAAACAAGGTACACGTATCTATGATCCACAACGCGAAAAAGAAATGCTTAACGACTTAATTGATAGCAACAAAGGACCATTTAACGATAATACAATTAAGCAATTATTTAAAGAAATTTTTAAAGCCTCTACAGATTTACAAAAATCTGAAAATGAAAAACATTTATATGTATCACGTAAGTTGAAACCTGAAGATACGATTGTGACATTTGATAATGGGGGCATTATTGGAGACGGCAATAAATCATTTGTATTTGGGCCATGCTCTGTTGAATCATTTGAACAAGTAGAAGCGGTAGCTAAAAATTTACATGCCAAAGGTGAAAAGTTTATTCGTGGCGGTGCTTTTAAACCACGTACATCGCCTTATGACTTCCAAGGCCTAGGTGTTGAAGGACTTAAAATACTTAAACAGATTAAAGATAAATACGATTTAAATGTAGTTAGTGAAATTGTAAATCCTAATGATTTTGAAGTAGCCGACGAATATTTAGATGTATTCCAAATTGGTGCACGTAATATGCAAAACTTTGAGTTATTAAAAGAAGCTGGGCGTACGAAAAAGCCTATTCTATTAAAACGTGGTTTATCTGCTACAATCGAAGAGTTTGTTTATGCAGCTGAATACATTGCTTCACAAGGTAATCAAAACATTATTTTATGTGAACGTGGAATCCGAACTTATGAAAAGGCGACACGTAACACTTTAGATATTTCAGCAGTACCAATTTTAAAACAAGGTACACACTTACCAGTCATGGTAGATGTTACGCATAGTACAGGTCGTAAAGATATCATGTTACCAACTGCGAAAGCAGCATTAGCAGTAGGTGCTGATGGTGTTATGGCTGAGGTGCATCCAGATCCATCTGTTGCACTTAGTGATGCGGGTCAACAAATGGATTTAGATGAATTCCAAACATTTTATGATGAATTAAAGCCTTTAGCTGATTTATATAACGCTAAAAAGTTAAAATAATATTCCAAGGAAACTATAGACTACTTAACTAATATGTCATGTTGAAGTAGAATATTATCTTTGAATCGACAATTTTAAACTAGTAGCCATTCTAAGAGTATATTACTTTTAGAGTGGCTATTATTTTTTGTATAGAAATAAAGGCTATACTACACTTAACGATTGTTATAATATTTCGACACTTATCCAATTTCACAATTATTAAAGACTATGACTGATAGCAGTAATTAAAAGTATGACTATGAATTATCTGTAAATATAATAGATTCACACATTTGTTACTGAAATGTGAACATTTTTCAACAAATGTAATTGATATTTGAAAAGGCTTTCTCAAAATATTACAATTAAAAATGAAAAAAGTTTATATAAAATTAAAATATATCGTTCGTTATCATTTAGCGGTTGTTTTTATTTCAAGCTTTTCGCTAAATTTTTCCAAACAAAAATATGTTACTGTAAATTAAAATATGGTAAACTATGAAAATGAAATGAAAACATGTTATTATAATGAATAAAACGTTTACAAGGAGGAAATTATGACAGTTACTATATATGATGTAGCAAGAGAAGCGCGTGTCTCTATGGCCACAGTGTCGCGTGTTGTTAATGGGAACCAAAATGTTAAAGCAGAAACTAAAAATAAAGTTAACGAAGTCATTAAGCGTTTGAATTATCGTCCAAATGCTGTTGCTAGAGGTTTAGCTAGTAAAAAGACAACAACAGTAGGTGTGATCATTCCAGATATATCTAATATCTATTATTCACAACTTGCTCGTGGACTTGAAGATATTGCAACAATGTATAAATATCACTCAATTATTTCAAATTCAGATAACGATCCTGAAAAGGAAAAAGAAATTTTTAATAACTTATTAAGTAAACAAGTTGATGGTATTATTTTCCTTGGTGGTACAATTACTGAAGAAATGAAAGAATTGATAAATCAATCATCTGTACCTGTAGTAGTATCAGGAACAAATGGTAAGGATGCACATATAGCATCTGTTAATATTGATTTTACTGAAGCTGCGAAAGAAATTACGGGAGAATTAATTGAAAAAGGCGCTAAATCATTTGCTTTAGTAGGTGGAGAACATTCTAAAAAAGCTCAAGAAGATGTTTTAGCAGGTTTAACTGAAGTGTTAAATAAAAATGGCCTTCAATTAGGTGATACATTGAATTGTTCTGGTGCTGAAAGTTATAAAGAAGGCGTAAAAGCTTTTGCTAAAATGAAAGGTAATCTTCCAGATGCTATATTATGTATCAGTGACGAAGAAGCTATTGGTATCATGCATAGTGCAATGGATGCTGGTATTAAAGTTCCAGAGGAATTACAAATTATTAGTTTCAATAATACACGCTTAGTTGAGATGGTTAGACCACAACTTTCTAGTGTTATTCAATCATTATATGATATCGGTGCAGTAGGGATGCGCTTATTAACAAAATATATGAACGATGAAAAGATAGAAGAACCAAATGTAGTTTTACCACACAGAATTGAATACCGAGGAACTACAAAATAAATTCACAAAATTAGGCATTCATCTAACGACCCGACTTATACGGGTATTGGAAGAATGCCTTTTATTTATCTTTTAAAATCGTTGCAGATTAGGTGACTTATTGACGAGTAGATTCGTACCAACTCGCTATATGTAAAGCTAATTTTTTATTTTTTTCACTAATTTCTTTTGTGCGGGGGACATAGGTATAATCATTTAAACGATCTTCCCATCTTTTAGGTAATAATTCAGATGAATAATGTTTCCATTTATTAATCCATTCTAACGGTAAATAACCACTTTGAATTGGTTGATCAATTAAACTTAAGAATACATGACTCCATGCACGTGGTACGACTCTCCAAATATTGTAGCCTCCGCCACCAAACATAATTACCTTTCCATTCGTATAAGTATCAGCTAAATATTTTACAAAATATGGAATTTCATATAATGAATGTAACGTACAATTTAGATGAGTTAGTGGATCACGATAATGTATATCGACACCATTTACGCTTAGAATAATATCAGGTTTAAAACTCTTTACGACAGGCTCAACTGTTAATTTAAAACACTCCAAAAATGATGCATCTTCTGTATACGGTTCAAGTGGGACATTAATAGTGTGTCCATAGCCGATATCTTCACCGCGCTCAGTATAGTGACCAGAGCCTGGGAAAAGAAATTTTCCGGTTTCATGGATAGAATAAGTAGTAACATGGTTATCGGCATAGAAACTCCATTGTGTACCATCTCCATGATGTGCATCGGTATCTATGATTAAAACGCGTTGGTTGTATTCTTTAGCTAAGTATTGTGCGGTAATTGCAATATCATTGTATATACAAAAACCACTTGCTCGACCAGGTTGAGCGTGATGCAAACCTCCACCTAAGTGACAACCATTTAATACTTTGCCTGACATAATAAGATCTGCTAAAGTTAAAGCGCCTCCAACAATTGTGGCACTATGGCGGTGCATATGCTTAAATTGACCATTCTCTTCATCATTTAATCCATATTTCTTAGCCTCATCTTCACTGATAATGCCATGTGAAGCATGCTTAATAGCTTCGACGTAATCATATTTATGAATTAACATTAATTCGTCATCTGTTGCAATTCTAGGTTGTACTATTTGTTCTGGAGACAATAAATTTGCATTCAAAAGTAGCTCTGTTGTTAATTTTAAACGCATTTGATTGAAGGGATGTTGGTCATGAAATCGATATTGTAATAACTTATCTGAATAAACATATGCAGTTTTTGATAAATGTTGTTGCATATAATCCCTCCGATATTCCAAAAATTAAAAGAAAAACCGATTCATATAACGAATATCATCAAACGCTTGTTGCTGTTCTAATGTAATATTTTTGCCAATTCTTGCCATTAAACAATTAGCTGGATGACTTGTTATTTCTGGATCATCTGTAGCGAATATTTCAAGTCCACCAGTTGCCATTAACCGCTGCATTAATTTTTTATAGTCAAATACATCTAACTTTGAATTTTTTAAATCCCAATGCCAGTAATACTCTGTAGTTATAACGATATAATCCTCGAATTCTGGTGCAGAAAGGCTAAGTTGTATCAGCTTTTCTGCAAGTTGTAATTGCCTAAAATTGATGCTGACTTCAATTGCCCCCAATTCGATTAAATATGGAAGGTTACCTGTAGACCAGCGCTCAATTTCATCAGGATAGTGGAAAGTGACATAACCCACAATGAGTTGATCTTGGCGAGCAACATAAATTCTACCTTCTGGTAATGTTGTAATTTCTAACAAAGCTTCATACTGATCTTCAGCGTCTCTAAATGTGGTTAAATGCGCATCGAAAGTAAGCGCTTTCAAATCTTCGTGTGTTAAAGGACCTTCAATAACAAATTGCTTGTCATGAATGTAATAATCTTCGGATTGATACGTCTTTAAATGATTCATATTTTCAACTCCTCAATCGACGTCGTGATTGTATTAAATTCATTATATAGAAAATTTACAATAATTAATACTAGAAAAAGGATAAAAGTAAAAATTTTGAATAATTAGAAATGTTATGTATAATATTGAGAAAGAAAGCGTTTTCACATAACAAAGGGGGAGTTTCAAATGAAAGTCGAAGTATATAAAGGAGCGCAAGGCAAACATAATCTTAAAGATTATGAAGAAACATATAATACTTTTGATTGGAAAGACGTAGAACAAGCATTTTCTTGGAGTGAAACTGGAAAAATGAACATGGCATATGAATGTATAGATCGCCATGTAGATCAAGGATCAGGGGATAAAATAGCGTTAAATTACAAAGATGAGCACAGAAAAGAATCGTATACTTATAAAGATATGCAACGGTTATCTAATAAAGCAGCGAATGTTTTGTCTGAACATGCAGAAGTTGACAAAGGTGACAGAGTATTTATATTTATGTCGCGTACACCTGAACTATATTTTGCGTTGTTAGGTGTTTTAAAAATTGGTGCAATTGTTGGGCCGTTATTTGAAGCATTTATGGAAAAGGCAGTTGCGGATAGATTAGAGAAAAGTGAAGCTAAAGTGTTAATTACTAATAAGGCATTGTTACCTCGAGTACCTGTAGATAAATTACCGAACTTGAAAAAAATTGTTGTTGTAGATGAGAATGTAGAAGACAATTACATAGACTTTATTAGTTTGATGGAAACTGCTAGCGATGAATTTGACATTGAATGGTTAAAGTCGGATGATGGTTTGATTTTACATTATACATCAGGTTCTACTGGGCAACCTAAAGGTGTATTGCATGTTCAACAAGCAATGTTAGTGCATTATATTTCTGGAAAATATGTATTAGATTTACAAGAAGATGATGTTTATTGGTGTACAGCAGATCCAGGTTGGGTTACAGGAACATCTTATGGTATTTTTGCACCATGGTTAAATGGCGCTACAAATTGTATAGCTGGTGGTCGCTTTTCACCAGAACAGTGGTATAGTATGATTGAAGATTTTAAAGTGACGATTTGGTATACGGCACCAACAGCTTTAAGAATGTTAATGAGTGCTGGTGACGATATTGTTGAGAAATATGACTTGTCATCGTTACGTTCGATTCTATCAGTAGGTGAGCCTTTAAATCCTGAAGTTATAAAATGGGCGAAAAAAGTATACGGTTTAACGGTGTTAGATACTTGGTGGATGACAGAAACAGGTGGACATATGATTGTTAACTATCCAACGATGGACGTCAAGCTTGGCTCAATGGGCAAACCATTACCTGGTATTCAAGCTGCAATTATCGATGATGCAGGTAATGAATTACCACCAAATCGAATGGGCAACCTTGCTATAAAAAAAGGCTGGCCATCAATGATGTATCGTATCTGGAAGAATCCAGAAAAATATAAGTCATATTTTATTGGAGACTGGTATGTATCTGGTGATTCGGCATATAAAGATGAAGATGGTTACTTCTGGTTCCAAGGACGTGTTGATGATGTAATTATGACAGCTGGTGAACGAGTTGGACCATTTGAGGTTGAGTCTAAATTGGTTGAACACGAAGCAGTTGCCGAAGCAGGAATTATTGGTAAACCTGATCCGGTTCGCGGTGAAATAATTAAGGCGTTTGTTGCACTGAGAAAAGGATATGAACCAACAGACGAATTAAAAGAAGAAATTCGTTTATTTGTTAAAGAAGGTTTGTCGGCACATGCAGCACCACGTGAAATCGAATTTAAAGATAAATTACCTAAAACACGCTCAGGTAAAATTATGAGACGTGTATTAAAAGCTTGGGAATTAAATTTAGATGCAGGGGATTTAAGTACAATGGAATAATGACATGAATGTTATTGAAGATTTCTTTCGAAGAATAAAGGGAGACAACATATTTCATATTAATGTTTAAATATTAGTTTACTTTATGATAAGCAATATAAAGAGCTGTTAACTTGTGTCATATCATTTCGTAGAAAGCATTTGAAAATGATGACATAACAATAATGGTATATCTTTATATTGCTTTTTATTTTTAATATGACCTTTGAAAGATGACTATTTTAAATAATAGAAAAATATAGTTATCAATAGTATCAAGCGCTAAAAGTTGTATAATACAAAACTTTAATAAGTGAATTTATTGCAAAAATGAAAGCGCTAACCCGATTTAGTCGACAAGTTTTTAACAGTTCGTTATTATATGAATGTAAGTAAAAATTTCTTAGCTACAACTTACATATTTAAAATGCATAAATTAAACAAAAAGGGGCGAAAAAAGTTGACTCATTTATCAGATTTAGATATTGCGAATCAATCAACACTACAACCAATTAAGGATATTGCTGCATCGGTAGGCATTTCAGAGGATGCATTAGAACCTTATGGTCATTACAAAGCTAAAATCGACATTAATAAAATTACGCCAAGAGATAGCAAAGGGAAAGTTGTTTTAGTAACTGCGATGAGTCCAACACCAGCAGGTGAAGGTAAATCAACAGTTACTGTTGGTTTAGCTGACGCATTTCATGAGTTGAAGAAGAATGTTATGGTAGCGTTACGTGAACCTGCCTTAGGACCAACTTTCGGTATTAAAGGTGGCGCAACTGGTGGTGGTTATGCGCAAGTCTTACCAATGGAAGATATCAACTTACATTTTAATGGGGATTTCCATGCGATTACAACTGCTAATAATGCATTGTCTGCGTTTATAGATAATCATATTCACCAAGGTAATGAATTAGGAATCGATCAAAGACGTATTGAATGGAAACGTGTATTAGATATGAATGATCGTGCACTTAGACATGTAAACGTTGGGTTAGGTGGACCTACAAATGGTGTACCACGTGAAGATGGCTTTAATATTACAGTAGCGTCTGAAATTATGGCGATTTTATGTTTAAGTAGAAGTATTAAAGACTTAAAAGATAAAATTAGTCGTATTACTATTGGTTACACTAGAGATCGCAAGCCAGTTACAGTTGCAGATTTAAAAGTGCAAGGTGCACTTGCAATGATTTTAAAAGATGCAATTAAACCAAACTTAGTACAATCAATTGAAGGGACACCAGCATTAGTTCATGGTGGACCATTTGCGAATATCGCACACGGTTGTAACTCAATTTTAGCAACTGAAACAGCACGTGATTTAGCTGATATCGTTGTAACGGAAGCTGGATTTGGTTCAGACTTAGGCGCTGAAAAATTCATGGACATTAAGGCACGTGAAGCTGGATTCGACCCAGCAGCAGTTGTAGTTGTAGCAACGATTCGTGCATTAAAAATGCATGGTGGTGTAGCAAAAGATAATTTAAAAGAAGAAAATGTAGAAGCAGTAAAAGCAGGAATTGTTAATTTAGAGCGTCATGTTAATAATATTAAAAAATTCGGTGTAGAACCGGTTGTTGCAATTAATGCATTTATACATGATACCGATGCAGAAGTAGAATATGTAAAATCTTGGGCTAAAGAAAATAACGTACGAATTGCCTTAACTGAAGTTTGGGAAAAAGGTGGTAAAGGTGGCGTTGACTTAGCAAATGAAGTATTAGAAGTCATTGATCAACCTAATTCATTTAAACCTTTATATGAATTAGAATTACCATTAGAGCAAAAGATTGAAAAGATTGTGACTGAAATCTATGGTGGTTCAAAAGTAACGTTTAGCAGTAAAGCGCAAAAACAATTAAAACAATTTAAAGAAAATGGTTGGGATAATTACCCAGTATGTATGGCGAAAACACAATATTCATTCTCAGATGATCAAACGTTGTTAGGTGCACCATCAGGATTTGAAATTACAATTCGTGAATTAGAAGCGAAAACAGGTGCAGGATTTATCGTAGCATTGACAGGTGCGATCATGACTATGCCTGGTTTACCTAAAAAACCAGCAGCATTAAACATGGATGTTACTGACGATGGTCATGCAATTGGGTTATTCTAATATATCATGGCAATTGTTTAATAAAGATAAGTAAATAGTTTAATAGACCGGACTGTTGGAGATGCATTATTTCAGCAGTTCGGTTTTTTGCTGTGCTAAAAATAGATTCAATTTGGCAAATCTAACGGCAATGTTTGAAGGTAGTTAATTAATGTGTTCGAAGATAAAAAGTGGGCTTGAAGAATAGGAAAGCGATACAATGAATATTCATATTAAAAAAATTTGATAAAATAGGTTGCAATATTTAATTGGGGTGCGCTACAATTAACACTAATAATTGATATTGATAATTATTATCAATTAAATACTATCTTATAGGAGTTGTTAACAACATGAACAAACATCACCCAAAATTAAGGTCTTTCTATTCTATTAGAAAATCAACTCTAGGCGTTGCATCGGTCATTGTCAGTACACTATTTTTAATTACTTCTCAACATCAAGCGCAAGCAGCAGAAAATACAAATACTTCAGATAAAATCTCGGAAAATCAAAATAATAATGCAACTACAACTCAGCCACCAAAGGATACAAATCAAACACAACCTGCTACTCAACCAGCAAACACTGCGAAAACCTATCCTGCAGCGGATGAATCACTTAAAGATGCAATTAAAAATCCTGCAGTAGAAAATAAAGAACATGATATTGGTCCAAGAGAACAAGTTAATTTTCAATTATTAGATAAAAACAATGAAACGCAGTACTATCACTTTTTCAGTATCAAAGATCCAGCAGATGTATATTACACTAAAAAGAAAGCAGAGGTTGAATTAGACATCAATACTGCTTCAACATGGAAGAAGTTTGAAGTCTATGAAAACAATCAAAAATTGCCAGTGAGACTTGTATCGTATAGTCCTGTTCCAGAAGACCATGCCTATATTCGATTCCCTGTTTCAGATGGTACGCAAGAGCTGAAAATTGTCTCTTCAACTCAAATTGATGATGAACCTGAAACAAATTATGATTATACTAAATTAGTATTTGCTAAACCTATTTATAACGATCCTTCACTTGTAAAATCAGATACAAATGATGCATTAGCAACGAATGATCAATCAAGTTCAGATGCAAGTAATCAAACAAATACGAATACATCTAATCAAAATACATCAACGACCAACAATGCTAATAATCAACCGCAGGCAACGACCGATATGAGTCAACCTGCACAACCAAAATCGTCTGCGAATGCAGATCAAGCGTCAAGCCAACCAGCTCATGAAACAAATTCTAATGGTAATACTAACGATAAAACGAATGAGTCAAGTAATCAGTCGGATGTTAATCAACAGTATCCACCAGCAGATGAATCGCTACAAGATGCAATTAAAAACCCGGCTATCATCGATAAAGAACATACAGCTGATAATTGGCGACCAATTGATTTTCAAATGAAAAATGATAAAGGTGAAAGACAGTTCTATCATTATGCTAGTACTGTTGAACCAGCAACTGTCATTTTTACAAAAACAGGACCAATAATTGAATTAGGTTTAAAGACAGCTTCAACATGGAAGAAATTTGAAGTTTATGAAGGTGACAAAAAGTTACCAGTCGAATTAGTATCATATGATTCTGATAAAGATTATGCCTATATTCGTTTCCCAGTATCTAATGGTACGAGAGAAGTTAAAATTGTGTCATCTATTGAATATGGTGAGAACATCCATGAAGACTATGATTATACGCTAATGGTCTTTGCACAGCCTATTACTAATAACCCAGACGACTATGTGGATGAGGAAACATACAATTTACAAAAATTATTAGCTCCGTATCACAAAGCCAAAACGTTAGAAAGACAAGTTTATGAATTAGAAAAATTACAAGAGAAATTGCCGGAAAAATATAAAGCAGAATATAAAAAGAAATTAGACCAAACGAGAGTTGAGTTAGCCGATCAAGTTAAGTCTGCAGTGACAGAATTTGAAAATGTTACACCTACTAATGATCAATTAACAGATGTACAAGAGGCTCATTTTGTTGTTTTTGAAAGTGAAGAAAATAGTGAGTCAGTCATGGATGGATTTGTTGAACATCCATTCTATACAGCAACTTTAAATGGTCAAAAATATGTAGTGATGAAAACAAAGGATGACAGTTACTGGAAAGATTTAATTGTAGAAGGTAAACGTGTCACAACTGTTTCTAAAGATACTAAAAATAATTCTAGAACGTTGATTTTCCCATATATACCTGACAAAGCAGTTTACAATGCGATTGTTAAAGTAGTTGTGGCAAACATTGGTTATGAAGGTCAATATCATGTCAGAATTATAAATCAGGATATCAAGACACAAGATGATGACACATCACAAAATAACACGAGTGAACCGCTAAATGTACAAACAGGACAAGAAGATAATGTTACTGCAACGGATACAGCTACAAATAACAGTATTGAAACAACTCCAAGTGAGGCAACTGATAAAGTAGATTTGATAGAACCAGAGTCTGACATGGTTAAAGATACTGATAGTAGTGTTGACAAAGATGCGCATCATGATGTTGATCATTTATCCGATATGTCGGGTAACACTCACTTCGATAAGTATGATTTAAAAGAAATGGATACTCAAATTGCTAAAGACACTGATAAGGGTGTTGATAATAGCGTTGGTATGTCATCTAATGTCGATACTGATAAAGACTCTAATAAAAATAAAGACAAAGTCATACAGCTTGCTCATATTGCCGATAAAAATCATACTGGAAAAGCAGCAAAGCTTGATGGTGTGAGACAAAATTATAATAATACAGACAAAGTTACTTACAAAAAAACAACCGAACATCCATCGAATGATATTCATAAAACTGTAGACAAAACAGTGAAAACAAAAGAAAAGGCCGGCACACCATCGAAAGAAAACAAACTTAGTCAATCTAAAATGCTACCAAAAACTGGAGAAACAACTTCAAGCCAATCATGGTGGGGCTTATATGCGTTACTAGGTATGTTAGCTTTATTCATTCCTAAATTCAGAAAAGAATCTAAATAATTAACTGGATATAGCATATGTATGATTAACTTTGTAGACAATGTGAAAGCAATTAAATTATAAACTATTGATTGGTTTAATGGCTTTCCTTTAGAGTATTTAAAATAAAGAACAGCAGTGAGAAATTTTCTAATTGAAAATAATCTTACTGCTGTTTTTAATATCTGGATGCATTGTTGTGGTTACTTTAAAAAGTGAACATCAATTAACGCTTTTTTCGATTTAACAAATGTGATTTAATATCATATTTTAATGCGTCGTTGTATTCTTTTTCAGTGATTTGATCTTCGATTAACATACGCTTTAATACATAATGTTGTCTTTGAATACTATATTTCAAATCTTTATCTGATTTTAACGTTCCATCTTTTTCGTAGGGTGTATAGCCATATGGGCTTTGCAACAAACCGATAAGGTATGCAGATTGTGCAATTGATAAATCTTTTGGTGGAATACCAAATAAACTATATGAAGCGGATGCAATTCCGGAAATATTAGCGCCATTATAATCTCTACCGAAGGGAACTATATTTAAATATGTATATATAATTTCATCTTTTGAGAGTAGGTGTTCTAATCTAATTGCTAGGCGAAGTTCATTTGCTTTTCTACTATATGTTTTTTCGTTGGTAAGAACTTGATTTTTAACAAGTTGTTGTGTAATTGTGCTACCACCTGAACTTTGATTAGTATTAAAAATATCTTGTATCATTGCTCTTAAAATCGCCTTTGGTAAGATGCCATCATGTTTATAAAATAAAGTGTCTTCAGATGACGTTAATGCTTTAATGACATTTGGGCTTGATGTTTTAGGGCCTATAATGAGTGAGTTTTGAGAATGGTTATACTCATATAACAAATTTTTGTTATTATGATCTAATAATTCATCGCCAGGTATTTGTCGAACTTTTTTTATTAAAGCATCATCTGATAATGAGTCGGACGTTTTAGTTAAATGATGAAAATATAAAGACATCGCAATCACAGCGATAGCAACGATGGCAATGAAAATCATAAATATAAAAACAATGACATGTTTGATAGCTTTATATATCTTTTCAAAATGATATATACGATGATTCAATTGATGATTGTTGTCTTGATTCGTCATCTTTAACCTCCTAAATTACGTATAGTATACCATATTTAAGCAATTTGACTTTTATTTTAACGTTAATTATAATTAGGGAAAATGCATAAAGAATAGGATAAAAGGACAAGTAATATTATTTGAAATCATCAGAGAGCTAGTGGTCGCTGTGAACTAGTGTTTTTAATAATATGAATACACCTTTATAACTAACATGTCCTACGTTTATTAATGAACGTATCATTAATAGAGTGAACATTATCTTATGATTATGTTTAAGTTTGGTGGTAACGTGCAATCGCGCCCTTACATATTTGTTGTAAGGGTTTTTTTACGTTCAAAAAGCTTTAAAGTATTTTAACAAGTATTCACTAAATAATTATAAATAGGAGGAAATAATAATGACGAATGTATTAATTGAAGATTTAAAATGGAGAGGTCTTATTTATCAACAAACTGATGAACAAGGTATTGAAGATTTATTAAATAAAGAACAAGTGACGTTATACTGCGGTGCTGATCCAACGGCAGATAGCTTACACATTGGTCACTTACTACCATTTTTAACATTAAGAAGATTTCAAGAACATGGACATCGTCCTATCGTTTTAATTGGCGGTGGTACAGGTATGATTGGTGATCCATCGGGTAAATCAGAAGAACGTGTGCTACAAACAGAAGAACAAGTAGATAAAAATATCGAAGGTATTAGTAAGCAAATGCATAATATTTTTGAATTTGGAACAGACCATGGTGCAGTGCTTGTTAATAATAGAGACTGGTTAGGACAAAT
The DNA here is from genome assembly GCF_016893255.1 of Staphylococcus sp. GDB20D11A. Lineage (NCBI taxonomy): Bacteria > Bacillati > Bacillota > Bacilli > Caryophanales > Staphylococcaceae > Staphylococcus > Staphylococcus sp. GDB20D11A. The sequence goes on from NZ_JAFEPJ010000009.1 coordinate 89,844, forward strand.
TTCATTAATTAGCTTTTTACGTGACTATGGTAAATACGTCGGTGTTAATTACATGTTAGGTAAAGATTCAATTCAAAGTCGTTTAGAACATGGTATTTCATATACAGAATTTACATACACGATTTTACAAGCTATTGATTTCGGTCATTTGAATAGAGAATTGAATTGTAAGATTCAAGTAGGTGGATCAGATCAATGGGGTAATATCACAAGTGGTATTGAATTAATGCGTCGTATGTATGGTCAAACAGACGCATACGGTTTAACTATTCCGCTTGTAACTAAATCAGATGGTAAGAAATTTGGTAAATCTGAGTCAGGTGCTGTTTGGTTAGATGCTGAAAAAACAAGTCCTTATGAATTTTATCAATTCTGGATTAATCAATCAGACGAAGATGTAATTAAATTCTTAAAATACTTTACTTTCTTAGGAAAAGAAGAAATTGATCGCTTAGAACAATCTAAAAATGAAGCACCGCATTTACGTGAAGCTCAAAAAACATTAGCTGAAGAAGTAACTAAATTTATTCATGGTGAAGATGCATTAAATGATGCTATCCGTATTTCACAAGCATTATTTAGTGGTGATTTAAAATCATTATCAGCGAAAGAATTAAAAGATGGATTTAAAGATGTGCCTCAAGTGACATTATCAAATAACACAACAAATATCGTTGAAGTCCTTATTGAAACAGGCATTTCTCCTTCTAAACGACAAGCACGTGAAGATGTTAACAATGGTGCGATTTATATTAATGGTGAGAGACAACAAGATGTTAGTTATGCTTTAGCACCAGAAGATAAAATTGATGGCGAATTTACGATTATTCGTCGCGGTAAGAAAAAATACTTCATGGTTAACTATCAATAAATATAATTGCATAGCTAAATAAATTAGAGCCTACTCATTACATTCTTAGGAATGAATATGAGTAGGCTCTTAATGTACTTTTCTGTCTGTAAATTATCTAAAGAAATCTCTATCGCCTTGGCCAGGTGATTGACGCTCTGATCGGCTTTGACGTTTTGGTTGTTCTTTTTGTTGTTTTAATTTCACTTTAACTTCTTTTGTTTTACCATCACGGATAACGGTAACAGTGACTGATTCACCAGGTTTTTTATTTTCATATAAATAGCTTCTTAAATCAACATCATCTTTAATTTTCTTGCCATCAATTTCTGTAATAATATCACCTTTTTTAAGATCAATATCACTATCAGCTTTTGCGACATAAATACCGTCTTCGCTATCAGTATGAAGTTGCTCGCGCTCTTCTTCAGGAATATCTTTCAAATTAATTAAACCAATACCAATCGAAGGGCGGTCAATTTTACCATGTTTTACAAGTTGTTCAATTGTTACTTTAACTTCATTACTTGGAATGGCAAACCCGATACCTTCAACTTGTGTCGCAGCAATTTTCATTGAGTTAATACCAACTAAATTACCATTAATATCTACTAATGCGCCACCTGAGTTACCTGGGTTAATAGCAGCATCTGTTTGAAGAACGCTGACTTTTGTATTGCCACCAGTTGTCTCAGCGTCAATAGTACGTTCACTTGCTGAAATGATACCAGATGTTACAGAGTTAGCAAATTGTAATCCTAATGGGTTACCCATTGCGAATACGCTATCACCAGTTTGTACTTTTGAAGAGTTGGCGAATTGAATCGCTTTAATACCTTTTGTATTTTCAATTTTAAGTACAGCAATATCAGTTACTGCATCTTTACCAACTAATTTCGCTTTAACTTGTTTTTTATTATGTAATTGGACTCTAATTTCATTTGCGCCATCAATAACATGATTGTTTGTAACGATATAAGCTGAATTGTTGTTTATTTGATAGATGACACCTGAACCTACTCCGGCTTCAGATGGTTTAGATGATTTGCCTTTTAATAAGTCGTCTACACTTGATGCTTTTTGCATGTTAATAACTCCAACAATTGTAGGGGAGACAGATTTTATCATTTCATGAACGGTACCGAATTTCTTGCTTTGACCGTCTAATTGATTGCCACCTTTATTATTTGTTGTCTGGACAGTTGAACCATCTTTATTTAAAATTGTACTATTTAATACTTTGCCTATACCAAGTACTAGAAGTGCACCAATGATTCCAGCAATCAATGCAACGATGACTGTTTTAAACCATGGAAATTTAGGTCTTCTGTATCTAGGTGTTTGGCTATGGTTTGTTGTAGAATGATCTGTATGATTAAAATCTGACATACTTAACCTCCATTATATGATTTATATATGCTTTAATTATGTCTTTTTTTTATAATTATTGCTAGTAATACACTATACAACTTTAGATGTATTTTCAGACTATCTTGTTCTAGTAAAAATATAGTGATAAAATCTAGTTGTTATAAACAAATAAGTTAAGTAGGTGGCACAATGTATTCAGTGATTAGTAAGATTTTGAATTTCATTTTAGTTAAAATGTCAAAATCATTATACGTAATCGGTAAAGATAATATTCCTAAGGATAGTAAATATGTCGTAACTTGTACGCATGAAAGTTATAACGAAGTCATTATGCTAGGTATGGCATTATATCCTAATCAAATTCATTATATGGCTAAAAAAGAATTATTCAAAAATAAATGGATTGGTAAATTTTTAACGTCTTTAAATGCATTTCCTGTAGATCGTGAAAATCCAGGACCTAGTACTTTAAAACGCCCAATCAATTTGTTGAAAGATAATAAGACAGTTGGTATCTTCCCAACAGGTTCTCGCACATCGCAAGAAGGTGCACCTTTGAAACGTGGTGCTTCAACAATTGCAATGTTAAGTAAGTCACCAATATTACCTGTTGCTTATGTTGGTCCTACTAAGATTCATGGTCTTTTAACAGGACAAGCATACATAAATATCGGTAAACCAATCGATATTAACGATTTACCTAAAGATTTAAAACGAAACGAGCGTATCGATTATATTACAAAAGAGATTGAAACACGAACAGCAAAGTTACAACAAGAATTGCATGAAATTGTAAAAAGTTTATAAAATAACTTGAGGTAGAAATATAGCTGGTTAGTAAGCCTAGGTGACTATAACGGAGTATCGAAGTAGTTATTCTAGTTACATTAGTAATCTTTATATTTCTACCTTATTTTAAGAAGGATGACATTCAATGTATAAATTTTTCCAAAATTTAGGGCGTTCGTTAATGTTACCAGTTGCCATTTTACCGGCTGCAGCAATTATTGCCGGAATTGGTAATACGTTAAATGCACTTCATGCGGCGCCGAAAATCGCAATGTTCTTTACTACGGTAGGTACTACGATTTTAGAGCAATTAGGTATTTTATTTGCAATTGGTGTAGCTATAGGAATGGCAAAGAAAAATGATGGTGCAGTCGCGCTTGCAGCTGCGTTAGGATATTTTTTAGTTACAGTTGTATTATCACCAATGAAATTAGCGCCTTTATTAGGAATGAAAGCTTCTGAAATAAATTCAGCTTTTGAAAAGATGAATAATGGCAATGTCTTTGTAGGTATTGTAATAGGTTTAATAGCAGCTTATGCATACAATAAGTTTAGTGAAACAGAATTACCATTAGCATTATCATTTTTTAGTGGTAAACGTTTAGTTCCAATTATGACTGCATTTTACTGTACATTTTTAGTTGTCATATTGTTATTTTTATGGCCACTACTTTATTCATGGATTGTAAAATTTGGTGAATCTATAGTTGGTTTAGGATCATTTGGTGCTTTCGTATATGGTGTTGCCAACAGATTATTAATTCCTACAGGATTACATCATGCACTGAATAGTGTGTTCTGGTTTGATACGATTGGTATTAATGATATTGGTAAATTCCAAAGTGGCAAAGATGCTATAAAAGGTATTACAGGACGCTATCAAGCGGGATTCTTCCCAATCATGATGTTCGGTATTCCAGCGGCTGCGTTAGCAATGTATCATACAGCTAAAACTACTCAGAAAAAACAAGTTTACGGTTGGTTCCTAGCGAGTTCAGTTGCAGCATTTTTCGTTGGTGTTACAGAGCCGATTGAGTTTGCATTTATGTTTGTTGCGCCAATCTTATATGTTGTTCATGCGTTATTAACAGGATTATCTTTATTTATCGCAGCTACATTCCATTGGACAGCTGGATTTTCATTTAGTGCAGGTTTGATAGATTATGTGTTATCACTAATTAATCCGGTATCAAATCATCCATTGATGTTGCTTGTTCAAGGTGTTGTATTCTTCATCTTATACTATGTGATTTTCCGTGTAGTCATCCAAGTATTTAACTTAAATACGATTGGTAGAGGTGAAAATGAATTAGTTGATCCAACAGTTGTAAAAGATAATATTGCTCCTGGTGAAAATGATATTAAACAAAGTAAATATCATAATCATGCTATACAAATATTAGAAGGTTTAGGTGGTCAAGAGAATATTGTTAATTTAACCAATTGTGCAACAAGGTTGCGTCTAGAGTTAAAAGACACATCTATTATTGATCAACAGAAGATTAAAAACGCCGGTGCAGTTGGTGTTACTGTTAATGGCAAACATTCAACTCAAGTTATTGTCGGTACACACGTACAGCAGGTTGCTGATGAAATTGAAAAACATTTATAAAATTTAATCAACTAAAGCGCAAATCTAACTTCAATAGGGTTTGCGCTTTTTTTAGTCAAATAGTAGAATGATTTATATCTGAATTTTCAGAAATGGAGTGGGGATTGTGAAGAAAATTTTATTTGATGTTGATGGCGTTTTTTTAAGTGAAGAACGTTGTTTCGATGTCTCTGCATTAACGGTATATGAATTATTAATGGATAAGTGTTATTTAGGTCTTCATTCACATATAGATTGGGAAACTTTGACTGATAACGATATACAAGACATTAGGAATCGAATTTTTCAAAAAGATAAGATTTTAAACAAATTAAAATCGCTAGGGCTGAATTCAAATTGGGATATGTTATTTATCGTTTTTAGTATTCATTTAATTGATATTTTGAAAAAGTTATCACATGATGAAATTGAGGCATTCATGTATCAAGATGAGCCTGTCGAATTGAAGTTGCAAAATATAAGCACAAACTTAGCAGACCGTTTTAATTTAAATGAACAACTACCTTTACAATTTTTGGATAATGTAAAAGTTGGTAAAAATAATATTTATGCTGCTTTGGAAGAGTTTGCAACAACAGAGTTACATGTTTCGGATGCTAATTTATTTAGTTTGAAGGGTGCATTATGGACGTTAGCGCAAGAAGTTTATCAAGAATGGTATTTAGGATCGAAGTTGTATGAAGAGGTTGAAAAGAAAATAGCACGAACTACTTTTAAGACAGGTTATATTTATCAAGAAATTATTTTGAGACCAGTAGATGAAGTTAAGGTACTTCTGAATGATTTAAAAGGTGCTGGTTTCGAATTAGGTATTGCAACAGGTCGTCCTTATACTGAGACTGTTGTGCCATTTGAAAATTTAGGATTGTTACCATATTTTGAAGCTGATTTTATTGCAACAGCAAGTGATGTTTTAGAAGCAGAGAATATGTATCCGCAAGCACGACCATTAGGAAAGCCGAATCCTTTTAGTTATATCGCAGCTTTATATGGTAATAATCGCGATAAATATGAATCTTATATCAATAAGCAAGATAACATTGTAAATAAAGATGACGTATTTATAGTAGGCGATTCGTTAGCTGACTTATTAAGTGCTCAAAAAATAGGTGCAACGTTTATTGGAACATTAACAGGTTTAAAAGGTAAGGATGCTGCAAGTGAGTTAGAAGCGCATCATGCCGACTATGTTATTAATCATTTAGGTGAACTTAGAGGTGTACTAGATAATTTGTAATTTGATTGTTGTTTGACAGCATAACTTGAAGTGAATGATTGAACCAAAGGTTTCATATTGAGTTACAATGAAATTAATAATGAAAAAATGCCAAGAAGCAATGGAAGTAATCCAATGTCTTCTTGGCATTTTGAATTTACATAAATTGTTTATGACTGTACCGTCAATTCAGTTGTGAAAATTTGATTGTATTCACCAACTTGTTTAAGTTCATCAATTATATTGTTTGAAACAGGTTGATCAACGGATAAAATCATTAGCGCATCTCCGCCCGCTTCAGTTCTACCTAAAGTCATAGATGCAATGTTGATATTGTATTTACCTAACAATGCGCCAGTTTTACCTACCATACCTGGAGTATCATTATGATATGACACAATTTGATATTGATTTGGCTTTAAGTCTACAGAAAAATTATTAATTCTAACAATTCTTGGACCGAAACCTGTAAAGACAGAAGCGCCAACTTTAACGGAATCGCTATCGTTTGATAGTTCTACCTCTAAGTAGTTACTAAAACCTGTCTCTGCTTTATTATTTTCAATATTTAATGTCACTTGTTGTTGATTTAACAGCATTAGAGCATTGATAATATTGACTTCAGGACCAAGATCATCTTTTAAAATATGAGTAATAATTGTACGTGTTAATAAACTACTATCAATAGAGGCTAAGTCGCCACCGTACGTAATTTTAATAGAGCTTGGTGCATTGTACATTAATTGAATAGCTAATTCACCAACTGTTTGGCTTAAATTGATAAATGATTTTACAGTATCATCTATATTGCTTAAGTCCATTTTAGGTGCATTCACTGCATGCGTTACAGTACCATCAATTAAAATTTCGATGATTTCATTTGAAACAGAAATTGCCACTTTTTCTTGAGCTTCGACTGTTGAAGCACCCAAATGAGGTGTAACAATAATTTTATCATGTGCAACAAGAGGCGAATCAGTTGCAGGTTCATGTTCAAACACATCGATAGCTGCCCGACTAATTTGTCCTTCGTCTAATGCTTTTATTAGCGCCTTTTCATCAATAATACCACCACGTGCCACATTGATTATTTGCAAACTAGGTTTTGCTTTGGCAAAAAAGTCAGAATTAATTAAGCCTTTTGTTTTAGGTGTTAGTGGTGTATGCAATGTAACGAAATCAGAATGTTGGGCAATCTCATCAACTGTTGCCTTCGTAATGCTTAAAGATTTTGCTTTTTCATCCGTTAAGTAAGGGTCAAAAGCTAGTATTTTCATTCCGAAACTTTGCGCACGTTTAGCAACACCTAAACCAATTCTACCAGCACCAATGACACCTAATGTTTTATGATAAAGCTCAGTACCTTTAAATGCATTTCGATTCCATTCTTTATTTGTAAGTGATTGGTGTGCTTGAGGAATATTTCGAGCCATTGATAATAACATTGCTAGTGAATGTTCAGTAGCTGAAATCGTATTACCATCTGGGGCATTAATAACTAAAATACCTTTTAATGTTGCAGCATCAATATTAATATTATCTACACCAACACCGGCGCGTGCGATTACTTTTAAAGAATCAGCAGCATTTATGATATTTTCAGTAACCGTAGTTTGACTACGAACGATTAAAGCATGGTATGAAGGTATAATTTTGATTAATGCTTCTTCGGACAAACCAGTTTGAATATCTACATTGAATTGTTCGTGATCTAATAATGCTTTGATACCATCTTTTGATATAGGATCTGCAACGAGTACATTAAATTGCTTCATGAATAACCTCCATATATTTTGATATACCTTTACCGATATAGTTAACTTTACGGTGTTCAGTTAAAATAATTTCTAAAGCAGAAACTACCGATAAAATATCGAAAGGACTAATTTTCCCCATATGACCAATTCTTAAAATTTGACCTTTAAGATGGCCTTGACCACCAGCAATTGTTATTTTTAAGCGATTTTTAAGCTCATCTTTGATTATTTTCACTTCATCATTTGTGTTAGGTTTGAATGCCGTAACCGTTGGAGATGCATCTTTATCATTGACTAATAAAGTTAAATCTAATGCTTTTAAGGCGCTTCTTAATGCATTTCTAATTGCGTAGTGTCGTGCTATTACGTGATTGAAACCTTCTGCTTTTACGGTTTCAACGTATGCATTTACACCTCTAAATAAAGACACATTTGGTGTGAACGGTGTAGAATTGTCAGCTTGTGACGAAATGTATTTATTTAAGTCTAGATAAAATTTTGGTGTAGTTACTTCTTTGAAACGTTCTTTTGCACGGTGGCTATAAGCTACAAAAGCTAATCCTGGAGGTAACATAATTGCTTTTTGACTACCAGAAACAAGTACATCAATTTTATCTTTGTTAATGTCAACATCAACAGCACCAATGCAACTTACGCCGTCAACTACAAAATAAATATTACTATTAAATTGATTGATGGCATTTCCTAACTCGTGAATAGGGTGTAGCACTGTCGTAGATGTTTCGCAATATTGACTAAATACTGCTTTAACTTCAACATTTAAAGTTGAAAGGTAATTGATGAAATCTTTGACATCTACAGCTTCTCCCCATGTTACGTCATAAATATGCACATTTTTGTAATAAGTTTGTGCAATTTGTTTAAATCGGTTACCAAAGGCACCTGAAACAATGACAATGAAGTGATCTTCAGGGTTTACAATGTTCAACATACTAGCTTCTAAGACGCTTGTACCGCTAGATGTTAAAATAAGTACATCATTTTGACTCCCAAATATTGGCTTTAGACCTTGAAATGCTTGTTGTGCGATGTCTTCAAAATCTTTAGAGCGATGACCAACCATAGGTGCTTGAATTTCTCTCATAATGGCATCAGGTACAGGGGTTGGGCCAGGTGTTAATAACAACGGTTGATGATAATACATTTATATGCCTCCTATAAATAAGATTTCACTATTTTAGCAAATTTTCTGAAAATTTAAAAGCCTAAAAAAAGTGATAACGCTATATTGTCGAACAAATGTTATCACTTAACGATTTTATTTGGCCTGAATGATGGGATAGATTTTTATGTCCACATTATTTCTTACAGCATTTGAAATCATGCAATTATTATCTGCAATTGTTATCAATTTTGGTAATCGCTTTTCTAATTGTGCTATTTGATCACTTGGAATTTCAATGTGAGGATGGTGCACAATTTTTGACATACTGAATTTTCCATTATTTAAACAAGCTGTTCCAATCGATTGTTGTTCAATTGAAATATCTGTGAACTTTGCACGTTCAAGAGTAGCTGCTAATGAGATGATATAACATGATGAAGCGGCTGATACTAACATTTCATCGGGATTTGTTCCTATACCAACACCACCTAAAGAAGCAGGTATTGAAATATTCTCTGAAAGTATGTCGCCTTGAACGTTTCCGACATTGTTACGACCACCTTGCCAAGAAGTTTGGACTTTAAAGTCATGTTGATGCAATTGCTTTAACCTCCAATATAATTGTGATAGTTTAATTTTAGAATAGTTTATCAAAGTTTAACAGAAAGGTGACTTATCAATGACTCTGAATAAACTGAAAGATGAATTACAAATTGTTTCGCACCGCGGATTGCCGAGTGATTTTCCTGAAAATACAATGGTCGGTTATCGAGAGGTAATGGGACTCAATGTTGCTATGTTAGAAATAGATGTTCATTTGACCAAAGACCAACATTTTGTTGTGATACATGATGAAACAATTGATAGAACATCGGATGGTAAGGGGCGTATTGCTGATTACACATTATCGCAATTAAAATCATTTGATTTTGGTAGTTATAAAGATGTTGCTTTTAAGGGAGAACGAATACCCACGTTAGATGAAGTACTTTCATTATGCTTAAAGTTTGATAAAAAGCTATTGATCGAATTGAAAAGTCCGAATTTATATCCAGGAATAGAATGTAAATTGCTGGCATTTTTGGAAGAAAAGAAAGTCGATGCGACACAAGTAGTTATACAATCTTTTGATATCGAATGCATCGAAAAGTTAAACACATTAGGCAGTATATATGAATTAGGTGTGCTTTGTAGTAAACGTAAGTATTGGTATAAAAAGCCAAACTTTTCAAGAATTGCTCAAATTGCTAGTTATGTTAATCCTAATTATGCATTAGTGACCAGAAAATTTGTTGATGAAGCACATCATCATCAATTACAGGTTATGCCATACACAGTTAATAAATTGAAAACTGGAGAAAAATTAAGACAAATGGGTGTAGATGGATTAATTACAGATAATCCGAAATTATTTATTAAGTGAGACGATGAATGGTAATTTGATAGAGGGATGAGGTTTCGTATATCGCAATTGATAATTTTAAAAACTAATGATGAAATATTATAGATTATTCAACAAATAAGACTTGTAAATTCTAAGTTGATTGTAAAATAGGGGAGCTCCATATAATCTTGAATCTATCATTTTTAAATTAATAAAAAAACACCCACAATTGTGGGTGTTTGTATTGAACGGTATTATCTTGAGTAGTACTCAACGATTAATTGTTCGTTAATTTCAGCAGGTAATTCGCTACGTTCTGGTAAACGTACGAAAGTACCAGTTAGGCTGTCAGCATCAAAGTTTAAGTACTCAGGTACGAAATTGTTGATTTCAACTGATTCAACGATGATGTTTAATTTTTGAGATTTTTCACGAACTGAAATTGTTTGACCAGGTTTAACAGAATAAGATGGAATATCAACACGTTTACCATCTACTAAGATATGACCGTGGTTAACTAATTGACGTGCTTGACGACGAGTACGAGCTAAACCTAATGAATAAACAACAGCGTCTAAACGACTTGCTAATAAGATCATGAAGTTTTCACCGTGTACACCGAATTTTTTACCAGCGATGTCAAATGTGTTACGGAATTGTCTTTCAGTCATTCCATATAAGTAACGTAATTTTTGTTTTTCACGTAATTGTAAACCATATTCTGATAATTTTTTACGTTGGTTTGGACCATGTTGTCCTGGTGCGTAAGGACGTTTTTCTAATTCTTTACCAGTACCGCTTAAAGAGATACCTAAACGACGAGATTTTTTCCAGTTTGAACCTCTGAATCGAGCCATAATAAGACTCCTCCTTTAATTCTTTTTTGTTGTTATGAATAAACAAAAAAGAGTGTTGCATGCTTACTAAGATATATTGTTTTATGTGTCTTCACCTTATAGCGACAGTTACGTGACACGTCCGCATTGGGAACAACATAGCGCTCAATAATATACAACTGCTACTTTCGTTAATTCACACAAAGTTTATTGTAACATTTTCCTGCTAACTGTCAACACTTTATTGAAAATGCTGATGTCCTTTTATGCGAGTTGCTTTTCAATAATTTTAACAATTGCTTCAAGATGTTCCTTGTCATTGTCATCAAATCGATCCGTTATAGGGGCATCGATATCTAAGACACCGATAATTTTATCATCTTTGAAAATTGGAACGACAATTTCAGACTTACTATTAGCATCACAAGCGATATGTCCTGCGAATTGATGGACATCAGCTACAACTTGTGTACGACGTTCTGAAACGGCTGTACCACATACACCTTTTCCAATTGGAATGTGGACACAAGCTGGGTGTCCTTGGAAAGGTCCAAGTATAAGTTCATTTTGTTCCAATAAGTAAAAGCCGACCCAATTAATTTGATCTAGATTATCATTTAATAAGGCAGACATGTTACTTAAAATAGCAATCATGTGATGTTCATCTTCAATAAGGCTTGCTGCTTGTTTCTTTAATAATGTGTAGTTTGTTGGGTTAATTGTTGTCATATTTAAAACCTCTTATTTTCATAGATTTTATAATAGTATAGAATTTCGAAAATATTATGGCAATAAATTCATTTTATAATTTATCCTTAAGCAAAATTACGTTATAATAGTAATGATAAATTAGGAGGAGAAGCATATGGTGTTATATATCATTTTGGCAATAATTGTGATTATATTGATTGCTGTAGGTGTATTATTCTATTTACGTTCAAATAAACGACAAATTATTGAAAAAGCAATCGAACGTAAAAATGAAATTGAGACGTTACCTTTTGATCAAAACCTTGCACAATTATCTAAGTTGAATTTAAAAGGTGAAACAAAAACGAAATACGATGCAATGAAAAAGGACAACGTAGAAAGTACAAATAAGTATCTAGCTCCTGTGGAAGAAAAAATCCATAATGCTGAGGCTTTATTAGATAAATTTAGTTTCAACGCATCTCAAAGTGAAATTGATGATGCAAATGAGTTGATGGATAGTTACGAACAAAGCTATCAGCAACAATTAGAAGATGTAAATGAAATTATTGCGTTATACAAAGATAATGATGAATTATATGACAAATGTAAGGTTGATTATCGTGAAATGAAACGTGATGTTTTAGCAAATCGTCATCAATTTGGTGAGGCAGCAAGTCTTCTTGAAACTGAAATTGAAAAATTCGAGCCAAGGTTAGAGCAATATGAAGTACTAAAAGCTGATGGTAATTATGTACAAGCGCACAACCATATAGCTGCCTTGAATGAACAAATGAAACAGCTAAGATCTTATATGGAAGAAATACCAGAATTAATTAGAGAAACTCAAAAAGAATTACCTGGTCAATTCCAAGATTTAAAATATGGTTGCCGTGATCTTAAAGTTGAAGGGTATGATCTGGATCACGTAAAAGTAGACAGTACATTACAAAGCTTAAAAACAGAGCTTAGTTTCGTTGAGCCATTAATTAGCCGCTTAGAATTAGAAGAAGCTAATGATAAGCTAGCTAATATCAATGATAAGTTAGATGACATGTATGATTTAATTGAACATGAAGTTAAAGCTAAAAATGATGTCGAAGAAACAAAAGATATCATTACGGATAACTTATTCAAAGCTAAAGACATGAATTATACATTGCAAACAGAAATTGAATATGTACGTGAAAACTACTATATAAATGAATCTGATGCTCAAAGTGTTCGTCAATTTGAAAATGAAATTCAAAGTTTAATTTCTGTATATGATGATATTTTAAAAGAAATGTCTAAATCTGCTGTACGATATAGCGAGGTTCAGGATAATTTACAATATTTAGAAGATCATGTCACAGTCATTAATGACAAACAAGAAAAGCTACAAAATCATCTGATTCAATTACGTGAAGATGAAGCAGAAGCAGAAGACAATCTGTTACGAGTACAATCGAAGAAAGAAGAAGTGTATCGTCGATTACTTGCTTCTAACTTAACAAGTGTTCCTGAAAGATTTATCATCATGAAAAATGAAATTGATCATGAAGTTCGTGATGTTAACGAACAATTTAGTGAACGTCCAATACACGTTAAACAGTTAAAAGATAAAGTATCTAAAATTTTGATTCAAATGAATACATTTGAAGATGAAGCAAATGATGTTCTTGTTAATGCTGTTTATGCAGAGAAATTAATTCAATATGGAAATAGATATCGTAAGGACTATAGCAATGTTGATAAGAGCTTAAATGAAGCTGAACGATTATTTAAAAATAATCGCTATAAGCGTGCGATTGAAATTGCAGAGCAAGCTCTTGAAAGTGTTGAGCCAGGTGTCACTAAACATATTGAAGAAGAAGTTATTAAGCAATAGCATTTATTAAACTTAATCGTATTTTACGAAGTGATAGGAGTTAGCCAACTGTATGTTGTCTAGCTTCTTTTTTTATATGGATATATGATAGGGAGAATCAATTTAGCAATCGTTTAAAGATAAATGTCATTCAATGTGATCGTTGAATTAATGTAGGTAGCGAAAATGCATCGTTCCACAGCTGTATGCATAGAGTGAAATAGTCTAATTCTTATTTAATAAGTAGAAATAAGATTATTTTGCGCTATAACCTTTATTTTTTGCCGGATAATAGTATAATGCTTGAGTAAAACAATTTTAACGATTGATGATTAATGAAAGAGAAGTGTTTATTTTGATATATCTAGATAATGCGGCAACGACGAAAGCATTTGATGAAGTGTTGGATACTTATGTGAAAGTAAATCAATCAATGTATGTTAATCCTAATAGTCCGCATAAAGCTGGTTTGCAAGCAGATCAATTATTACAGCAAGCAAAAGCTCAAATAAATGGTATGGTCAATACTAATATGACATATGATGTTGTTTTCACTAGTGGTGCAACGGAATCTAACAATATCGCGCTTAAAGGTGTGGCTTATCGTAAATTTGATACAGCAAGAGAAATAATTACATCTGTTTTAGAACATCCGTCTGTTTTAGAAGTTGTCAGATATTTGGAAGAGCGCGAAGGCTTTAAAGTTAAATATGTTGATGTAACAAAAGATGGCACGATTGATTTGCAACATTTTAACGATTTAATGTCCGATAAAGTCGGTTTAGTAACATGTATGTATGTAAATAATGTGACAGGTCAAATTCAACCCATTCCAAAGATGGCTGAAACGTTAAAAAATTATCCTAAAGCACATTTTCATGTAGATGCGGTTCAAGCGTTTGGTAAAGTAGCTATGGATTTAACAAATGTAGATAGCGTGAGTTTAAGTGGCCACAAATTTAATGGGTTAAAAGGTCAAGGCGTCTTACTTGTTAATCATATTCAAAATATTGAGCCAATCATTCAAGGTGGCGGTCAAGAATATGGCGTTAGAAGTGGAACAGTTAATTTGCCAAATGATATTGCTATGGTTAAAGCGATGAAAATGGCAAGTGAAAACCTTGAAGCATTGAATGCATTTGTTACTGAGTTAAATAATGACGTCCGTCAATTTTTAAATAAATATCATGGAGTTTATATTAATTCTTCAACTTCAGGTTCACCATTCGTTTTAAACATTAGTTTTCCTGGTGTAAAAGGTGAAGTATTAGTTAATGCATTTTCAAAATACGATATTATGATTTCTACAACAAGTGCTTGTTCATCTAAACGTAATAAATTAAATGAAGTATTGGCTGCAATGGGATTATCAGACAAGTCTATTGAAGGTAGTATAAGATTATCATTTGGGGCTACTACAACCAAAGAAGATATAGCAAGGTTTAAAGAAATATTTATCATCATTTATGAGGAAATTAAGGAGTTGCTAAAATAATGAAGTATGATCACTTGCTTGTTAGATACGGGGAGTTAACATTAAAGGGTTCAAATAGAAAGAAATTTGTAAATCAATTAAGAAATAATGTAAATAAGTCATTAAAAGGACTTGATGGGTTTGTCGTTAAAGGCAAACGAGATCGTATGTATATTGAACTTGAAGACCATGCAGATATAAATGAAATAACATATCGATTATCAAAAATTTTCGGTATCAAATCTATTAGTCCGGTATTAAAAGTAGAAAAAACATTAGAGGCAATGAGTGCAGCGGCAATTAAATTTGCGCAGCAATTTGAAGAAAACAGCACATTTAAAATTGATGTGAAGCGTGCCGATAAAAATTTCCCAATGGATACGTATGAATTACAACGTGAATTGGGTGGTGCAGTATTGAAGCACTTCGACAATATTTCAGTGAATGTTAAACGACCAGATCATGAAATTAGAGTAGAAGTTAGATTAGATGCAATTTATATGTATGAAGAAGTGGTAGCTGGTGCTGGTGGTTTACCAGTAGGTACAGGTGGTAAAACGTTGCTAATGCTTTCAGGAGGCATAGACTCACCAGTTGCTGGGATGGAAGTGATGAGACGTGGTGTAACAATTGAAGCGATTCATTTCCATAGTCCACCATTTACAAGTGATCAAGCAAAAGAAAAAGTTATTGAATTGACACGTATTTTAGCTGAACGTGTTGGACCAATTAAATTGCATATTGTACCATTTACAGAATTGCAAAAACAGGTAAATAAAGTTGTACATCCAAGATATACAATGACTTCAACGAGACGTATGATGATGCGTGTTGCTGATAAATTAGTACATCAAATAGGGGCTTTAGCTATTGTAAATGGTGAAAACCTAGGGCAGGTAGCAAGTCAAACACTTCATAGCATGTATGCAATTAATAATGTAACGTCTACCCCTGTATTACGCCCTTTATTAACTTACGATAAAGAAGAAATTATTATTAAATCGAAAGAAATTGGTACATTTGAAACATCTATTCAACCTTTTGAAGATTGTTGTACAATTTTCACCCCTAAAAATCCAGTAACCGAACCAAACTTTGAAAAGGTAGTTCAATATGAAAGTGTCTTTGATTTTGAAGAGATGATTAATCGTGCTGTTGAAAATATTGAAACACTTGAAATAACAAGTGATTATAAAACTATTAAAGAACAGCAAACAAACCAATTAATAAACGACTTTTTATAAATAAAATCCTAGAGTAAATTTAAACATAAGGGGATGTTAAACTATGGATTTGAATTTAACGATGATTATAATCATAATTTTATTTGGTTTTATCGCGGCGTTTATAGATTCGGTTGTAGGGGGTGGAGGTTTAATTTCTACGCCAGCATTATTAGCAATCGGTCTACCACCATCTGTGGCTTTAGGTACAAACAAATTGGCAAGTTCATTTGGTTCTTTAACTAGTACGATAAAGTTTATAAGGTCCGGTAAAGTGGACTTATATGTTGTTGCCAAATTATTTGGTTTTGTATTTTTGGCATCTGCATGTGGAGCATATATTGCAACGATGGTTCCGTCACAAATATTGAAACCTTTAATCATTATTGCACTTTCGTCGGTGTTTATATTCACATTACTTAAAAAAGATTGGGGCAATACACGTACGTTTACTCAATTTACATTTAAGAAAGCCATACTATTTGCAGCACTTTTTATATTAATCGGCTTTTATGATGGATTTGTAGGTGGGGGAACAGGTTCATTTATGCTTTTTGTATTGTTAGTCTTTGGTTTTGATTTTTTAAGTGCTGCAGGAAATGCTAAAGTTTTGAACTTTGCTTCTAATATAGGTGCGCTTGTATTATTTATGGTATTAGGACAAGTAGATTATGTAATAGGCTTAATTATGGCTACAAGCATGATTGCTGGGTCATATACTGGGGCTCATTTTGCTATCAAACAAGGTGTTGGCTATGTAAAAGTATTATTTATTATTATTACTGCGATTTTAATTTTAAAAAATGCTTTTGATTATATTCAACAATTTGTATAAAATTAAATTTGCTTTTGATTAAAGCATGAAAATTGTAATCAAACCATAAATTGTCGTATGATGTAGTTAGAATTTTAAAATGCAGGAGGTCAAGTATATGACTGAAATAACATTCAAAGGTGGACCAATCCACTTAAAAGGTCAACAAATTAATGAAGGTGATTTTGCATCTGATTTTACAGTGTTAGATAATGACTTAAATCAAGTAACATTAGCAGATTATGCTGGTAAAAAGAAATTAATTAGTGTGGTACCATCAATTGATACAGGTGTTTGTGATCAGCAGACTCGCAAATTCAACTCTGAAGCTTCTAAAGAAGAGGGGATTGTGCTTACAATCTCAGCAGACTTACCATTCGCACAAAAAAGATGGTGCGCTTCAGCAGGTTTAGACAATGTCATTACATTAAGTGACCACCGTGACTTATCATTTGGTGAAAACTATGGCGTTGTTATGGAAGAACTTCGCTTATTAGCTCGTGCAGTATTTGTATTAGATGCAGATAATAAAGTGGTTTATAAAGAAATCGTTAGTGAAGGTACTGATTTCCCTGATTTTGATGCTGCTTTAACTGCATACAAAAATATTTAATCATTAAAGAGATAAATCTTAAAATGTATACATCGTGTCCATCGTTGTCAACAGCATTAAAATAGAATTGTTTTCTATGATTGCTAAGACCTATGGGCACTTTTTATTGGAGAGGGACGAATATGGCAGAACAACAAACAATTATGGAACGCTTGTTTCATACATTAGATGAAAAAGCTAAAACATTAAATAATGAAAATGGCCAAAGTTTTATTGAAAATCTTGGACTAGCAATGGAACAAGTATATACCAATGAAAGAGGATTGTTAGAACAATCGACGTTACAAGATCGACGTAAAGCATTCCAATTTGCATATTTAAGTTTAATGCAGGAAGAAAAGATACGAGCAAATCATCAAATTACACCAGATTCAATTGGCTTGATACTAGGATTTTTAGTTGAGCGTTTTATGAACAACCAAGAAGAATTACATATTGTTGATATTGCAAGTGGTGCCGGTCATTTAAGTGCTACTGTAAAAGAAGTGTTACCTGAAATTGCGGTTATGCATCATTTAATTGAAGTTGATCCAGTTTTATCACGTGTTAGTGTACATTTAGCAAACTTCTTAGAAATTCCTTTCGATGTGTATCCTCAAGATGCCATTATGCCACTACCGTTAGAAGAAGCAGATATCGTTATTGGTGATTTTCCAGTAGGCTATTATCCAATTGATGAAAGAAGTAAGGAGTTTAAGCTAGGTTTCGAAGAAGGACATAGTTATTCACATTATTTATTAATAGAACAAGCAATAAATGCATTAAAAGATGCTGGATATGCCTTTCTAGTGGTACCAAGTAATATTTTTACAGGCGAGCATGTAAAACAGCTTGAAAAATATATTGCAACAGAGACAGAGATGCAAGCATTTTTAAATTTACCACCAACTTTATTTAAAAATGAAAAAGCGCGAAAATCTATATTAATTTTACAAAAGAAAAAATCGGGTGAAACAAAGCCAGTTGAAGTATTATTGGCAAATATTCCTGATTTCAAAAATCCTTCACAATTTCAAGGATTTATGACAGAGTTAAATCAGTGGATGGACACAAATCGTCCTAAAAAATAATCTGTAATAGTATAGTCATAAAACTGTATGAATGATAAAATGAGAAATGAAATAGTATAAAAAGCAAACGATGGAGGATCATTACTTATGTCAAAATTAATCTTGGCTATCAATGCTGGTAGTTCATCATTAAAATTTCAATTAATTAGAATGCCTGAAGAGGAATTAGTAACAAAAGGTTTAGTAGAAAGAATCGGATTGAAGGATTCAATTTTTACAATTGAAGTCAACGGGGAAAAAGTTAAAACAGTACAAGATATCAAGGATCACGTTGAGGCAGTTGATATCATGTTGGATGCTTTTAAAGCGCACAATATTATTAATGATATTAACGATATCGATGGAACAGGTCACCGTGTTGTACATGGTGGTGAAAAATTCCCTGAATCAGTAGCTATTACTGATGAGGTTGAAAAGGAAATTGAAGAATTAAGCGAATTAGCACCGCTTCACAACCCAGCTAACTTGATGGGTATTCGTGCTTTCCGTAAATTATTACCAAATATCCCTCATGTGGCAATTTTTGATACAGCATTCCATCAAACAATGCCTGAAAAAGCATATCTATATAGCTTGCCATATCATTATTATAAAGATTATGGCATTCGTAAGTATGGTTTCCATGGTACAAGCCATAAATTTGTATCACAAAGAGCGGCAGAAATGTTAGATAAGCCAATTGAAGATTTACGTATTATTTCATGTCACATTGGTAATGGTGCATCAATTGCAGCTATCGATGGCGGTAAATCTATTGATACATCAATGGGCTTCACACCACTTGCTGGTGTAACAATGGGTACTCGTTCTGGTAATATTGACCCTGCTTTAATTCCATTTATAATGGAAAAAACTGGTAAAACTGCTGAACAAGTATTGGAAATCTTAAACAAAGAATCAGGTTTATTAGGATTATCAGGTACATCTAGTGATTTACGTGACTTATCAGAAGAAGCTGAATCAGGTAAAGCACGTTCACAAATGGCTTTAGATGTATTTGCTTCTAAAATTCACAAATATATTGGATCATATGCTGCGAGAATGCATGGTGTTGATGTTATCGTATTTACAGCAGGTATCGGTGAAAACTCAGTTGAAATTCGTGCGAAAGTTCTTGAAGGCTTAGAATTTATGGGTGTTTACTGGGATCCTAAGAAAAATGAAAACTTACTACGTGGTAAAGAAGGATTTATTAACTATCCTCATTCACCAGTTAAAGTTGTCGTTATTCCAACAGATGAAGAAAGCATGATTGCCCGTGATGTTATGACATTCGGTGGTTTAAAATAATTTTTTAATAAATATTAAGCGTCTATCTCCGCTACAATTATATGTAGGAGGTAGACGCTTTTTGTATTGTTTGAAAATTAACTAGTGTAATGTCTCTTTTCACAAATATCTTAAAAATTGAGTAGTCAAAGAAGATTATGAAAACATTATTAAATGAGTTTTATTTATAAACAATAAAAAAACCAAGTGCAGACAGTTGCACTTGGTTCATAATGATCAAGTAGTTATCTAATGATCATCTATATTTAATTTTGATATTTTTCACGTAATTGAGTTGTTGCAACTTGTGGTTGGAAGTCTGCTGGTAACTCTTCAGTACGAACAACTAACACGTCACATGATGCATGACGAACGATAGATTCTGATACAGAACCAACAATAAATCTTTCCACGGCATTTAAGCCTGATGTACCACTCATAATCAAGTCTGCATTAATTTCATGTGCAAGCTTTTTAGGAATGATAGATTTAGGAGAGCCAAACTCTAGACGCGTTTCTACATCTTTAACACCAGCGTTAGTAGCTACTTCTTTATAACCATTTAATAATTCTTCTGCAAAATGCTTAGATTTTTCAGTAAATTGAGCATCATAAACTTCATAAGAAGAATATGTTCTTGAATCAATTACATTCACAATTGTTAACTTCGCATCGTTACGTTTAGCAACACCAACTGCTCTGTTAAATGCCCATTCCGCTTCATGTGAACCGTCAACTGCGATTAAAATATTTTTGTAAGTAATCATAGTAAGTGCCTCCTTGTTCTTTCTTAATTATATTTTACCACAATTTTCGGAAAAGTCAGTGTAATAACCTTTACAATTTTGTGGATTTTTGATTGCGCTTTCAAAATGTTCGCGTTAAGATGATTATGGAGGTGGATGGTATGAAAATTGGTATACCAAGGGAGATTAAAAATAATGAAAATCGTGTTGGTTTATCACCAAGTGGTGTGCACGCTTTAGTAGAAAGTGGGCATACTGTTTTAGTGGAAACAAATGCGGGTTCAGGATCGTTCTTTGAAGATGTAGATTACAAAGAAGCAGGTGCTGAGATTGTTCCTGAACAAGCAAAAGTTTGGGATGTGGATATGGTTATTAAAGTTAAAGAACCACTTGAATCTGAATATCCATATTTTAAAGAAGGGCTTGTATTATTCACTTATCTTCATTTAGCAAATGAAGAAAAATTAACACAAGCTTTGATAGATAGAAAAGTAATTAGTATTGCATATGAGACTGTGCAGTTACCAGACCGATCTTTACCATTGTTATCACCAATGAGTGAGGTAGCAGGAAGAATGTCCGCTCAAGTTGGCGCAGAGTTCCTACAAAAACTTAATGGTGGTATGGGAATTCTACTAGGTGGCGTTCCAGGAGTACCTAAAGGTAAAGTAACTATTATCGGTGGTGGTCAAGCAGGAACAAATGCAGCTAAAATTGCACTAGGACTAGGTGCAGATGTTACGATTTTAGATGTTAATCCAAAGCGTTTACAACAATTAGATGATTTATTCGGTGGACGTGTACATACAATTATGTCAAATCCGTTGAATATTGAGTTGTATGTTAAACAAAGTGATTTAGTAATAGGTGCAGTTTTAATTCCAGGTGCTAAAGCGCCAAGACTTGTAACAGAAGACATGATTAAACAAATGAAAAATGGGTCAGTTATTATTGACATTGCTATTGATCAAGGCGGTATTTTTGAAACAACTGATAAAATTACGACACATGATGATCCTACATATATTAAGCATGGTGTGGTTCATTATGCAGTTGCAAATATGCCAGGTGCAGTACCGCGTACTTCGACGTTAGCTTTAAATAATGCTACGCTACCTTATGCGCTCATGCTAGCTAATAAAGGGTATAGAGAAGCATTTAAATCAAATCAACCATTATCATTAGGTTTAAATACTTACAAAGGTCACGTAACCAATAAAGGTGTTGCAGAGGCATTTGAAATGGAATATAAATCTGTAGAAGAAGCATTACAATTATAATTTGAATTTAATGAAAAGGGAATGGATTACAGCGTACTAAAGAATGACGTTATCATCTCCTTGGTTATTAAAATTAAATAATGATACATTAAAGCTAGAAACAATGCGAAGAATTCATCGAACATGAATGATATTGATTTGATTCATTACATGTTACTGATGAACGTACCTGCATATGTGTTTCTAGCTTGTTTGTTATATATTGCATTTAGACTTGGACAAAAATTTATGTCCTAGGCGCTACAATGTTGTATTGGCAGTGTTTGACTGAATGAGAATGCGCTTGTAACAAGCTTTTCATTTTTGTCCCACTCCTTATTTTTCGTAATGTGTTAATACTTCGTATCCTTCATTAGTGACAAGTATGTCATCTTCAATTCTTACACCTGCAACACCTGGTACATAAATACCTGGTTCGATTGTAATAACCATGCCAGCTTCTAACAAATTAGAATTAGTACTTGAAACATCTTGATATTCATGTTCCTGTAATCCTAGACCATGACCTAAGCGATGAGGGAAATATTCACCATAACCTTTTTCTGAAATAATATTTCTAGCGATATGATCGATATCTTTTAAAGGTATTCCAGGTTTAATTGCTTGGATTGCAGATGTTTCTGCTTCTAATACAATATTATAAATTTCTTGTGCTTCTTTGTTAGGTTCACCAAATTTGATGGTACGTGTCATATCGCTACAATAATGCTCATAAATTACACCTAAATCAAATAGTACATACTCATTGCTTTTTAATCTGCGATCTCCTGGTGTGCCATGGGGTGATGCGGCATGATCTCCAAATAAAACCATCGTATCAAAACTCATTTCATTGACGCCATATTGTTTGATAGTTTGCTCAATATGGTTGACTACTTCACGTTCAGTCACACCTTCTTTTAAATAAGAAACACCTATTTCGATACACTTATCTGCTAACTCAGCAGCTTTACGTATTTTGCTAATTTCATCTTCGGATTTAATATTTCTCAATTGTTTGATTGTTAAATCAACATCTCCGAATGAATTGACATTGAAACCAGAGATTAATTGTTTTTGGCGTGCTACTGTTAAGTGCTCGCTTTCAATTAGTAATTTATTGATTGTTTGAGGATAAAGTGAAAAAGGATTTTCAGTGTCTAAATATCCAACGATTTCACCTGTGAAAGGTGATGCTTTGACTTCTTCGACTTCCATTTTTGGACAAAATAGTACTTGTTTACCATCTTTCTTAATCAATAATGCAAATAATCTTTCATGGGGTTCGCTACGGTATCCAGTAAAATAATATACATTCAACGGTGTTGTAATCCATGCTGCATCAGCTTGTTGATTGTTCAGTTCGTCTATTATTTTTGATATTTTTGTCATTTTATAAACACTCCTCAACATAATATTACTTACATTTTATGCCAATTATTATTAGATTTCAAAATCGAGCTAATACATTAACTAGATTTTCAATTTTTAAAATTTGAGAATTTGTTATAATTAAGTGGCAAAAGGGTACTAAATTTATATAGCAATTGATAGGAGGATGCTCAAATGAAGTTATCATTTCATGGTCAATCAACGATTTATTTAGAAGGGAACAACAAAAAGGTTATCGTAGATCCGTTTATATCAAATAACCCTAAGTGTGATTTGAATATTGAAACAGTGCAGGTAGACTATATCGTTTTAACGCACGGTCATTTTGATCACTTTGGTGACGTTGTGGAACTAGCAAAGAAAACAAGAGCAACAGTAATTGGAAGTGCAGAAATGGCTGACTATCTTTCTTCATATCACGGTGTTGAAAATGTTCATGGTATGAATATTGGTGGTAAAGCAAACTTTGATTTCGGAAGCGTTAAATTTGTTCAAGCATTTCATAGTTCAAGTTTTACACATGAAAATGGTATTCCAGTTTATTTAGGTATGCCAATGGGTATCGTGTTTGAAGTTGAAGGAAAAACAATTTATCATACTGGTGATACAGGTCTGTTTAGTGATATGTCACTTATTGCGAAACGTCATCCAGTTGATGTATGTTTTGTACCAATTGGAGATAATTTTACGATGGGTATTGATGATGCAAGTTATGCTATTAATGAATTTATTAAACCAAAAATTTCTGTACCGATTCATTATGATACATTCCCATTAATCGAACAAGATCCACAACAATTTAAAGATGCTGTTAATGTAGGGGACGTGCAAATTTTAAAACCAGGTGAATCTGTTCAGTTTTAAATAGAATATAGATTTTACACTAAAAAACACCTCGCTAATCTATGTGGAAGTTATCGTCCGCATATTTTTAGTGAGTGTTTTTATATTCTACTGATATTGTAAGCTGACTTTTCCGTCAGCTTCTATGTTGGGACCCAGCCCAACTTGCATTGTCTGTAGAATTTCTTTTCGAAATTCTCCATGTTGGGGCCCACCCCAACTTGCACATTATAGTAAGCTGACTTTTTCGAAATTCTCCATGTTGGGGCCCTATAGTCAACTCCTGCTGGGTTATGATATTGATTATGTTTTTGGTTCAAAATGGTTTTGTTTGATACAAGTTGTTGGTTAGTTAGTGAATAATATAAAAAAACCAGAACCACAGTCATAATCATTTCTTGTGTTTACTCAGTCGTTTGAGACTGCATCATGATTGAAAGATTATTTGTGATTCTGGATAAAAATTTTATTTAACGATTAATACAGGGATAGTCGCACGTTTTGCTACTTTGTGGCTGACACTTCCAAGTACAAATTTCTTTTTGTCTTCTGCTTTACGGTTACTTAAAACAACAATTTCGTATTTACCGCTATTAGCATGTTTTAATAGTTCTTCTTTTGCATTACCACGAACAATTATTTGGTCATAATCAATACCATAATCTTCTAAAGCTTTGCGTGTTTTTTCCAATCGCTTGCTTCGTTCTTCAGTAAGTTTGTTTAAATGAACACCTGCTTTAATTGATGCTTGAGCATCTTGTTCGCTGATTGCGTTTAAAACTGTTACGACTGTACCTTCGCCAGCTAATTTAGACACTTCTTTTAGTGCTTTTTCATTTTTTAACTGAGTGTCTACACCAAGTAATATATTTTTATACATTAGTACATCCCTCCTCACTTACATTCTAATAAATAATAATGGATTTTTCCATTTAAAATTAAAGATTTTGTGATCTTAGTGTTTGTTGTATATTTTCAAAAAATAAAATAGGTGAAACGATCATTATTTCATTTCACTTCAATGCTTTTTATCCAAAATAAAGTTATAATGTAGTTAATACTGTTCGAAAAGAAGAGGTAAAGAATGACAAAACATGAACAAATTTTAGATTATATTGAATCGTTATCTATAGGCTCTAAAATTTCGGTGCGTAAAATCGCTAAATTTTTAAACGTATCCGAAGGGACAGCATATCGTGCAATTAAAGATGCTGATAAAATGGGCATGGTCGCAACGATAGATCGTGTTGGTACGGTTCGAATCGAAAAACGTAATCGTAATGAAATTGAACATTTAACTTTTAATGAAATTGTCAATATTATTGATGGCCAAGTGTTAGGTGGCAACAAAGGTATCACTAAGATGGTATCTAAATTTGCAATTGGAGCAATGGAACTCAAAGATATTTTAAAGTATATTGGTCCAAAGACATTATTGATTGTCGGAAATCGCGAAGATGTGCAGATTGAAGCTTTAAAAAGAGGCACGGCTATATTAATTACTGGTGGATTTAAGCCATCTAATAAAGTTATTAATTTTGCGAATGAACATGATTTACCTGTTCTATCATCAAGTTATGATACATTCCTAGTTGCAAATATTATCAACAAAGCACTTTTTAATCAGAAAATACGAAAAGATATCTTAATAGTTCAAGATATAATGACGCCATTAGATGATTTATCTGTGCTGTTTGATACGATGAAAATAGCAGATTATAAGCGTATGGCGAATCGAACTGGCCATACAAGGTTTCCGGTAGTCAATGAGTCTTATAAATTAGTAGGTATTGTAACAAGTAGAGAGATGATTAATACAAAGGACGACGACGAAATAGATAAAGTGATGACGCGAAATCCTATTTATGTAAATGCTATGAGTACAGTAGCAAGTTGTGCGCATATGATGATTTGGGAAGGTATTGAATTGATTCCTGTCGTTTCGAGTAATAAAAAGACAGTGGGTGTGATTAATAGACAAGATGTTTTAAAGTCTATGCAACTTTTAGGAAGACAGCCTCAAATGGGTGAAACAATTAACGATCAAATCGCCAAATATATAACAATGAATCAAGATGGAATTACAGTAGAAGTTTCACCGCTGTTAATCAATCACTACGGAACAGTAAGTAAAGCGGCATTTGTAAGTATTATAGAAGAAACAATACAATATGAAATGCGTAAATTTAAAAAAGGTAATGTCATGATAGAAAACTTAAATATCGTGTATATTAAAACAGTACCTATTGAATCACATATAACAGTGCGCTTTGGCATACTAGACGTCGGAAGAAACTTCGCCAAAATAGAAGTGAACATGCATAGTCAAAACGACAAGGTAGCGAGCGCTCTCGTGATATGCCAAATGTTTGACGAAGTATAGGAACTTAGCAGAGAAAATAGACATAAGATAGATTTCACACAAATGTTGGGGTCCCACCCCAACTTGCATTGTCTGTAGAAATTGGGGACCCAATTTCTCTATGTTGGGGCCCCGGAATTAAAAAGCTTGTTATATGTGTATTTTTTATTTGGTCAACTGTTGCTAATATAATATTGATTGATGTCCTATACTCGTTATGAACTAAATAGTATGAAAATATATATCTAAATAATTAAAACGGGTAAATAGTTTAATATGGTAGTAACAATTTATATAATTTAGATATTTTGATATAGACTAATGCTTAAATTAAGCAACTTTTCTAAAAAAGGGAGTATGAAAATGATTAGTACTTTGAATGAAATTATGAAATGTATCGAAGACAACGATACAATTATTATACACAGACATGTTAGACCAGATCCTGATGCATATGGTTCACAACTTGGTTTGAAATACTATATTCAGCAGAAATTTCCACAAAAGCAAGTATTTGCAGTGGGTGAAGTGGAATCATCATTAAGCTTTATTGGAGAGTTAGATAACATTGATGATAAAACATATCAAGATGCGCTTGTAATTGTATGTGATACTGCCAATGCTCCACGAATTGACGATGAACGTTATAGTACAGGTAGTAAACTTATTAAAATAGATCATCATCCTGCAGTTGATCAGTATGGTGATATTAATCTAGTTAATACGAACGCGTCATCTACAAGTGAAATCATTTACGATTTAATCTCACATTTTAATGATGAAGCAATTGTTAATAAAGATATCGCGAGTGTTTTATACCTTGGTATCGTCGGTGATACTGGGCGATTCCTTTTTAACAATACCTCAGAACATACTATGGAAATTGCTGGAAAGTTAATTGGGCATGATATTGATCATAATGCGCTTTTAAATAAAATGATGGAGAAGGATCCAAAAATGTTGCCGTTTCAAGGTTATGTTTTACAACATTTCGAACTTATGGATGATGGATTCTGCCAAGTTAAAATAACTGAAGATGTATTGGAGCAATTCGGTATTCAGCCAAATGAAGCATCTCAGTTTGTTAATACAATTGCTGACATCAAAGGTTTGAAAATATGGGTGTTTGCAGTTGATGAGGGTAGTGAAATAAGATGTCGCTTACGCTCTAAAGGGCAATTGATTATTAATGATATTGCGCAAGATTTTGGTGGCGGTGGTCATCCGAATGCGTCAGGAGTTTCAGTGAACAGCTGGGATGAATTTGAGCAACTTGCTACAGCTTTACGCACAAAACTTAACTAATAGAAAGGAGCCATTCAATCATGGTGGCATATTTAAATATTCATACGGCTTATGATTTGTTAAAATCAAGCTTAAAAATAGAAGATGCCGTAAGACTTGCTGTGTCTGAAAATGTTGATGCACTTGCCATAACTGACACCAATGTATTGTATGGTTTTCCTAAATTTTATGATGCATGTATAGCAAATAACATTAAACCGATTTTTGGTATGACAATATATGTGACAAACGGTTTAAACACTATTGAAACCGTTGTTTTAGCAAAAGATAATAATGGGTTGAAGGATTTATATCAACTTTCATCGAAAATAAAAATGAATTCAATGGAAAATGTTTCATTTGAACTATTGCAACAATTTTCATCGAATTTGATTATCATTTTTAAAAATGTTGCAGACGAACATCGTGACATTGTTCAAGTTTTTGATTCGCATGAAGATACGTATTTAGATCATCAAAGTGTTTTAGTTCAAGGGATAAAGCACGTATGGATTCAAACTGTTTGTTACCAAACACCTCAAGATGCCGATACGATTTCAGCATTAGCAGCTATTAGAGACAATACAAAATTAGACTTAATTCATGATCAAGAAGATTTTGGTGCACATTTTTTAACTGAAAAGGAAATTAAGCAATTAGATATTAATCAAGAATATTTAACGCAGGTTGATGTTATAGCTCAAAAGTGTAATGCAGAATTAAAATATCATCAATCTCTACTTCCTCAATATCAGACACCTAACGATGAATCAGCTAAAAAATATTTGTGGCGTGTCTTAGTTACACAATTAAAAAAATTAGAACTTAATTATGACGTCTATTTAGAGCGATTGAAATATGAGTATAAAGTTATTACTAATATGGGTTTTGAAGATTATTTCTTAATAGTAAGTGATTTAATCCATTATGCGAAAACGAATGATGTGATGGTAGGTCCAGGTCGTGGTTCTTCAGCTGGCTCACTGGTAAGTTATTTACTAGGTATTACAACGATTGATCCTATTAAATTCAATCTATTATTTGAACGTTTTTTAAACCCAGAACGTGTAACAATGCCCGATATAGATATTGACTTTGAAGATACACGCCGAGAAAGGGTTATTCAGTACGTCCAAGAAAAATATGGCGAGCTACATGTATCTGGAATTGTGACTTTCGGTCATCTGCTTGCAAGAGCGGTTGCTAGAGATGTTGGACGAATTATGGGGTTTGATGAAGTTACATTAAATGAAATTTCAAGTTTAATCCCACATAAATTAGGAATTACACTTGATGAAGCATATCAAATTGACGATTTTAAAAAGTTTGTACATCGAAACCATCGACATGAACGCTGGTTCAGTATTTGTAAAAAGTTAGAAGGTTTACCAAGACATACATCTACACATGCGGCAGGAATTATTATTAATGACCATCCATTATATGAATATGCCCCTTTAACGAAAGGGGATACAGGATTATTAACGCAATGGACAATGACTGAAGCCGAACGTATTGGTTTATTAAAAATTGATTTTCTAGGGTTGAGAAACTTATCGATTATTCATCAAATCTTGACACAAGTCAAAAAAGATTTAGGTATTAATATTGATATCGAAAAAATTCCGTTTGATAATCAAAAAGTGTTTGAATTGTTGTCGCAAGGAGATACGACTGGCATATTCCAATTAGAGTCTGACGGTGTAAGAAGTGTATTAAAAAAATTAAAGCCGGAACACTTTGAAGATATTGTTGCTGTAACTTCTTTGTATAGACCAGGTCCAATGGAAGAAATTCCAACTTACATTACAAGAAGACATAATCCAAGCAAAGTTCAATATTTACATCCACATTTAGAACCTATATTAAAAAATACTTACGGTGTTATTATTTATCAAGAGCAAATTATGCAAATAGCGAGCACATTTGCAAACTTCAGTTATGGTGAAGCGGATATTTTAAGAAGAGCAATGAGTAAAAAAAATAGAGCTGTTCTTGAAAGTGAGCGGCAACATTTTATAGAAGGTGCAAAGCAAAATGGTTATCACGAAGACATTAGTAAGCAAATATTTGATTTGATTCTGAAATTTGCTGATTATGGTTTTCCTAGAGCACATGCTGTCAGCTATTCTAAAATTGCATACATTATGAGCTTTTTAAAAGTCCATTATCCAAATTATTTTTACGCAAATATTTTAAGTAATGTTATTGGAAGTGAGAAGAAAACTGCTCAAATGATAGAAGAAGCAAAAAAACAAGGTATCACTATATTGCCACCGAACATTAACGAAAGTCATTGGTTTTATAAACCTTCCCAAGAAGGCATTTATTTATCAATTGGTACAATTAAAGGTGTAGGTTATCAAAGTGTAAAAGTGATTGTTGATGAACGTTATCAGAACGGCAAATTTAAAGATTTCTTTGATTTTGCTAGACGTATACCGAAGAGAGTCAAAACGAGAAAGTTACTTGAAGCACTGATTTTAGTGGGAGCGTTTGATGCTTTTGGTAAAACACGTTCAACGTTGTTGCAAGCTATTGATCAAGTGTTGGATGGTGATTTAAACATTGAACAAGATGGTTTTTTATTTGATATTTTAACGCCAAAACAGATGTATGAAGATAAAGAAGAATTGCCTGATGCACTTATTAGTCAGTATGAAAAAGAATATTTAGGATTTTATGTTTCGCAACACCCAGTAGATAAAAAGTTTGTTGCCAAACAATATTTAACAATATTTAAATTGAGTAACGCGCAGAATAATAAGCCTATATTAGTTCAGTTTGATAAAGTTAAACAAATTCGAACTAAAAATGGTCAAAATATGGCATTCGTCACATTAAATGATGGCATCGAAACTTTAGATGGTGTGATTTTCCCTAATCAGTTTAAAAAGTACGAAGCGTTGTTATCACATAATGACTTGTTTATAGTTAGCGGGAAATTTGACTTTAGAAAGCAACAACGTCAACTAATTATAAATGAGATTCAGACATTAGCCACTTTTGAAGAACAAAAATTAGCATTTGCCAAACAAATTATAATTAGAAATAAATCACATATAGATACGTTTGAAGAGATGATTAAAGCTACGAAAGAGAATGCTAATGATGTTGTGTTATCCTTTTATGATGAAACGATTAAACAAATGACTACTTTAGGCTATATTAATCAAAAAGATAGTATGTTTAATAATTTTATACAATCCTTTAACCCTAGTGATATTAGGCTTATATAACTTTTATCAACTAATAAATTATGATATAGTAAACTGATGGTTAGATATTTTTTAACCATCAGTTTGCGTTTATATTAGTTTTTTATGCTTATTATTTTTATGAGTTTCACTATACATTATTGATTAATCCATAAGAATAATTAGCACAAAAAGCAGTATACATAAATTGAGTAAAGAATTTTGTCGATATATCGTACGAAAAAATAATAACTTTTTGATATATTGGTTTTTGCTATCCATTATAATAATTAAAGGTATATCTTTAGATAGTATGATTTAATGTATCTTTAAAAATATTATTTTATTATCGTTTATCGCTATTTGTGTTACATAATCAAAACCATAAATTCTTACTCATTCAGATTTACCCAATATTTTTACTTTTATAATGTAATGCGTTTTATCCAAGTTATTTTTTAAAAATAAATATTGAATTAGGGGCTGATTTCATGTCATTAAGAGATGAAGCATTGGAAATGCACAAACGTAATCAAGGTAAATTAGAAGTTAAACCAAATGTAAAAGTTACTAATAAAGAAGAATTAAGTTTAGCATACTCACCTGGCGTTGCTGAACCGTGTAAAGATATATATGAAGATAAAAGAAAGGTGTATGATTACACAATTAAAGGAAATACAGTTGCAGTTATTACTGATGGAACAGCGGTATTAGGTTTAGGGAACATTGGACCTGAAGCAAGTATTCCTGTAATGGAAGGTAAAGCAGTATTATTCAAAAGCTTCGCTGGTATCAATGGGGTTCCTATTGCGTTAAATACAACTAATACCGAAGAAATCATTAAAACAGTTAAGTTGTTAGAACCTAATTATGGTGGTATTAATTTAGAGGATATTTCGGCACCACGTTGTTTTGAAATTGAAGAACGATTGAAAAAAGAAACTAATATTCCGGTATTCCATGACGATCAACATGGTACAGCAATTGTTACAATGGCAGGTTTGGTAAATGCATTGAGAGTTGTTAACAAAGATATTGCTAAAATAAAAGTTGTACTAAATGGTGCTGGTGCAGCAGGAATAGCCATTGTTAAATTACTATACGCGTATGGTGTAAGAAATATGGTTATGTGTGACTCAAGAGGCGCAATTTTTGAAGGACGTTCATATGGTATGAATCTTACGAAAGATGTTGTAGCTAAATGGACAAATAAAGATAAGATTGAAGGGTCTTTAGAAGAAGTCGTAAAAGACGCAGATGTATTTATTGGAGTTTCTGTAGCTAATGCGCTGTCACAAGATATGGTTAAGAGTATGGCAGATAATCCAATTATATTTGCAATGGCTAATCCAAATCCTGAAATAATACCTGATGATGCCAAAGCGGCAGGTGCACGAGTAGTTGGTACAGGACGTTCAGACTATCCTAACCAAATTAATAATGTATTAGCTTTCCCTGGTATTTTTAGAGGTGCATTAGAGGTTGAAGCTACACATATAAATGAAGAAATGAAAAAGGCAGCTGTAGAAGCGATTGCTGATTTAATCGATAGTTCTGAATTAAATGAAGACTACTGTATCCCAGGACCGTTTGATAAACGTGTAGCGCCATCAGTTGCTCGTAATGTTGCTAAAGCGGCAATGGAATCTGGAGTAGCTAGGATTGAAGTTGATCCGCAAGATGTGTATGATAAAACAATGAAACTTACAGATTTACAATAAAAATAATTAACGTTTAATTAAATTGCTTAAAAGTTAGCAATAAAGAGTCATTAAAATGATGAAAATGAAAGTTTATGATAAACATTCAACAGTCAAACGAATATAAATCAAATAAATTTAAACCCGTTTTTAACTGGTCAAGTTCAGTTTAAGGCTCTAAATGGTTAGAACAGAGGTTATTTGGAGGTTTTCCTATGTTTAAAGATTTTTTTAATCGAACAAAGAAAAAGAAATATCTTACAGTACAAGACTCTAAAAATAATGATGTGCCTGCAGGTATTATGACTAAGTGTCCAAAGTGTAAGAAAATTATGTACACAAAAGAATTAGCTGAAAATTTAAATGTGTGCTTTAATTGTGATCATCATATTGCTTTAACTGCGTATAAACGTATAGAAGCAATTTCTGATGAAGGATCATTTACAGAATTCGATAAGGGAATGACCTCTGCGAATCCATTAGATTTTCCAAGTTATATAGAAAAAATTGAAAAGGACCAACAAAAGACAGGTCTTAAAGAAGCAGTAGTGACTGGTACAGCGCAACTAGATGGTATGAAATTTGGCGTTGCTGTCATGGATTCACGTTTTAGAATGGGAAGTATGGGTTCGGTTATCGGTGAAAAGATATGTCGCATCATTGATTACTGCACTGAGAACCGTTTACCATTTATTCTTTTCTCTGCAAGTGGTGGTGCACGTATGCAAGAAGGTATTATTTCCTTGATGCAAATGGGTAAAACCAGTGTATCTTTAAAACGTCATTCTGACGCTGGACTATTATATATATCATATTTAACACATCCAACTACTGGTGGTGTATCTGCAAGTTTTGCATCAGTTGGTGATATAAATCTAAGTGAGCCAAAAGCGTTGATAGGTTTTGCAGGTCGTCGAGTTATTGAACAGACAATAAACGAAAAATTGCCAGATGATTTCCAAACTGCAGAATTTTTATTAGAGCATGGACAGTTGGATAAAGTTGTACATCGTAATGATATGCGTCAAACATTGTCTGAAATTCTAAAAATCCATCAAGAGGTGACTAAATAATGTTAGATTTTGAAAAACCACTTTTTGAAATTCGAAATAAAATTGAATCTTTAAAAGAATCTCAAGATAAAAATGATGTGGATTTACAAGAAGAAATTGACATGCTTGAAGCGTCATTGGAACGAGAAACTAAAAAAATATATACAAATTTAAAACCATGGGATCGTGTGCAAATTGCGCGTTTGCAAGAAAGACCTACGACCCTAGATTATATTCCATATATCTTTGAATCGTTTATGGAACTACATGGTGACCGTAATTTTAGAGATGATCCAGCAATGATTGGTGGTATTGGCTTTTTAAATGGTCGTGCTGTTACGGTTATTGGACAACAACGTGGAAAAGATACAAAAGATAATATTTATCGAAATTTTGGTATGGCGCATCCAGAAGGTTATCGAAAAGCATTACGTTTAATGAAACAAGCTGAAAAATTCAATCGTCCTATCTTTACATTTATAGATACAAAAGGTGCATATCCTGGTAAAGCTGCTGAAGAACGTGGACAAAGTGAATCTATCGCAACAAATTTGATTGAGATGGCTTCACTAAAAGTACCAGTTATTGCGATTGTCATTGGTGAAGGTGGCAGTGGAGGTGCTCTAGGTATTGGTATTGCCAATAAAGTATTGATGTTAGAGAATAGTACTTACTCTGTTATATCTCCTGAAGGTGCAGCGGCATTATTATGGAAAGACAGTAATTTGGCTAAAATTGCAGCTGAAACAATGAAAATTACTGCCCATGATATTAAGCAATTAGGTATTATAGATGATGTCATTTCTGAACCACTTGGCGGTGCACATAAAGATATTGAACAGCAAGCTTTAGCTATTAAATCAGCGTTTGTTGAACAGTTAGATTCACTTGAGTCATTATCACGTGATGAAATTGCTAATGATCGGTTTGAAAAATTCAGAAATATCGGTTCTTATATAGAATAATCAACTTGAGCATTTTTATGTTAAATTGATACTGGGTTTTATCATAAATTGAAGTACATTAGAACAATAATTTTATATTTAGATACTGAATTTTAACTAAGATTAGTAGTCAAAATTGTGGCTACTAATCTTTTTTTAATTAAGTTAAAATAAAATTCAATATTTAAAACGTTTACATCAATTCAATACATTAGTTTTGATGGAATGACATATCAATTTGTGGTAATTTAGAGTTAAAGATAAATCAGTTATAGAAAGGTATGTCGTCATGAAGAAAATTGCAGTTTTAACTAGTGGTGGAGATTCACCTGGAATGAATGCTGCCGTAAGAGCAGTTGTTCGTACAGCAATTTACAATGAAATTGAAGTTTATGGTGTGTATCATGGTTACCAAGGATTGTTAAATGATGATATTCATAAACTTGAATTAGGATCAGTTGGGGATACGATTCAGCGTGGAGGTACATTCTTGTATTCAGCAAGATGTCCAGAGTTTAAGGAGCAAGAAGTACGTAAAGTTGCAATCGAAAACTTACGTAAAAGAGGGATTGAGGGCCTTGTAGTTATTGGTGGTGACGGTAGTTATCGCGGTGCACAACGCATCAGTGAGGAATGCAAAGAAATTCAAACTATCGGTATTCCTGGTACGATTGACAATGATATCAATGGTACTGATTTTACAATTGGATTTGACACAGCATTAAATACGATTATTGGATTAGTCGACAAAATTAGAGATACTGCGTCAAGTCACGCACGAACATTTATCATTGAAGCAATGGGCCGTGATTGTGGAGATCTAGCATTATGGGCTGGATTATCAGTTGGTGCTGAGACAATTGTAGTTCCAGAAGTGAAAACAGATATTAAAGAAATAGCTGATAAAATTGAACAAGGTATTAAACGTGGTAAGAAACACTCAATCGTTCTTGTAGCAGAAGGTTGTATGACTGCGCAAGATTGTCAAAAAGAATTATCACAATACATCAATGTTGATAATAGAGTGTCTGTGTTAGGTCACGTTCAACGTGGTGGTAGCCCAACAGGTGCGGATAGAGTTTTAGCATCACGTTTAGGTGGATATGCGGTAGACTTATTAATGCAAGGTGAAACAGCTAAGGGTGTTGGAATTAAGAACAATAAAATTGTAGCAACATCTTTTGATGAAATTTTTGATGGTAAAGATCATAAATTTGATTATAGTCTATATGAACTTGCTAACAAGTTATCTATATAAGATTTCAGGAGGAATTATAAAATGAGAAAAACTAAAATTGTATGTACAATTGGACCAGCTTCAGAATCAGAAGAAATGATTGAGAAATTAATCAATGCTGGTATGAACGTTGCACGATTAAACTTTTCACATGGTAGTCATGAAGAGCATAAAGGTAGAATTGATACAATTCGTAAAGTAGCTAAAAGATTAGACAAAATTGTAGCAATTCTATTAGATACGAAAGGTCCAGAAATTCGTACGCATAATATGAAAGACGGTATCATTGAACTTGAACGTGGTAACGAAGTTATTGTTAGCATGAATGAAGTTGAAGGAACACCTGAAAAGTTCTCAGTAACATATGAAAACTTAATTAACGATGTTCAAGTAGGTTCATACATTTTACTTGATGATGGCTTAATTGAATTACAAGTTAAAGATATTGACCATGCTAAAAAAGAAGTTAAATGTGATATTTTAAACTCTGGTGAGCTTAAAAACAAAAAAGGTGTTAACTTACCTGGTGTAAGAGTAAGTTTACCTGGTATTACAGAAAAAGATGCTGAAGATATCCGTTTCGGTATTAAAGAAAATGTTGACTTCATTGCAGCAAGTTTCGTACGTCGTCCTAGTGATGTTTTAGAAATTCGTGAAATTTTAGAAGAACAAAAAGCTAACATTTCAGTATTCCCTAAAATTGAAAACCAAGAAGGTATTGATAATATTGCGGAAATTCTTGAAGTGTCTGATGGTTTAATGGTTGCACGTGGTGACATGGGTGTTGAAATTCCACCTGAAAAAGTACCAATGGTTCAAAAAGATTTAATCAGACAATGTAACAAATTAGGTAAACCAGTTATTACAGCTACACAAATGTTAGATTCTATGCAACGTAACCCACGTGCTACACGTGCAGAAGCTAGTGACGTTGCCAACGCAATCTATGATGGTACAGATGCAGTAATGTTATCTGGTGAAACTGCTGCTGGTTTATATCCTGAAGAAGCTGTTAAAACAATGAGAAATATTGCTGTATCAGCTGAAGCAGCCCAAGATTACAAAAAGTTATTGTCAGATCGTACTAAATTAGTTGAAACTTCATTAGTGAATGCTATCGGTATTTCGGTTGCACATACAGCTTTAAACTTAAATGTTAAAGCAATTGTAGCTGCTACTGAAAGTGGTTCAACGGCACGTACTATCTCTAAATATCGTCCGCATTCAGACATTATTGCAGTGACACCAAGTGAAGAAACTGCACGTCAATGTTCAATTGTTTGGGGTGTTCAACCTGTAGTTAAAAAAGGACGTAAGAGTACAGATGCATTGTTAAACAATGCAGTTGCAACAGCTGTTGAAACTGGTAGAGTAACTAATGGTGATTTAATCATTATTACTGCTGGTGTACCAACTGGTGAAACTGGAACTACTAATATGATGAAAATCCACCTAGTTGGTGACGAAATTGCTAATGGTCAAGGTATTGGACGTGGATCAGTTGTTGGTACTACGTTAGTTGCTGAAACTGTTAAAGATTTAGAAGGTAAAGATTTATCTGACAAAGTTATCGTTACTAACTCAATCGATGAAACGTTTGTACCTTATGTAGAAAAAGCTTTAGGCTTAATTACAGAAGAAAATGGTATTACATCACCAAGTGCAATTGTTGGTTTAGAAAAAGGTATTCCAACAGTTGTAGGTGTAGAAAAAGCTGTTAAAAACATAAGCAATAACATGTTAGTTACGATTGATGCTGCTCAAGGTAAAATCTTTGAAGGATATGCAAACGTACTATAATTTATAAAAAAACGTCTTTCCATTTATTAACAATGGAAAGACGTTTTTTGGTTCATCAGGTATTTTATGACGTAATTAATAGGTTATTTGATAATGAGAGTGTATGAATGGCAATCAATATATAAATGTTTATATCTTTTATACATGTAGGTTATCACCTTTAAACTTTCACTCATATTAATTTGGAAAGTTATTATAAAATAGAAGTATGGATGTATTTCTGAAATGATACATGATTAAATAGATGAGAAAGTAAAAGTATTGAGCCAAGTACGCAATTTAATATTATAAGTTGCATATAAAAACCCCTGTTGAACTTTAATATATTCAACAGGGGTAAAACTTGTTGTTATTTATTTGATTTAGCAGCGATACGTTTATATCTTAAGTACATAAATCCTAATAGTATAAACCAAATAGGAATAAAATAAATTGCACGTCTTGTATCAACATTAATAAATAATAACCCGAACACAAAAATGAAGAATACAAATATTAAGTAACCCATATATTTACCACCTAATAGTTTGTACGTAGCATTTTTATGTAGATCTGGGTTTTTACGACTATAATTGATATATGCAATGATAATCAGACCCCATACAACTAAAAATAACACTGTAGAGATGGTAGTCACATACGTAAATACTTTTGTCGCATCTGGGAAAATATAGTTTAGTAATGCTGCCACAAGTAATAATGCTGATGAAGCAAAGATTGCAACATGTGGAACGCCATATTTATTCGTTTTAGAAAAGTTCGGAGGTGCTTGTTGTTGACTTGATAAACCGAAAAGCATACGGCTATTTGAGAATATACCACTGTTACATGATGAAGCAGCAGCGGTTAATACTACAAAATTAATCAAGCCCGCAGCAAACGGAATTCCGATCAATGCGAATAATTTTACGAATGGACTGTTATCAGGGTCAACTTGCTGCCAAGGGATAATAGACATGATAACCGCTAACGCACCAACGTAAAATATTAAAATTCTAATGGGTACACTGTTAATTGCTTTTGGAATTGTTTTAACTGGATCTTTTGTTTCCCCAGCTGTAACACCAATCATTTCAATTCCTACAAATGAGAATAATGCCATTTGGAAAGACATAAAGAATCCAGAAGCACCTTTAGCGAATATGCCGTGTTCATATAGATTTGTGAAACTGGCATGCCCGAATTGAGTTTTAAATGCAAATAGAATCATGACGAAACCAACTACTATTAAACCAATAATTGTCGCTATTTTAATGATAGAGAACCAAAATTCTAACTCTCCGAAAAGTCTTGCGCTAAGTAGGTTGAATGACATTAATAACAGTACACAAAATAGTGCACTTATCCAGTTTGGAATTTCTGGGAACCAAAAGCTAACATATTTTGCCACAGCCGTTACTTCAGCCATACCTGTAATAATCCAACAGAACCAGTATGTCCATCCGGTAACAAATCCTGCAAAAGGCCCAATATATGTATTGGTTACATCTGCGAAAGATTTAAATTCGGTATTCTGTATAATGATTTCTCCTAAACCTCGCATAAACATAAATAACATAAATCCTATAATGATGTATGTTAATAGAATTGAAGGGCCGGTTAATGCAATCGTTTGACCAGCACCTAAGAATAAGCCTGTACCAATTGCACCGCCAATTGCAATTAATTGTATGTGGCGATTGCTCAGTTCCCTTTGTAATTTTTCAGCCATAATACATCTCCCTTAAATATAGATATGTTTATTATGCACTTATATTGAGATATATACAATTATTTTCGGTAAAAATGTGTAAAATTCCATGTTAATATACTTTGGTTTTTATAATCATATATAATAACCAATTGAAAATTTAATTCTATTGTAAAATTCATGGATTATTCACATCTTGAAAAAGCTTTAATGGTGCTATTTGTGGCTATTCTGTGACATTTACATAGATTTACAAAATAATTGTTGCACATATAATGCCGGTTTTTATATTTCACAAACGAAATGCGTTTAGCTATAATATTAGTTGAAAGCCATTTCATAAAGAAACAGTAAAGGGGAAATTTATCATGGCAGAATTACAAAGAGGTTTAGAAGGGGTTATCGCAGCGGAGACTAAAATAAGTTCAATTATTGAAAGTCAATTGACTTATGCCGGCTATGATATTGATGATCTAGCTGAAAATGCGCAATTTGAAGAAGTTATTTTCCTATTATGGAACTATAGATTGCCAAACGAAGAAGAGCTTGCTCATCTAAAAGGGAAATTAAATCAATACATGACATTAAATCCTCGTGTGTATACACATTTTGAGGAGTATGTTACAGATCACGTGCATCCAATGACAGCATTACGTACGTCATTATCATATATTGCACATTTCGATCCTGATGCTGAAAATGAATCAGATGAAAATCGTTATGAAAGAGCAATGCGTATACAGGCTAAAGTAGCATCATTAGTTACAGCGTTTGCTCGAGTAAGACAAGATAAAGAACCACTTAAGCCTAATCCTGACTTAAGTTATGCGGCAAACTTCCTATATATGTTACGTGGGGAATTACCAACAGATATAGAAGTAGAAGCCTTCAATAAAGCACTTATTTTACACGCTGATCATGAGTTGAACGCATCTGCATTTACAGCACGTTGTGCGGTTTCATCATTGTCAGATATGTACTCAGGTATTGTAGCAGCTGTAGGTTCTCTGAAAGGGCCATTACATGGTGGTGCAAACGAACAAGTTATGACGATGTTATCTGAGATTGGGTCAATTGAAAATGTTGATGCATACTTAGACGAAAAATTTGCTAATAAAGATAAAGTAATGGGCTTCGGTCATCGTGTATATAAAGATGGCGATCCTAGAGCGAAATATTTAAGAGAAATGAGTCGTCAAATTACGAAAGACGCTGGTCGTGAAGAATTATTTGAAATGTCAGTGAAAATGGAAAAACGTATGGCAGAAGAAAAAGGATTAATTCCTAATGTTGATTTTTATAGTGCGAGTGTTTACCACTGTATGGAAATACCTCATGATTTATTCACGCCAATCTTTGCTGTAAGTCGTTCTGCAGGATGGATTGCTCATATTTTAGAACAATATAAAGATAATAGAATTATGCGTCCTAGAGCAAAATATATTGGCGAAACGAATCGTAAGTATATTCCGCTTGAAGAAAGAAAATAATCAATACAAATTAAAAATGAAGATGTAAAATTTGGAGGTAAAATAACTATGACTGCAGAAAAAATTACTCAAGGAACTGAAGGATTAAACGTACCTAATGAACCAATTATCCCATTTATTATCGGTGATGGAATTGGACCGGATATTTGGAAGGCAGCAAGCCGAGTTATAGATGCTGCTGTTGAGAAAGCCTATAATGGCGAAAAACGCATTGAATGGAAAGAAGTGCTAGCTGGCCAAAAAGCATTTGATACAACTGGCGAATGGTTACCTCAAGAAACACTTGATACAATTAAAGAATATTTAATTGCTGTTAAAGGACCTTTAACAACACCAATTGGTGGTGGTATTAGATCATTAAATGTAGCTTTACGCCAAGAATTAGATTTATTTACTTGTTTAAGACCGGTACGTTGGTTTAAAGGAGTACCATCACCTGTTAAACGTCCACAAGATGTTGATATGGTTATTTTCCGTGAAAATACTGAAGACATTTATGCTGGTATTGAATTTAAAGAAGGTACAACAGAAGTTAAAAAAGTAATTGACTTCTTACAAAACGAGATGGGTGCGACAAACATTCGATTCCCAGAAACATCAGGTATTGGTATTAAACCAGTTTCTAAAGAAGGTACTGAGCGATTAGTTAGAGCAGCTATTCAATATGCTATCGATAATAATCGTAAATCAGTTACTTTAGTTCATAAAGGTAATATTATGAAATTTACAGAAGGCTCATTTAAGCAGTGGGGTTACGATTTAGCATTAACTGAATTTGGTGATCAAGTATTCACTTGGCAACAATATGACGAAATTGTTGAAAAAGAAGGCAGAGATGCTGCTAATGCTGCACAAGAAAAAGCTGAAAAAGAAGGCAAGATTATCATTAAAGATTCTATTGCTGACATTTTCTTACAACAAATTTTAACTCGTCCAGCTGAGCATGATGTTGTAGCAACTATGAACTTGAATGGTGACTATATTTCAGATGCTTTAGCTGCACAAGTTGGTGGTATTGGTATTGCGCCAGGTGCAAACATTAATTATGAAACAGGTCATGCTATTTTTGAAGCAACACATGGTACAGCTCCAAAATATGCAGGTTTAAATAAAGTGAATCCATCTTCAGTAATTTTAAGTTCTGTATTAATGTTAGAACATTTAGGATGGCAAGAAGCGGCAGATAAGATTACAGATTCAATTGAAGATACAATTGCTTCAAAAGTTGTTACTTATGACTTTGCCCGTTTAATGGATGGTGCTGAAGAAGTTTCTACATCAGCATTTGCAGATGAATTGATTAAAAATTTAAAATAAGCAAAATAAAATTAGGTGAGTCTAGCAACTTTAATTGCTAGGTTCGCCTTTTTAAATGAATTGAAGTTGGCAACAGGACAGAAATAATAAAGAGTCACTAATGATTGATTATGTAGTGTTTCTTACACATTAACCAAAGCGAATGTGTACATAAGCTTAGGAATAAATGAGTAAAACTCATGCATAGGTAGTGGGATAGAAATGATATTTTCACAAAATTTATTTCGTTGTCCCAGAGTAAGTCATGCAAATTATAGAAGGAAATATAAGAAGTATTTTATTTATGTGTAAAGTAATGTAAAAAATGTGTAAAGATAATGTGTAGGATGTTATTTTTATAAATAGTTCGGTTATAATGTAAATATAATTATAAGTTAGGGAGGCATACCATGTCGCAAAAAGTGTTGGTAGTAGATGACGAACATTCAATCGTAACATTACTTAAATATAACTTAGAAACAGCTGGTTATGAAGTTGTTGTCGCATTTGATGGTGATGAGGCTTTAGAAAAGGTAGAAAATGAACAGCCAGATTTAATTATTTTAGATGTTATGCTACCTAAAAAAGATGGCATTGACGTATGTAAGACTGTAAGAACAAATAAAAATTTAGTCCCTATATTAATGTTAACGGCGAAAAATGATGAATTTGATCGGGTATTAGGTTTAGAATTAGGTGCCGATGACTATATGACTAAGCCTTTTTCACCTAGAGAAGTTGTTGCCCGTGTGAAAGCCATTTTAAGACGTTCTCAATTTGTAAAAGAAGTAGAAGAGATTGACGATGATATTACCATCGGATCGATACGTATTAGACCCGATTATTTTGAAGTATATAAGCATAATGAGTTA
Source organism: Staphylococcus sp. GDB20D11A (assembly GCF_016893255.1). Taxonomy (NCBI): domain Bacteria; kingdom Bacillati; phylum Bacillota; class Bacilli; order Caryophanales; family Staphylococcaceae; genus Staphylococcus; species Staphylococcus sp. GDB20D11A. The sequence goes on from NZ_JAFEPJ010000009.1 coordinate 132,951, forward strand.
TTGGAGCTAACACCGAAAGAATTTGAACTGTTGCTTTATTTGATAGAAAGACAAGGCAGAGTCATTACGAGAGAGCATATGTTAAATACGGTATGGAATTATGAATTTGCAGGAGACTCAAGAATTGTTGATGTACATATCAGTCATTTAAGAGATAAATTAGAAGATAATCCTAAGAAGCCACAACTTATTAAAACTGTGCGTGGCTTAGGCTATAAATTGGAAAGACCTAAAGAACAATGATGAAGTTTCACCACCGCTTAATGTTATTGATAAGCAGTATATTAATTATCAGTTTTGTTACATTAGGCATTATTATTCACGCTTCCATCACATATGTTTTATCAGAAAAACACGAACAAGCTCTAGCAACAGATGCAAGATCATATATTTATTTAGTCCAAGATAATGAGATTGATAAAGTTAAAGAAATTGTAAAACAGCAAAATATAGATTTATTGATAACTAAAAATGATAAAAAGGTGTTTAGTAGTGGCAAACTGAAAGCTGTCTCAAATAGTGATAACTATATTCAAAAAAAGGACGTTTTTATTTTTAATAAGAAGGTTAACGGTTATCATGTATGGATTAAAGGTTACAATAATGATATTACAGAAATGCATTGGACGTTGTGGAAATATCTTATATTGACATGTTTAGTTGTACTTATCTGTCTGTATTTTGCAAGCCGTAGTTTTAAGCGTACATTAATCCGTCCCATTCAAGAAGTTACTTATGCAACACAATTGTTGGCAAATGGTTATTATCACATACGTGTGCCTGAAAGTAATGTTGTAGAAACTAAAGCGCTTTTTGTGTCTACCAATGATTTAGCACGACGCCTTCAAAAGCTTAATAATGAGCAAAAAATTCAATCCAACCGTTTAAAAACAACGATTGAAAATATTCCAAGTGCTATTTTAATGATAGATCGAAATGGAAAAATCGTTGTTGCAAATAAAGCGTATTATGAACAGTTCAACATCTCGCATAATATTGAACAAGTAGGCTATCACGGCTATGTTAATACTGAAATTGAGCAATTAATTTTAGAAAGTTTTAAAGTTGAAAAACCTATTTATGAACAATTGGAAGTTGCAATAAACCAAGTCCATGCTAAGTACTTTGATATTTCTTGTGTTCCGATTTTAACTAGGTCTCAAAAAAGTTTGCAAGGGATTTTAGTTGTGATGCATGACATAACAAACCTGAAACAACTTGAAAATCTAAGACGTGAATTTGTAGCAAATGTTTCACATGAATTAAAAACACCTATTACTTCAATTAAGGGGTTTGCTGAAACGCTTATTGATGGTGCAAAAAATGATCCACAATCATTAGACATGTTTTTAAACATAATTTTAAAAGAATCAAATCGAATAGAATCTTTAGTAACAGATTTGTTAGATTTATCGCATATTGAGCAACATACCGAGTTAGATACAGACTATATGAATTTATCAGATTTAACGCGGCGTATTATTGATAATATGATGACTCAAGCCAATCAAAAAAATATTTCCATTCATACTGATATTGAAAAAGATGTCATTGTTAAAGCGCAAGAAAGTAAAATTGCTCAAGTTATCACGAATTTGTTAACGAATGCAATTAACTATTCTTATGAAGATGGAGATATTAACGTTCGTGTGTATCGAGATGACTTTCGTGTCATTTTTGAAGTACAAGATTTTGGTATAGGTATTAAATTAGAAGACCAACAACGTATTTTTGAAAGATTTTATAGAGTAGATAAAGCACGAAGTAGAGATTCTGGTGGGACAGGTCTTGGATTATCAATTACAAAGCATATAGTAGAGGCCCACCAAGGCAATATTGAAGTGAATAGTCAAGTTGGCAAAGGCTCAACGTTCAAAGTTATTCTAAAAGATTATAAAGAATAAAAATTAAAGTGGTAACAGCGCGTGTATTTTTCACGAAGTTGTTGCTGCTTTTTTATTTCGTTCAAATCTCTATTGGTATTAAATTAGAGTTAATGAAGTGGAATAAATTCGGTTGTCAATTTTGTCATTTGCATATGTCGTTTTGTAAGTAATAAGTAATAGATTGTTGTGAATCAAGCAATTTTATAATATATTTATTATAATAAAGAAATTTTAGTAACACGCTTAAAATAGATACTTAATTAAAAAGTAATAAGTTTTATTTGAACGGAAATAAATCTTAATTTAAACACTTGAATACACAAGTGTAATCATTCGTCATAGAAAAAGACGAGGGGCGATTTAGATAAATTGTTGAAAAGTAATATTAAATACCTTGTTTATCTAATTTGATTGAGGAAACATGCATAGGTGAAAATTAGAAATACACTAAAAATATTGAATTAATTTTTCGACCTACAAGTTGAGGAAAATTTAACTAGATTTGAGGATTAGCAAAGTGAAAACAATTCAATTACACAAGACAACTTTGATATTAATTGCGATATTATTGTTTTATACTTTTATGGGTATCTTACTACCACTCATGCACGATGATTTACAATGGTTTAGCAATTATAATACTGATATTTTAAAAGTAGGATTTGCATCACTTAATGGTCGCTATATCGGAAATATCTTTGAAATTATAGCTGTACATGTAAGCTGGTTACGTTGGCTTTCATATGGTCTCATTAGTATGGGGATCATTTGGATGATTATGCACATTACACGTTGTAAAGCGTGGACAAGCTATTATTTGTTAGCATTTTCTTTAATGTTAATTTTACCAAGTGCTATTTATGCAGATACATATGGCTGGTTTGCAGGATTTTACAATTATGCGACATCAACACTAATTTCACTCTTTATCATTTATTATTGTATTAATGCAATTATATATAAAGAAAAGCAGCCGGTAAGTGTTACAGTACTATTCTATGTTTTATGCTTCTTCGGTCAATTATTTATGGAGAATGTGACATTATTCCACTGTATCATTTTAATTTTAGCTTTTCTGTATGAATTTACTGCCAATCGAACGCTTAATTATAAATTATTGTTTTCATTTATGATTGCTACTATAGGTACAATCATTATGTTTTCCAATCCAAATTATCGCAAAATTTTATTTGAAGGGTCAGAATATCAACAAGTTTCTAATAATCAAGGTATCTTTTCAAAATTTGCAGAAATGATATCAACATCACTTCCATATGGTGTTATTTTCAGTCAGGTTATAATTTTAAGTATGATTGCAGCGCTTATTATTTATCTACTGCTTAGAAGTGATCGGTATGTACATTTAACAATATTAAAGCGTCGTATCATTATGATAGGATTTATCACTTTACCGCTTTATTATTTACTATTTTACAATCAGTTTTTATTAAATAAAAATACAGATATTGGATTAGTTGGTTTTGCGAACATAATTGTATGTGGTTACTTTGCGTTTTCGATATTTGTAGGTATTTATTTGTCTATTAATGATCGTAAAACACAAATTACTTTATATTCCTTACTTATTGCAATATGTGTTTCTGCGTCGACACTAGTCATTGTTACTCCAATTGAACCAGGTAATTTTTTGATTGTTTATACGATACATGTAATCATTTTAATTATTTTATTAAAAGAATTTCGGAAATATAAGTCAATCAATGTTAATTTTATTAAAGTTGCATCACTAGTTTTAGCTATGATATATCTTAGTGCATTTATTTATGTTCATTATGAACATGAAAAAAGAGTTCAGTTATTAAAACAACAAATTAAAGATCATCCACGACAAGAGGTTTATACAGTGGAATCATTGCCTTTTGAACATTATATGCATCATCCGTCACCAATCAATAAAAATTACCAAGAGTGGTTTAATAATTATGAAGAATTACCAAAAATGACCAAAGTTAAATATATTCCATTTGGTTCTGACGATTCATAACTTATTCTTACCTATAAAAATTTAAAATAGCAGCATAAAAATATTAAAAAGTAGACATAATCATGAAATGATAATGTGCATCTCAAAAGTTGGACTTTTAACCTGACTTTATGGAGTGCTCATCAAGAACAATCATGATTATGTCTTTTTTATTTTTTAGCTTAGTCTATATAGTCACTTGTTTTATTTGAAATTAGGTCGTGTATAAATACTCTATGAGATAGTTTCTTTAATTACGACATCACAGTCGAATATGCTAAAATATATATAAATTAGTTCTGGAGGTTAAAATTGTGAATAAATTAGTATTAATCGATGGTAATAGCTTAAGTTTTAGAGCTTTTTATGCATTACCTTTGTTATCAAACAAAGCAGGCATTCATACCAATGCAGTATATGGTTTTGCAATGTTACTAGAGAAGATTTTAAAAGAAGAAAAGCCAAATCATTTTTTAGTAGCGTTTGATGCAGGTAAAACGACTTTCAGACATGAAAAATATAGTGAATATAAAGGTGGACGCCAGAAAACGCCGCCTGAACTAAGTGAGCAATTTCCTTATATACGCCAATTATTAGATGCTTATCATATTAAACGTTATGAATTAGATAACTATGAGGCAGATGATATTATCGGAACTTTAAGTAAAGAAGCAGATAAAGCGGGCTTTCAGACAATTATTATTACGGGAGACCGAGATTTAACACAACTTGCTACGGATAATGTAACCATTTATTACACTAAAAAAGGTGTTACTGATGTTGATCATTATACACCTGACTTTATTGCGGAAAAATACAACGGGCTAACACCTAATCAAATTATTGATATGAAAGGATTAATGGGAGATACTTCTGATAATATACCAGGTGTTGCAGGTGTTGGAGAGAAAACAGCAATAAAATTGCTGAACCAATTTGACACAGTAGAAGGTGTCTATGAACATTTAGATGAAATTTCAGGTAAAAAGTTAAAAGAAAAACTTCAAAATAGCAAAGAAGATGCATTAATGAGTAAAGAATTAGCAACGATTAATGTAGATAGTCCGATTGAAGTAAAACTTGAAGATACGTTAATGACTCATCAAGATGAACAACAAGAAAAAATCGAATTGTTTAAGAAGTTAGAATTCAAACAATTGTTGGCTGACATTGATCAATCAGCAAGCGTTGAAGATGCAATAGAAAAGACATTTGAAATTGAAACGTCATTTGATAATGTTGATTTTACTTCATTGAAAGAAGCGGTCATCCATTTCGAATTAGACGGTGGTAACTATTTGCGAAATAATATTTTAAAATTCTCTTTATTTACAGGTGAAAAACATATTGTAATTAATGCGGATGACATAAATAATTATGCCGAACTAGTTTCGTGGTTAGAAAATCCGAATACGAAAAAAGTCGTATATGATGCTAAAAAAACATATGTAGCATCACATAGATTAGGAATTGATATTCAAAATATTTCATTCGATATTATGTTGGCCAGTTATATAATTGATCCATCTCGTACGATTAGCGATGTTCAATCAGTTGTTTCATTGTACGGTCAAAGTTTTGTGAAAGACGATGTGAGTATATATGGAAAAGGTAAGAAATTTAAGGTGCCTGAAGATGATGTTTTAAATCCATATGTTGCTTCTATTACTGATGCAATTTACTTTGCGAAACCAAATATGGATAAACAATTAGAAGAATACAATCAGGTAGAACTCTTAGCTGATTTAGAGCTACCGCTAGCTAAGATTTTAAGTGAAATGGAAGAAATTGGTATATTTACAGATGTTCATGATTTAGAAGAAATGGAAAAAGAAATTCAAGAAAAATTAGACGTCTTGATTCGAAATATCCATGATGCAGCTGGTGAAGATTTTAATATAAATTCTCCTAAGCAATTAGGTGTTGTATTGTTTGAAACATTACAATTACCTGTTATTAAAAAGACGAAAACAGGATATTCTACTGCTGTAGATGTCTTAGAGCAATTGCAAGGTGAACATCCTATCATTGATTATATTTTAGAATATCGTCAATTATCTAAGTTACAGTCTACTTATGTTGAAGGATTGCAAAAGGTGATTAGTGATGATCAACGTATCCATACACGTTTTAACCAAACTTTAGCGCAAACTGGACGTTTATCAAGTGTAGATCCTAATTTACAAAATATTCCGGTTAGACTTGAAGAAGGGCGTAAAATAAGAAAAGCCTTTAAACCAACTTCAAAAGATAGCGTTATATTATCAGCAGATTATTCTCAAATTGAATTGCGTGTATTAGCACACATTACACAAGATGAGAGTATGAAAGAAGCATTTATCAACGGCGATGATATTCATACAGCAACTGCTATGAAAGTATTTGGTGTAGAAGCTGATCAAGTCGATAGTTTAATGCGTCGTCAAGCAAAAGCGGTTAACTTTGGAATTGTTTATGGGATAAGTGATTATGGTTTAAGTCAAAGTTTAGGTATTACTCGTAAAAAAGCAAAAGCATTCATTGATGATTATTTAGCTAGTTTCCCAGGTGTAAAACAATATATGTCTGATATTGTAAAAGATGCCAAAGCTTTAGGTTACGTGGAAACATTGCTACATCGTCGACGCTATATTCCTGATATTACGAGTCGTAACTTTAATTTACGCGGCTTTGCTGAACGTACTGCTATGAATACGCCAATACAAGGCAGTGCTGCAGATATCATTAAACTGGCAATGGTTAAATTTGCGCAAAAAATGAAAGAGACAACATATCAAGCTAAACTATTATTACAAGTACACGATGAATTAATTTTTGAAGTACCTAAGTCAGAAGTAGATTCATTTAGTGAATTTGTAGAAGAGATAATGGAAAATGCATTGCAATTAGATGTTCCATTAAAAGTAGACTCAAGTTATGGTGCAACTTGGTATGATGCAAAATAAAGTGAGGTTAATGGTATGCCCGAATTACCAGAAGTAGAACATGTAAAAAGAGGAATTGAACCCTACGTTATAAATCAAAAAATTGAACACGTTATATTTTCGGATAAAGTAATCGAAGGTAAGGCTCAAGGCAAGGAAACAATTATAAAAGGAATTGAATTAGATACTTTTAAAACTTTATCGGAAGGCTATACCATTACTAATGTAGAACGAAGAAGTAAATATATCGTTTTTCAACTAGATAATAAACGAGAACAACGTACATTAATTAGCCATTTAGGTATGGCGGGTGGTTTTTTCATTGTAGATGAACTTGAAGATATTATGATACCTAATTATCGTAAGCATTGGCATGTTATTTTTGAACTGTCAAATGACAAAAAGTTAATTTATTCAGATATACGTCGTTTTGGAGAAATTAGAAATGTTGCGTCTGTAGCATCTTATCCTTCATTTTTAGAAATAGCGCCTGAACCTTTTACAAATGAAGCATTGACGTATTATTTAAATCGAATTCATCAACAGTCTAATAAGAATAAACCAATCAAACAAGTGATTTTGGATCATAAAGTAATCGCAGGTTGCGGAAATATTTACGCATGTGAAGCGTTGTTTCGTGCAGGTGTTTTACCAGATAAAAAAGTAAAAGACTTAACACACCAACAACAAGAAATGGTTTTTTATTATGTTAGAGAAGTACTAGAAGAAGGTATTAAGCATGGCGGTACAAGTATTTCAGATTATCGTCATGCTGATGGAAAAACTGGTGAGATGCAATTGCATCTTAATGTATATAAGCAGCCGGTATGCAAAGTGTGTGGAAGTCAAATTGAAACAAAAATCATCGCGACAAGAAATAGTCATTATTGTCCAGTATGTCAAAAATAAAGAAAGAGTGAAATTATGCCGAAAGTTATTGGTCTAACAGGTGGAATCGCCTCAGGAAAATCAACAGTATCAGAACTCTTATCCGTATTCGGTTTTAAAGTAGTAGATGCTGATAAAGCAGCCAGGGAAGCTGTTAAAAAGGGGAGTAAAGGTTTAGCTCAAGTACGAGAAGTCTTTGGTGATGAAGCAATTGATGAAAATGGTGAGATGAATCGTCGTTATATGGGTGATTTAGTGTTTAACCATCCAGAAAAACGCTTAGAATTAAATGCTATCATACATCCTATCGTGCGAGATATTATGGAAGAAGAAAAGCAAGAATATTTAAAACAAGGATATAATGTAATCATGGATATTCCATTATTATTTGAAAATGAATTGGAAAATACAGTAGACGAAGTGTGGGTTGTATACACTTCTGAAAGTATACAAATGGATCGTTTAATGCAACGTAATAATTTGTCATTAGAAGATGCGAAAGCTCGTGTCTATAGCCAAATTTCTATTGATAAAAAAAGCCGAATGGCCGATCATGTTATCGACAATTTAGGGGATAAACTTGAATTAAAACAAAACCTTGAGAGATTGTTAGAAGAAGAAGGTTATATTGAAAAGCCGAATTACGGAGAAGAAGATTAATATTACTCTATAAATAAGTCATTACTTTACGTACGCGTTGATGTATGTAAGTAATGACTATTTTTTATAAAAAAGATAAATAAATCAACGGAAAACGCTCTCAAATTTCATATAATATGCTATACTAATTCCATAAAGTATAACACATAAAAATCAAGGGGTGCTTTTAATGTCAACGAATATTGCAATTAATGGTATGGGTAGAATTGGAAGAATGGTATTACGTATTGCATTACAAAATAAAAATTTAAATGTAGTAGCGATAAATGCTAGTTATCCACCCGAAACAATTGCACATTTAATCAATTACGATACAACACATGGAAAATATAATCTAAAAGTTGAACCGATTGAAAATGGATTGCAAGTTGGAGATCATAAAATTAAATTGGTTGCTGATCGCAATCCTGAAAACTTGCCATGGAAAGAATTAGATATCGATATTGCTATAGATGCAACTGGTAAATTTAATCATGGTGATAAAGCCATCGCACATATTAAAGCAGGTGCCAAAAAAGTATTGTTAACTGGTCCTTCAAAAGGTGGACATGTTCAAATGGTAGTTAAAGGCGTAAATGATGACCAATTAGATATAGAAGCATTTGACATTTTTAGTAATGCTTCATGTACTACTAATTGCATTGGTCCAGTTGCAAAAGTTTTAAATAATCAGTTTGGAATAGTTAATGGTTTAATGACTACTGTTCACGCTATTACAAATGACCAAAAAAATATTGATAATCCACATAAAGATTTAAGACGTGCACGCTCATGTAATGAAAGCATTATTCCTACTTCTACTGGTGCGGCGAAAGCTTTAAAAGAAGTATTACCAGAATTAGAAGGTAAATTACATGGCATGGCATTACGTGTACCAACAAAGAATGTATCGCTCGTTGATTTAGTTGTTGATTTAGAAAAAGAAGTAACTGCAGAAGAAGTAAACCAAGCTTTTGAAAATGCAGGTTTAGAAGGTATCATTGAAGTCGAACATCAACCACTAGTGTCTGTTGATTTTAATACTAATCCACATTCAGCTATTATTGATGCAAAATCAACAATGGTCATGTCAGGGAATAAAGTAAAAGTTATTGCTTGGTATGATAATGAATGGGGTTATTCAAATAGAGTTGTAGATGTTGCTGAGCAAATTGGAGCACTTTTGACATCAAAAGAAACTGTAAGTGCAAGTTAATACAATTATTTAATAGCCTAACTCTGACTTCGGAGTTAGGTTTTTTATTTTTAATACAATAATATTGTCATGCATATTACTAAATAAGTAACGATATAATGTTTTTTATTGTTTCATTATTTGGTTAAATGAATTAAATTGAGGGATTCTTTTTTCATCTCTAGATTTATAGTATAATTAGGCATAATCAAAATAAAGAGGGTGATGTAATGAAATGCCCGAAATGTAATTCTACACAATCTAAAGTTGTAGATTCAAGGCATGCCGATGAATTAAATGCCATTCGAAGACGAAGAGAATGTGAAAATTGTGGAACACGTTTCACTACATTTGAACATATCGAAGTTAGTCAGCTTATAGTTGTGAAAAAAGATGGCACAAGAGAGCAGTTTTCAAGAGAAAAGATACTTAATGGACTTGTGCGTTCTTGTGAGAAACGACCTGTTAGATATCAACAACTTGAAGACATAACAAACAAGGTTGAATGGCAATTACGAGATGAAGGTCATACGGAAGTGTCTTCACGAGATATAGGTGAACACGTTATGAACTTGTTAATGCATGTTGATCAAGTTTCATATGTTAGATTTGCATCAGTCTATAAAGAATTTAAAGATGTTGATCAATTGTTAGCATCGATGCAAGGGATTTTAAGCGAAAACAAACGGAGTGATGCTTAAATGGGACGACAAGCCTTCGAATTCGGCTTAAGACCAAAGGATCAATTCAAAGTTATGCAACACTTTGATTTAAATACGAATCATTTAGAGGTATTGAATCGACTGTATACACCGCTAATTGGAGCACAAGCAGTGGGTTTATATCATTTTATGACTCAATTCGTTAAAGAAAGTCATAATGAAACATTGATTCTTTCTCATTATATTTTTATGAATGAACTTAAAATTAATTTACTAGAGTTTAGACAACAAATGGACTTACTTGAAGCGATTGGATTGTTAAAGGCGTTTGTCAAACATGATGAACAAGAAACACAATTTGTTTACCAATTAATTCAACCGCCTTCAGCACATTTATTTTTTAATGATCCAATGTTGTCAATCTTTTTATATAGTGAAGTTGAGCATCGTCGATTTCATGAGTTGAAGAAATACTTTGAGTATCAACAAATTGATTTGAGTGAATTTAAACAGGTAACGAGACAATTTACTGATGTTTTTAAAGTGCCGTCTACAAAAATAGATATCGATACAAGTGATATTCCGATTAATGAACCGTACCAAGGTATCGATTTATCAAATGAATCTTTTGACTTTGAAATGTTGAGACAAATGTTAGGTAAACATTTTATTAGTCAAGACATTGTTACCAAAGATGCAAAGCGTTTAATTACACAACTCGCGACTTTATATGGTTTAACAGCAGATGGCATGAAGCATGTTATTTTAAATTCAATTACAAGTGGACAACAGTTATCCTTTGAAGAAATGCGTAAACAAGCACGCTCGTATTACTTAATGGAACACGAAAATCAAATGCCTAAATTACAGGTGAAATCTCCTGCTACATCATCTTCGACGGCCAAATCTTCAGAAGTGAATCCAAAGCCACAAAGTGATGAATGGTTTGAATTACTTGAACAAACGAGTCCAATTGATATGTTAGCTTCTTGGTCTGAATCAGAACCAACTATATCGCAAAAGACAATGGTTGAAGAATTAATTGAACGTGAAAAAATGTCTTTTGGCGTCATTAATATTTTGTTGCAATTTGTCATGTTAAAAGAAGATATGAAACTTCCTAAAGCGTATATTTTGGAAATAGCATCAAATTGGAAGAAAAAAGGTATTAAGACAGCTAAAGAAGCATATAATTATGCTAAAAAAGTTAATCAACCTAAAAATGAGGGTTCTAGCGGAAATTACCAAAAGCGTGGTTCATACTATGGGCAGCGTAATCGCATTTCAAAAGAAAAAACACCTAAATGGTTAGAAAATAGAGATAAACCTAGTGAAGAAGATTCGGCTAAAGATAATAGCGTAGATGATCAACAATTAGAGCAAGATCGACAAGCATTTCTAGATAAATTATCTAAAAAATGGGAGGAGGACAGTCAATAATGAAGCAATTTAAAAGTATAATTAACACGTCGCAGGACTTTGAAAAAAGAATAGAAAAGATAAAAAAAGAAGTAATCAATGACCCAGATGTTAAGCAATTTTTGGAAGCGCATCGAGCTGAATTAACGAATGCTATGATTGATGAAGACTTAAATGTGTTACAAGAGTATAAAGATCAACAAAAACATTATGACGGTCATAAATTTGCTGATTGTCCAAATTTCGTAAAGGGGCATGTGCCTGAGTTATATGTTGATAATAACCGAATTAAAATACGCTATTTACAATGCCCATGTAAAATCAAGTACGACGAAGAACGCTTTGAAGCTGAGCTAATTACATCTCATCATATGCAACGAGATACTTTAAATGCCAAATTGAAAGATATTTATATGAATCATCGAGACCGTCTTGATGTAGCTATGGCAGCAGATGATATATGTACAGCAATAACTAATGGGGAACAAGTGAAAGGCCTTTACCTTTATGGTCCATTTGGGACAGGTAAATCTTTTATTCTAGGTGCAATTGCGAATCAGCTCAAATCTAAGAAGGTACGTTCGACAATTATTTATTTACCGGAATTTATTAGAACATTAAAAGGTGGCTTTAAAGATGGTTCTTTTGAAAAGAAATTACATCGCGTAAGAGAAGCAAACATTTTAATGCTTGATGATATTGGGGCTGAAGAAGTGACTCCATGGGTGAGAGATGAGGTAATTGGACCTTTGTTACATTATCGAATGGTTCATGAATTACCAACATTCTTTAGTTCTAATTTTGACTATAGTGAATTGGAACATCATTTAGCGATGACTCGTGATGGTGAAGAGAAGACTAAAGCAGCACGTATTATTGAACGTGTCAAATCTTTGTCAACACCATACTTTTTATCAGGAGAAAATTTCAGAAACAATTGAATTTTAAAATGATTGGTGTATAATGAATACAAATCTAAATCGTTTAAATGATTGAAGACAAGATGATCTAATCAATATTACACAGAAAGCCATTGTTTGATGAGAATATGGTTAATAAATTAGATGATTACTACTTCATTTATGGTATTTGTAATGAATACCCGGCTCAAGACCGTTATCTTAAGCAGAGATATTTAATACATAATTTGTATTAAATAACTAGGGTGGTACCACGACGATCTCGTCCCTTGTATAGGGGCGGGATTTTTTGTTTTTTTAGACAAAAATGTTCGTTGGTGTCATAAAGTCCCTGTTTATTGTTAATAGGTTTAATGTTAAAACGATGATTGTTGTTCAATATTTTAACGAGGTCAGATAAAAGTATTTATAAAGCAAATAGGAGGGTTTAACATGGAACAAATTAATATTCAATTTCCAGATGGTAATAAAAAGGCGTTTGATAAAGGTACTACTACTGAAGATATAGCACAATCAATTAGTCCTGGATTACGTAAAAAAGCAGTTGCCGGCAAATTTAACGGGCAACTTGTAGATTTAACTAAACCGCTTGAAACTGATGGATCAATTGAAATTGTGACACCAGGTAGTGAAGAAGCGTTAGAGGTATTACGTCATTCTACTGCACATTTAATGGCACATGCGATTAAAAGATTATATGGTAATGTTAAATTTGGTGTTGGTCCTGTAATAGAAGGTGGCTTCTACTATGACTTCGACATAGACCAAAACATCTCATCTGATGACTTTGAACAAATTGAAAAAACAATGAAACAAATCGTTAACGAAAATATGAAAATCGAACGAAAAGTGGTTTCACGAGATGAAGCGAAAGAGTTATTCAGCAATGATGAATACAAATTAGAATTAATCGACGCGATTCCTGAAGATGAAAATGTAACATTATACAGTCAAGGTGATTTTACTGATTTATGTCGTGGAGTTCACGTTCCATCAACAGCTAAAATTAAAGAGTTTAAACTATTATCTACAGCAGGTGCATACTGGCGTGGAGATAGTAACAACAAAATGTTACAACGTATATACGGTACTGCTTTCTTTGATAAAAAAGAATTAAAAGCACATTTACAAATGTTAGAAGAGCGTAAAGAACGTGATCATCGTAAAATTGGTAAAGAGTTAGAATTATTCACAAATAGCCAATTAGTTGGTGCTGGTTTGCCATTATGGTTACCTAACGGTGCAACAATCAGACGTGAAATTGAACGTTACATTGTTGATAAAGAAGTTAGCATGGGGTATGACCACGTTTATACACCAGTACTTGCTAATGTTGATTTATACAAAACATCTGGTCACTGGGATCACTATCAAGAAGATATGTTCCCACCAATGCAGTTAGATGAAACTGAATCTATGGTATTACGTCCAATGAACTGTCCACATCATATGATGATTTATGCGAATAAACCACACTCATATCGTGAATTACCTATCCGTATCGCTGAGCTAGGAACTATGCATAGATATGAAGCAAGTGGTGCTGTATCAGGATTACAACGTGTTCGTGGTATGACTTTAAATGATTCACATATCTTTGTTCGACCTGATCAAATTAAAGAAGAATTCAAACGCGTTGTAAACATGATTATTGATGTGTATAAAGACTTTGGTTTCGAGGATTATAGCTTTAGATTAAGTTATAGAGACCCTGAAGATAAAGAAAAGTACTTTGATGATGATGACATGTGGAATAAAGCTGAAAATATGCTTAAAGAGGCAGCGGATGAGCTTGGCTTATCGTACGAAGAAGCGATTGGTGAAGCGGCATTCTATGGTCCGAAACTAGATGTTCAAGTTAAAACAGCGATGGGTAAAGAAGAGACATTATCAACAGCACAACTTGATTTCTTATTACCAGAACGTTTTGATCTAACTTATATTGGTCAAGATGGTGAACATCATCGTCCAGTTGTTATTCATCGTGGTGTTGTATCAACAATGGAACGATTTGTAGCATTTTTAACTGAAGAAACTAAAGGTGCATTCCCAACTTGGTTAGCGCCAAAACAAGTTCAAATCATTCCAGTTAACGTTGATTTACATTATGATTATGCGCGACAATTACAAGATGAATTGAAATCTCAAGGTGTTCGTGTAAGTATTGATGAGCGTAATGAAAAAATGGGTTATAAAATTAGAGAAGCTCAAATGCAAAAAATACCTTATCAAATCGTAGTTGGGGATAAGGAAGTTGAAAATAATCAAGTGAATGTGCGTCAATATGGATCGCAAGACCAAGAAACAGTTGAAAAAGATGAATTTATCTGGAATCTAGTTGATGAAATTCGTTTGAAAAAACATAGATAGACAGTTGTCGCAATAAAATGCTTTGAAACTTTTATTGCGTATCAAGTTTTACAGGGTTGATTATGCGTGATGAATCCTGTATATTACAAGTTAGTTAAAATATTAAATTGAGTTAGAGGTTGCATGTTTAATTAGTAACTTGTCAGAAGTATTTATGGTACATAAGTTGAACAAGTGAAAGGTAAAGATGCCGAAATAGATATAAACCATAAACTATATCTATTGGGACAGTTTTCGAATAGGAACTGTACTGTCACAGAATGTGATGTGCTACCTTATATAGATAATTGCCAAAGTGGTTGCATATCTTAAAGGTATGTAGCCACTTTTTTACTTTTAATATCACTATGTTCTGTAAAAAAAGGGTATGAAAGTAAATAAAGGTTATTTATTACTTGGCCTCTAAAACATGGAAAGGGAGCTTATATGTCAAAAGTTCAAAATGAAAGTAACAATGTTGTCAAAAGGGGACTTAAAGATCGTCATATTTCTATGATTGCGATTGGGGGTTGTATTGGTACAGGTTTATTTGTAACTTCTGGTGGAGCAATTCATGATGCAGGTGCTTTGGGAGCATTAATAGGATACGCAATTATCGGAATAATGGTATTTTTCTTAATGACGTCACTTGGCGAAATGGCTACTTATTTGCCAGTATCAGGTTCATTTAGTACATATGCTACAAGATTTGTTGATCCATCTTTAGGGTTTGCGCTTGGTTGGAACTATTGGTTTAACTGGGTAGTAACTGTAGCAGCAGATATTACGATTGCAGCACAAGTCATTCAATATTGGACACCATTGCAAGGCATACCCGCTTGGGCGTGGAGTGCATTGTTCTTAGTTATAATTTTTAGTCTGAATTCTTTATCGGTTCGTGTCTATGGTGAAAGTGAATATTGGCTTGCATTAATAAAGGTTGTTACAGTTATCGTTTTTATTGCTATTGGTTTATTAACGATTGTAGGAATTATGGGTGGACATTTTGTAGGATTTGAAATATTTAATAAAGGTGAAGGACCTATTTTAGGTGGCAACCTAGGAGGAAGTTTGTTATCAATTCTAGGTGTATTCTTAATCGCTGGTTTCTCATTCCAAGGTACTGAGTTAATTGGTATTACGGCTGGTGAATCAGAAAATCCTGAACGTGCTGTGCCGAAAGCGATTAAACAAGTATTCTGGAGAATTTTATTATTTTACATTTTAGCCATTTTTGTTATCGGTATGTTAATTCCTTATGATAGTAGTGCATTAATGGGAGGCGGTAATGACGTTGCAACCTCTCCGTTTACGCTAGTTTTCAAAAATGCAGGATTTGCTTTTGCAGCCTCATTTATGAATGCTGTTATCTTAACATCAGTTTTATCAGCAGGAAACTCTGGAATGTATGCCTCAACACGTATGCTTTATTCAATGAGTAAAGATAAATTGGCGTTTGAAACATTTGGGAAAACAAATAAAAATGGTGTGCCATATATGTCTTTATTAGTAACTGCAATTATTGTAGTCATCATATTTGTGGTACAAAGTGTTACAGAAGGTGCTTATCAATATATCGTTGCTGCAAGTGGGTTAACTGGCTTTATTGCCTGGGTAGGTATCGCAGTGAGTCATTATCGATTTAGAAGAGCATTTGATAAACAAAATTATGATAAATCTAAATTGAAATATACAGCTAAATTGTTTCCGTTCGGACCTATTTTTGCAGCTATCTTATGTATTGTTGTAATCATCGGTCAAGATGTGGACTTTATTAAAACAGGAGATTTTAATTTTAGCCGCTTCCTAATTACGTATATGGGAATTCCAGTATTTTTAGCATTCTTTATTTATCATAAGCTTCGATATAAAACGAAAAAAATTCCATTAGAACAAGTAGATTTACGTCAAGACGTATCAATGGATGAAATAAAAGGTTAAAATAAAAATAATTACAGTTATAGTGTTGACTTAAATGTGAATTGTTGATATGATTAACAACGTTGAATACGAAACGAACCAAGTAGAAGCACCCGCTTCTCACCTGTAGCGACGCATAAAGCAGTTGGCAGGTTAGTCACATTACACATAACTGTGTATAAGGAAGAGCGGGTATTTTATACCTGCTCTTCCTTTTTGCTTGGTGCAAATTTCGTAAAAATTTTGGAGGTGTCAACCATAGCAAAAGATCAAACTCAAATCAATGACAAAATTCGTGCAAAAGAATTACGTTTAATCGGTCAAGATGGTGAACAAATTGGTGTTAAATCAAAGCGTGAAGCTTTAGAAATGGCTGAACGTGTAGATTTAGACTTAGTGGTCGTTGCACCGAATGCGAAACCACCAGTTGCAAGAATTATGGATTACGGTAAATTCAAATTCGAACAACAGAAAAAAGAAAAAGAAATGAAAAAGAAACAAAAAATTATCAATGTTAAAGAAATTCGTTTAAGTCCAACAATTGAGGAACATGATTTCCAAACTAAGTTGAAAAACGGACGTAAATTCTTAACTAAAGGCGATAAATGTAAAGTATCTATTCGTTTCAGAGGGCGTGCCATTACGCATAAGGAAATTGGTCAACGTGTGCTAGAAAAATATGCAGATGAATGCAAAGATATAGCAACAGTTGAACAAAAACCTAAAATGGACGGGCGTCAAATGTTTATTATGTTAGCGCCAACAGCTGAAAAATAATTAAAGCTATTACAGGAGGACTTATATTATGCCAAAAATGAAAACTCACCGCGGAGCAGCTAAACGTGTTAAAAGAACTGCTTCAGGTCAATTAAAACGTTCAAGAGCTTTCACATCTCACTTATTCGCAAACAAGAGCACTAAACAAAAACGTCAATTACGTAAAGCTAGATTAGTGTCTAAGAGCGACATGAAACGTGTAAAACAATTATTAGCATACAAAAAATAAGAACAAATACAGAAATCGGTAGGAATTACCTAAGGAGGAATTTTTTATGCCACGAGTTAAAGGTGGAACAGTAACAAGAGCGCGTCGTAAAAAAACGATTAAATTAGCTAAAGGTTACTTCGGTTCAAAACATACATTATACAAAGTAGCTAAGCAACAAGTAATGAAATCAGGTCAATACGCTTTCCGTGACCGTCGTCAACGTAAACGTGACTTCCGTAAATTATGGATTACACGTATCAACGCAGCAGCTCGTCAACATGAAATGAGCTACTCACGTTTAATGAACGGTTTGAAAAAAGCTGGTATCGACATTAACCGTAAAATATTATCAGAAATTGCAATTTCTGACGAAAAAGCATTTGCTCAATTAGTAACTAAAGCTAAAGATGCTTTAAAATAATAACACTTATAAAAAAGAGATGGCATTGTCATCTCTTTTTTATTTTTTAAATAGCAAAATGCCACATTTAATCGCTAAAACATGACATATTTGCTAAAATGCATTTAAGAGAACAAACATTAAAGTGAGGAGTTTTATACGATGTCTAAATTTGATGAACAAATCATTGTAGTACCTAGAGAAATTATTTTTAATAATGAAAAGAATACTTTCAATGGGTTTTTAAATAAGAATAAACCAGAAGGTCAAAATATTTTTGATGCGCTAAGTCAATATGAAGTTAAGCGACGCGGCGATATGGAAGAGGATCTATCATATAAACAACTCATTTCTTATTGTTTACTTGAAAATGAGCATGGCGAGATATTAGTGTATGAACGATTATCTGGCGGTGGAGAATCTCGATTGCATGGACAATCTTCAATAGGTGTAGGCGGTCATATGAATGATGTTCCAGGAGCAGAATCTATTAACGAAGTATTGAGAGTTAATGCACAGAGAGAATTAGAAGAAGAAGTAGGTTTAAGTGAGCAAGATTCACAAAATATGGAATATATCGGTTTTATTAATGACGATAATAATGAAGTGGGCAAAGTACATATTGGTGTTGTATTTAAAATCACTGTAAGTACGAATGATGTAGAAGCTAAAGAAACAGATACTTTACGAATAAAATGGGTTGAAAAAGGCAACATAGAGTCATATGATGATTTCGAAACGTGGAGCGCATTAATCCTTCAAGATTTATAATCAAACGAGGTGACATATATGTCAGATATTATTCAGTTTCCTAACTCTTCGAAAAAGTTATATAAAGATATAAAACGTGCTGAACAAGACCAAAACTATGACCTGATGTATGAATATATTGTACAATATGAACGTCAATTTGAACTCACTGAAGAAATAGCAATGATGAAATGCCGTATGTTATATGAGACGGGGTCATTTCTTGAATTAAGAGAAGAAACAATTGTCTTATTGAAAACTGGCATACAACAATATGATGCATTGATGATTTATTACGTGAAAAGTTTGATTGGTTTGGGACAATATTTTGAAGCGGTAGAAGTAATTCATCAAATTATTGATGAAGTCAAAGATCACAAAACAAGAATGGCATTACATCCTCTTAAGGAATTTGCTAAGTCAAAATTAATTGAAGATGAAAAACGATTGACTCAGTCATTAACTGATTTTGATACGTTATCAATGAGGGAACAGACGCACTTGATTTTGAAGTTAATAGACAATGGTCATTTTCAATTTCAAGAAACGGTATTATATATATTAAAATCTAATACGTACAGTTATAACCTAATTAGTTTAATGATTGAGTATTTAAGATTCGCAAATTGTACACAAGAACTGACAATTGAAAAGTATGGTATGGATGTAACTTTTGTACCAGTTAATTTAAAAGGGCTAGAACATACAACACTGAAAGAAAAAGTTATACCTAACGTTATGGAAACATTAAATGATGGTGCTTTACATATCGCTGAAGAAGCACACCATATTATGAATAATCACTCTATCATGATTTATCCAATTGATATTGAAACTTTGTTTGAAACGAATAAATGGATTAATGCATACGAATGTTATTTCAAAAATATGTTAGGACTTAAATGTGAATTACAAAGTATCGATGCATTTAATTTTATTCAGCAATTAGATTTGAATAATAATAGTTAAATTGTTGCAAAATAATACTCAGCATTTTAATATAGTTTTGACGAAAAAAGTTGATTTACAAATATATAAACGTTGTGATTTCAATGTTTGTATAGGGAATAGACCTATGATATAATAGGGAAGTTGAAAAAATAAATTAGTTAATCATGGAGGTATATATACATGACAGCAACTTGGGAAAAAAAGGAAGGTAACGAAGGTTTATTAACTGTTACTGTTCCTGCAGAAAAAGTAAACAAAGCGTTAGATCAAGCATTTAAAAAAGTGGTTAAACAAATTAACGTACCTGGATTCCGTAAAGGTAAAGTACCACGTCCAATTTTCGAACAACGCTTTGGTGTAGAAGCATTATATCAAGATGCTATCGACATTTTATTACCAGATGCTTATGGTGAAGCAATTGACGAAACTGATATTAAACCAGTTGCACAACCAGAAGTAAGTGTTACTCAAATTGAAAAAGGTAAAGATTTCATTTTTGAAGCAACAGTTACAGTTGAGCCAGAAGTTAAATTAGGAGACTATAAAGGTCTTGAAATTGAAAAACAAGAAACTGAATTATCTGATGATGAGTTACAAGAAGCAATTGACCACAGCTTAGGACATTTAGCTGAAATGGTAGTTAAAGAAGATGGTGTTGTTGAAAATGGCGACACAGTTAACATCGACTTTAGTGGTTCAGTTGACGGAGAAGAATTCGAAGGTGGACAAGCTGAAGGTTACGATTTAGAAATCGGTTCAGGTTCATTCATTCCTGGTTTCGAAGAGCAATTAGAAGGTATGAAAGTTGACGAAGAAAAAGATGTTGTCGTAACATTCCCAGAAGAATACCATGCTGAAGAATTAGCTGGTAAAGAAGCAACTTTCAAAACAAAAGTTAACGAAATTAAATTCAAGGAAGTTCCAGAATTAACAGATGAAATTGCTAATGAATTAGATGCAGAAGCAAATACAGTAGACGAGTACAAAGAAAACTTACGTAAACGTTTAGCTGAACAAAAAGCTACAGATGCAGAAAATGTTGAAAAAGAAGAAGCGATTACTAAAGCTACTGATAATACAACAATCGATATTCCTGAAGCAATGGTTAATACTGAATTAGATCGTATGGTGTCTGAATTTGCACAAAGAATTCAACAACAAGGTTTAGATTTACAAACATACTTCCAAATCTCAGGTCAAGATGAATCTCAATTAAGAGAGCAAATGAAAGACGATGCAGAACAACGTGTTAAAACTAACTTAACTTTAACTGCGATCGCTGAAGCTGAAAAAATCGAAGCTACTGATGAAGATATCGATAAAGAATTAGAAAAAATGAGTAAACAATTTAATATCTCAGTTGAAGATATCAAAAATACTTTAGGTAATACTGATATCATTAAAAATGATGTTCGTATCCAAAAAGTTATCGATTTATTAAGAGATAACGCAAAGTTCGTTGAAGGAACTAAAGAAGATTAATCTTCATTAAATATTAAATTACAAAAATGAGTAGCAGATGCATAGCTTATGTATCTGCTACTATTCTTTAAGCAAAAAGTTTGTATGTTAATATGTTGCATTGTAATATCCAATCTAGTATAGTCTTTAACGAATAGGGGTGTAAAAAGAATGTTTAAATTCAATGAAGATGAAGAAAATTTGAAATGCTCTTTCTGCGGAAAAGACCAAGATCAAGTAAAAAAACTTGTAGCAGGAAGTGGTGTATATATTTGTAATGAGTGTATTGAATTATGCTCAGAAATCGTTGAAGAAGAATTAGCTCAAAACACTTCTGAAGCGATTACAGAATTACCTACTCCTAAAGAAATTATGGATCATTTAAACGAATATGTTATTGGTCAAGAAAAAGCTAAAAAATCTTTAGCTGTGGCTGTTTATAACCACTATAAGCGTATTCAACAATTAGGACCAAAAGAAGATGATGTTGAATTACAAAAAAGTAACATTGCCTTAATTGGGCCAACAGGTAGTGGTAAAACATTATTAGCCCAAACATTAGCCAAGACGTTGAATGTACCATTTGCAATTGCAGATGCGACAAGTTTAACTGAAGCTGGTTATGTAGGCGATGATGTTGAAAATATCTTGTTGAGATTAATTCAAGCAGCTGACTTTGACATTGATAAAGCCGAAAAAGGTATTATTTATGTAGATGAAATTGATAAAATTGCACGTAAATCTGAAAACACATCTATAACACGTGACGTTTCAGGTGAAGGTGTTCAACAAGCATTGCTTAAAATCTTAGAAGGTACAACTGCAAGTGTTCCGCCACAAGGTGGACGCAAACATCCTAACCAAGAAATGATTCAAATTGATACAACAAATATCTTATTTATTCTTGGTGGTGCCTTTGATGGTATTGAAGAAGTGATTAAGCGCCGTCTTGGTGAAAAAGTTATTGGTTTCTCAAGCAATGAAGCTGATAAATATGACGAACAAGCATTATTAGCACAAATTCGCCCAGAAGATTTGCAAGCCTATGGTTTGATTCCTGAATTTATCGGACGTGTGCCAATTGTAGCTAATTTAGAAACATTAGATGTAACTGCGTTGAAAAACATCTTAACGCAACCTAAAAATGCACTTGTGAAACAATATACTAAAATGCTGGAATTAGATGATGTGGATTTAGAGTTCACTGAAGAAGCTTTATCAGCAATTAGTGAAAAAGCAATTGAAAGAAAAACAGGTGCGCGTGGTTTACGTTCAATCATAGAAGAATCGTTAATCGATATTATGTTTGATGTGCCTTCTAACGAAAATGTAACGAAGGTAGTTATTACAGCACAAACAATTAATGAAGAAACTGAACCAGAACTATACGACGCAGAAGGTAATTTAATTAATAATAGTAAAACATCAGCTTAATCATTGATGTGTTATAAAAGTGAAAAGCTCCAATCAAAGTTGACGCTCAAATAGTTTAACTTTGATCGGAGCTTTTTTATAATGTATACCGAAAGGTTCAAATATTATATAATGGTAGAGTTGAAAGAGAATATAAAAAAGTGAGGATACAAAATGAAAGTTAATCCTAATAATATAGAATTAATCATTAGTGCAGTAAAGGAAGAACAATATCCAGAAACAGAATTGTCTGAAGTTGCACTGAGCGGTCGATCTAATGTAGGTAAGTCTACATTTATCAATAGTATGATTGGTAGAAAAAATATGGCACGTACATCGCAGCAACCCGGCAAAACGCAAACGTTAAATTTTTATAATATAGATGAACAACTTATTTTTGTGGATGTTCCAGGATATGGATATGCTAAAGTAAGTAAAACACAACGTGAAAAATTCGGGAAAATGATTGAGGAATATATAACTAAGAGAGAGAATTTGCAATTAGTTATTCAATTAGTTGATTTAAGACATGATCCAACACAAGATGATATCTTAATGTACAATTATTTGAAACATTTTGATATTCCTACTTTAGTTATATGCACTAAAGAAGACAAAATTCCAAAAGGTAAAGTTCAAAAGCATATTAAAAATATTAAGACACAATTAGATATGGACCCAGACGATACAATTGTAAGTTATTCATCAATTCAAAATAATAAACAACAACAAATATGGAATTTAATTGAACCGTATATTTCATAGTTTTTGTACGACAAAACTTATACAAAAATTTTAAAAATAATGTAAGCACGAAACTTTTAATTAGTACACAATTGATAACATTTTTCAACGTTCATCATTTTGTCAAAAACTCAAAAGTAAATTAGAAAGATTATAATTTATTTAAGCATCGTACTTAATTGGATTTTAAATTATGTTATAATATTTGTATTGTTAGTATATATGGGGGCGTTTCAAATGCATTTTATTGCAATTAGTATAAATCATCGCACAGCTGATGTTGCACTAAGAGAGCAAGTTGCTTTTAGAGATGATGCCTTACGAATTGCCCATGAAGATTTATATGAAACTAAATCTATTTTAGAAAATGTCATATTATCAACATGTAATCGAACTGAAGTATATGCTGTTGTTGATCAAATTCACACAGGTCGTTACTATATTCAACGATTTCTAGCTCGTGCATTTGGATTTGAAGTAGATGATATTAAAGCAATGTCAGAAGTAAAAGTGGGGGACGAAGCAGTAGAACATTTATTGCGTGTCACTTCTGGTTTAGATTCAATCGTACTTGGAGAAACTCAAATTTTAGGTCAAATAAGAGATGCATTTTTCTTAGCGCAAAGCACAGGTACGACAGGAACAATTTTTAATCATCTATTTAAACAGGCAATTACTTTTGCAAAAAGAGCACATAATGAAACAGATATAGCTGATAATGCTGTAAGTGTGTCTTATGCTGCGGTCGAGTTGGCGAAAAAAGTATTTGGCAAATTGAAAAGTAAGCAAGCTATCATTATTGGTGCAGGGGAAATGAGTGAATTATCACTATTAAATCTTCTTGGTTCTGGAATTACTGATATTACAGTAGTAAATAGAACAATTGAAAATGCTATGAAATTAGCAGCAAAGCATCAAGTGAAATATGATGAACTATCATCATTACCAAATTTACTTGAAAGTGCAGATATTGTGATTAGTTCAACGAGTGCACAAACTTATATCATTACAAATGAAATGATAGAAAGAATTGCAGAAAATAGAAAGCAAGATTCACTAGTATTGATTGATATTGCAGTTCCTCGAGATATTGAACCTGGTATTAGTGCTATCACAAACATCTTTAATTATGATGTTGATGACTTAAAAGGTTTAGTTGATGCAAACTTACGTGAGCGACAATTAGCGGCTGCAACAATTTCGGAACAAATTCCTGCAGAAATACATGCACACAATGAGTGGATTAGTATGTTGGGTGTTGTTCCAGTGATTAGAGCTTTACGTGAAAAAGCTATGGCAATTCAAGCAGAAACGATGGACAGTATTGATCGTAAATTGCCAGGTTTAAGCGAAAGAGAACGTAAAATTATATCTAAACATACAAAAAGTATCATCAATCAAATGTTGAAAGATCCTATTAAACAGGCCAAAGAATTAAGTAGTGATAAGAAAAGTAATGAAAAATTAGAGCTATTTCAAAATATATTTGATATCGAAGCTGAATGTCCTCATGAGCAAGCGAAGCAACAAAAAGAAAGCAAGGTCAAGGAGATTTCAGCGCGACGTATCTTTAGTTTTGAATAAGCATATTAATATGGTGATAATATGCAAGAAAACCTGTTTATTCGATTCAATGAAATTATATTATTAATATACTTAATCAGTATCATTTGCTATTTTTATGATTTTGTCCAAAAAAGTCATAAGATTAGAAGTTTAGGCATATACTTATTGGGGATTGTTTGGGTTTTACAAACAATCTCTTTATCTATTTTTATTATACAAACTAGACATATTCCATTAGGGTCTATTTCAGATGTATTCTATACTTTAAGTTGGCTGATTATTTCAATCTCTTTAATTCTTAACCTTATCAAAGTTTTGAATTTTTCTGTGTTTTTCTTGAATTTAATAGGGTTAACACTTTTAGGGATGAATACATTTCAACCGACACATTATACTAATAAGGTTCAGAAAATTGCTGTTGTAGACGAGTTACTGTTAGTCCATATTGGTCTAGCTGTGTTAAGTTATGTCTTCTTTGCCTTAGCTTTTGTCAATGCATTACTGTATATCATGCAATACCGTAATTTGAAGGAAAAGCGTTTTGATCAAAAATACTTTAGAATAGGTAGCGTTGCTACACTTGAATCAATTGTGTTTTACTCAACGTTAAGTGGGTGGATAATTCTCATATTTAGTATTATTTTAGGTACACAGTGGGGTGTAATTTCAGTTGGTGAACGTATATTCATTGACCCGAAGGTAATACTCTCTTCAATTATTACAGTATTATATGGAAGTTATATTTTACTTAGAATCAACAAATGGTTGAATTCAAGGTATTTAATATACTATAACATTATTTTATTTTGCTTAAATATGATTAATTTATTTTTTGCAACACATTTTGTGAATTGAGAAAATAATCTAGAGCAATCCGTTCCTAGGAGGAATTGAACATGCGTAAATTAGTCGTTGGCTCCAGAAGAAGTAAATTAGCTTTAACACAAAGCCAGCAATTTATTGATAAATTAAAAGCTGTCGAGCCAAATCTAGAAATTGAAATTAAAGAAATTGTCACGAAAGGCGATCGTATAGTAGATAAACAACTGTCTAAAGTCGGAGGCAAAGGCTTATTTGTTAAAGAAATACAACATGAACTTTTTGAAAAAAATATCGATATGGCAATACACTCGCTTAAAGACGTACCAAGTGTAATTCCGGAAGGTTTAACATTAGGTTGTATCCCTGATAGAGAATTACCTTTTGATGCGTATATTTCTAAAACACATACACCACTATCCCAATTGCCAGAAGGCAGTATTATTGGTACTAGTTCATTACGTCGTGGTGCACAAATATTATCTAAGTATCCTAATTTAGAGATTAAATGGATTAGAGGTAATATAGATACACGATTAGAAAAGTTACAAACTGAAGATTATGATGCGATTATTTTAGCTGCAGCTGGTTTAAGAAGAATGGGCTGGTCAGATGATATCGTAACATCTTATCTTGATAGAGATACATTGTTACCTGCAATCGGACAAGGTGCTTTAGGGATAGAATGTCGTAGTGACGATGAAGAACTATTAACATTATTAAGCAAAGTACATAATGATGAGGTTGCAAAATGTGTGACTGCTGAACGAACGTTTTTAGCAGAAATGGATGGTAGTTGTCAGGTGCCAATCGCAGGATATGCTACAATCTCAGATCAAAAAGAAATCGAATTTACAGGTTTAATTATGACCCCAGATGGTAAAGAACGATTTGAATATACAATGAACGGAACAGATCCGGTTGAGTTAGGCAAAAAAGTGAGTAACAAATTAAAAGAGCAAGGTGCTTATGAAATTATAAAACGCTTAAATGAACAACATTAAATAATGGAGTGACGTTTAAATATGAAGCCAGTTGTAGTTATGACACAAACAAATGACATGCAAAGTGATTTAGTATCAATTATTCACAAACCCTTTATTGATATAAAGCCACTAAATTTTGATATTCATTTGTTAAATCAACGCTATGACTGGCTTATTTTTTCATCTAAAAATGCTGTGAAATTCTTTTATAAATATCTAAAAGGAATTAATGTTGATAACATTGCTGTGATAGGAAGTAAGACAGCGCAATATTGTGAATCACTTGGCATTCAAGTTGATTTTATGCCAAACGACTTTTCTCAAGAAGGATTTTTAAAATCATTTAATCAAACTAACCAAAAAATACTTTTGCCTTCAAGTGAATTGGCGAGACCATTGTTATCAGCAGCGTTATCTAAAGATAATGAAGTTGTTAAAATAGATTTATATACTTCAGTGCCTAACAAACAAAATATACAAGATGTTAAAGAAATGATAGAACATCAACAAATCGATGCATTAACATTTTCAAGTTCGTCGGCAGTACGTTATTATTTTAATGAAGGATTTGTACCAAAATTCAAGTCGTATTTTGCTATTGGAGAACAAACAGCACGGACCATTAAATCATATCAACAACCAGTAACAATTGCAGAAATTCAAACACTTGAATCACTAATTGAAAAGATTTTAGAAAGTAGGGGCTAAAAATGAAATTTGATAGACATAGAAGATTGAGATCATCAGCGACAATGAGAGATATGGTTAGAGAGAATCATGTAAGAAAAGAAGATTTAATATATCCAATTTTTGTAGTTGAAAAAGACGATGTGAAAAAAGAAATTAAGTCATTGCCAGGTGTATACCAAATCAGTTTGAATTTACTTGAAAGTGAGTTAAAAGAAGCTTATGACTTAGGCATACGTGCCATTATGTTTTTCGGTGTTCCAAACTCAAAAGATAATATAGGTACTGGTGCATACATTCACGATGGTGTTATTCAACAGGCAACACGTATTGCTAAAAAAATGTATGATGACTTATTAATTGTTGCAGACACTTGTTTGTGTGAATATACTGATCATGGTCATTGTGGTGTGATTGATGACCATACACATGACGTTGACAATGATAAATCATTGCCACTACTTGTTAAAACAGCAATTTCTCAAGTGGAAGCTGGAGCTGATATTATTGCACCAAGTAATATGATGGATGGTTTTGTTGCTGAAATTCGTCGTGGACTTGATGAAGCCGGCTATTACAATATTCCTATAATGAGTTATGGTGTCAAGTATGCATCTAGTTTCTTTGGACCTTTTAGAGATGCAGCAGATTCAGCGCCATCATTTGGTGATAGAAAAACGTATCAGATGGACCCTGCTAACCGTTTGGAAGCACTTCGTGAATTAGAAAGTGATCTTAAAGAAGGGTGCGACATGATGATTGTTAAACCTGCTCTAAGTTATTTAGACATAGTTCGAGACGTTAAAAATCATACGAATGTTCCAGTTGTTGCATATAATGTGAGTGGAGAATATAGTATGACTAAAGCAGCGGCACAAAATGGTTGGATAGATGAAGAACGTGTCGTTATGGAACAAATGGTTTCAATGAAACGTGCAGGTGCTGATATGATTATTACGTATTTTGCAAAGGACATTTGTCGCTATTTAGATAAATAAGGTTTTATATGTATGATTTTCCATAAACTGTAGGAGGAATTTACTTTATGAGATATACGAAGTCAGAAGAAGCAATGAAGGTTGCTGAAACCTTAATGCCTGGTGGTGTAAATAGTCCAGTACGCGCATTTAAATCAGTAGATACACCAGCAATTTTTATGGATCACGGTAAAGGCTCAAAAATTTATGATATCGATGGTAACGAGTATATCGACTATGTACTAAGTTGGGGGCCGCTTATTTTAGGACATAGAGACCCTCAAGTTATTAGTCATTTACATGAAGCAATTGATAAAGGTACAAGTTTTGGTGCATCAACATTACTTGAAAATAAATTGGCGCAGCTCGTAATTGACCGAGTACCTTCAATAGAAAAAGTGCGTATGGTGTCATCTGGTACAGAAGCTACATTGGATACTTTAAGATTAGCACGTGGTTATACTGGCAGAAATAAAATTGTGAAATTTGAAGGTTGCTATCATGGTCATAGTGATTCGTTATTAATCAAAGCTGGGTCTGGGGTGGCAACATTAGGATTGCCGGATTCTCCTGGTGTGCCTGAAGGTATTGCTAAAAATACAATTACAGTTCCATACAATGATTTAGATGCACTTAAAATCGCTTTCGAAAAATTTGGAGACGATATTGCTGGTGTAATCGTAGAACCTGTTGCTGGTAATATGGGTGTCGTACCGCCGATTGAAGGTTTTTTACAGGGATTAAGAGATATTACGACTGAATACGGCGCATTGCTAATTTTCGATGAAGTAATGACTGGTTTCAGAGTCGGTTATCATTGTGCACAAGGTCACTTTGGTGTGATACCAGATTTAACTTGCTTAGGAAAAGTTATCGGTGGAGGACTACCTGTAGGTGCTTTTGGTGGTAAAAAAGAAATCATGGATCATATAGCACCATTAGGAAATATTTATCAAGCTGGTACGTTATCAGGAAATCCTCTTGCAATGACAAGTGGTTATGAAACGTTAAGTCAATTAACGCCAGAGACATATGAGTATTTTAATATGTTAGGCGATATACTTGAAGACGGTTTAAAGCGTGTATTTGCTAAACACAATGTACCAATAACTGTAAATAGAGCAGGTTCAATGATTGGTTATTTTTTAAATGAAGGACCTGTAACTAATTTTGAACAAGCGAATAAAAGTGATTTGAAATTATTTGCAGAAATGTATCGTGAAATGGCAAAAGAAGGTGTATTTTTACCACCATCTCAATTTGAAGGTACATTCTTATCTACGGCACACACAAAAGAAGATATTGAAAAAACGATTCAAGCATTTGATACGGCTTTAAGTCGTATTGTAAAATAAATATACGGACAAATTGAGAGCCTGAACTTTGTTCAGGCTCTTTTTAAATGTATATCAGACATGGGCAGCGACTTGATAGTGAAAGTCCATATATGCTTTGTAGTCAAAACTGCTAGCGGATATTGTTATCTTAACAAACGTGAAGCTCAAGCAGCAATTTAGTCATTTTATTTTTTATTGAAAGAAGTGGAAAACATGACAATGATATATAGAAATAATTTCATTGTGTTCGTTTTATCATTTTTTATTAGTATTATATTGTATCTATCGCACGTATTACTCCCATTTATGTTTGGTCCTATTATCGCATCAATCATTTGTGTGAAAGTTTTCAAACTTGATATTAAATGGCCATTCTTACTTAGTGAATTAGGGATTGTACTATTAGGGGTGCAAATCGGATCAACGTTTACGAAAAATGTCGTTATGGATATTAAAGACAATTGGCTTTCGATTATTGTTGTATCTATTTCGATATTAGTAATTGCATTAGTAATGGCATTTATTTTCAAAAAAATTGCACGTATTAATACAGAAACAGCTATTTTAAGTGTTATACCAGGAGCGCTAACACAAATGCTGGTCATGGCTGAACAAGACAAACGTGCTAATTTGTTAGTAGTTAGCTTAACGCAAACATCACGAATTATATTTGTTGTTGTTTTAGTACCGTTCATTTCATATTTTTTTCATGATGGTAACATGCATGCGAATGGTAAGTTAACAAAAGTCTTGCCTTTATCACAAGTATTAAACATAGGG
The DNA here is from genome assembly GCF_016893255.1 of Staphylococcus sp. GDB20D11A. NCBI lineage: Bacteria > Bacillati > Bacillota > Bacilli > Caryophanales > Staphylococcaceae > Staphylococcus > Staphylococcus sp. GDB20D11A. The sequence goes on from NZ_JAFEPJ010000009.1 coordinate 163,596, forward strand.
CAAATAGTTATTTTAGTGATAGCTATCTTTATAGTTTATCTAATTATGTCTAAAATAAAGTTTCCAACATTTCAATTATTAGCACCACTCATTGTATTAATTGTTTGGAATTTTTCTACAGGTTTAACATTTACACTAGATCATTGGTTGTTGAACATGGCACAACTAATATATATGATTAGAATTGGAGTTCAAATAGCGCATTTATTGTCAGATTTAAAAGGTAGACTAGCAATCGCAATTACAATTCAAAATATTATGTTGATAATTGGTGCGCTAATCATGGTTTATGTCATACATTTCTTTGATAATAATCCTATAAATGAATTGTTTCTTGGTGCAGCACCAGGAGGGGTTAATCAGATAGTTTTAGTTGCATTAGCTACTGGTGCCGATGTTGCTATGATTACGAGTTATCATATTTTCCGAATCTTTTTCATCCTATTTATTATTGCACCAGGAATTAATTGCTTTTTAAAATTTCGTTCGAATAAGCGTGAAGATTAGAAACTATCATCCATTTAAGTTAAATTATGCTTAGGATAGAATTCATTATTAAGGTTTAAGCAAAGGTTGTACATCTATTTTTAGATTAAGATATTTAATATTAGCAGTGCATTAACATGGTACATTAACTTGTGGTTTGAATAAATTTCTACATTAAAAAACGAGACAGTCTATTAGTTAAAAATAGATGATGTCTCGTTTACTTTATGATGCTATAGCAAATTAATTGTGTTTAGGCTTTGATGGACAATCTTTTAAATGTGCATCATATAAACCAGCTGCTTCTAAAAACGAAAATACTGTTACTGGACCTAAAAATTTAAACCCGTATTGTTTTAAATCTTTAGATAGTTGTGTTGCAGTATCATCAACTGTGATACGATCAGAAGCATGTTCATACTGCAAATCTTTAGGCTTACCATTTACATAAGACCATAAAAATTTACTAAAACTACCATATGCTTGTTCAATTTTTAAATATCCTTGAGCTTGATTAACAATTGCTTCTAATTTTTTACGATGATGAACGATATTTGGAAAAGTCATTAAGCGGTCGATATCATGAGCGGTCATTTGTGCTACCTTTTCTGGTTCGAAATCATAAAATGCTTCTTCATAGGCTTCTTTCTTTTTTAAAATAGTTAACCAAGATAGCCCAGCATGTTGTGATTCTAATGCTAAAAGTTTAAACAATGCCTTGCTATCATAGAGCGGTTGTCCCCATACATAATCATGATAGTCTAAATAGACTGGATCTTTAGTTCCAAATGCGCATTCATTCATTTTATTCCCACCTATACATTGACTTATTTTGTCAATCATTATACTATAAGTTAAGAGTTTAATATAGGATTTGGGAAGAGTAAGTTCAAATTATTTTAAAGAGAGCATATGATTTGGTGTGAGTATGTAAATGATTTTTACTGAAGGTAGCCCACAGAGTATCTTAGCTGAACGTGATTAATAGTAGGCTAAGACGTGTTTGAGCGTTAATCATAATCTAGAGTGCTTGAAGAGATGAAGCATTTCAAATTTCACGATGATAGTATTGGTATGATTATTCCAATTATGTTAAAAGAGTGAATTTGATATTAATCATCCTTCTTGAATATAGGTGGTACCACGGAATATCCGTCCTATTTGTATATAGGATGGATATTTTTTATTTTTTTAGGAGGTATAGCAAATGGAAATGAAACCAAAATATGATCCTCGTGAAGTTGAAGCGGGACGTTATGAAGAATGGGTAAAGAATGGTTATTTTAAACCGTCAGAAGATAAATCAAAAGAAACATATACAATTGTTATCCCGCCACCAAATGTAACTGGTAAATTACATTTAGGACATGCATGGGATACAACTTTACAAGATATCATTACACGTATGAAACGTATGCAAGGATACGATACGTTATACTTACCAGGTATGGATCATGCTGGTATTGCGACACAGGCAAAGGTAGAAGCTAAATTAAATGAACAAGGAATAACTAGATATGATCTTGGTCGTGAAAAGTTTTTAGAACAGGCATGGGATTGGAAAGAAGAGTATGCGTCATTTATTCGTGCGCAATGGGCTAAATTAGGTCTAGGTTTAGATTATAGTAGAGAACGTTTTACTTTAGATGAAGGTTTAAGTAAAGCAGTTAAAAAAGTTTTTGTTGATTTATACAATAAAGGAATTATTTATCGTGGCGAACGTATTATAAATTGGGATCCTAAAGCACGTACAGCTTTATCTGATATTGAAGTAATACATGAAGATGTTCAAGGTGCGTTTTATCATTTTAAATATCCTTACGCTGATGGTGAAGGTTTTATTGAAATTGCAACAACAAGACCAGAAACGATGTTAGGTGATACAGCGATTGTTGTTAACCCTAATGACGAACGATACAAAGATGTAATCGGTAAAACTGTTATATTACCAATCGTAGGACGCGAACTGCCTATTTTAGCAGATGAGTATGTTGATATAGACTTCGGTTCTGGTGCTATGAAAGTGACACCAGCACATGACCCTAATGATTTTGAAATTGGTCAAAGACATCAATTAGAAAATATTATCGTTATGGATGAAAATGGTAAAATGAACGACAAAGCTGGCAAATACGAAGGTATGGACCGTTTTGATTGTCGTAAACAGCTAGTTGAAGATTTAAAAGAACAAGATTTAGTTATCAAGATTGAAGATCATGTTCATTCTGTAGGTCATTCAGAACGATCTGGCGCTGTTGTTGAACCATATTTATCAACACAATGGTTTGTGCGCATGGAAGACTTAGCGAAACGTTCATTAGATAACCAAAAAACAGATGATCGTATTGATTTTTATCCGCAACGTTTCGAACATACATTTAACCAATGGATGGAAAATATTAGAGATTGGACGATTTCAAGACAATTATGGTGGGGTCATCAAATTCCGGCTTGGTATCATAAAGAAACAGGCGAAATATATGTTGGAGAAGAAGCGCCAACTGATATTGAAAATTGGCAACAAGATGAAGATGTATTAGATACGTGGTTCTCAAGTGCTTTATGGCCTTTCTCTACGTTAGGTTGGCCTGATTTAGAAAGCGAAGACTTTAAACGATACTACCCAACAAATGCCTTAGTTACAGGTTACGATATTATCTTTTTCTGGGTAGCACGTATGATATTCCAAGGCTTAGAATTTACAGATCGTCGTCCATTTAATGATGTGTTATTACACGGCTTAGTTCGTGCTGAAGACGGGCGTAAGATGAGTAAATCATTAGGTAATGGTGTGGATCCAATGGATGTTATTGACGAATACGGTGCTGATAGCTTGCGTTACTTCTTAGCAACGGGTTCATCTCCAGGACATGATTTAAGATACTCAACTGAAAAAGTTGAGTCAGTGTGGAACTTTATCAATAAAATCTGGAATGGGGCACGTTTCAGTTTAATGAATATCGGTGAAGACTTTAAAGTTGAAGATATCGATTTAAGTGGTAACTTATCATTAGCAGATAAATGGATTCTAACACGTTTAAATGAAACGATTGCAACAGTTACTGATCTAAGTGACAAATATGAATTCGGCGAAGTTGGACGTGCATTATATAATTTCATTTGGGATGATTTCTGTGATTGGTACATTGAAATGAGTAAAATTCCAATGAATGGTAATGACGAAGAACAAAAACAAATTACACGTTCAGTATTGAGTTATACTTTAGACAATATTATGAGAATGCTACATCCATTCATGCCATTTGTAACAGAGAAAATATGGCAAAGTTTACCACATGAAGGTGACACAATTGTTAAAGCTTCATGGCCAGAAGTGCGTGAATCATTGATTTTTGAAGAAAGTAAACAAACAATGCAACAACTTGTTGAAATCATTAAATCTGTAAGACAATCACGTGTAGAAGTAAATACGCCATTGTCTAAAGAAATACCTATTTTAATTCAAGCTAAAGATAAAGAAATTGAAACAACTTTATCACAAAACAAAGATTATTTAATCAAATTCTGTAATCCTAGTACGTTAAATATTAGCACTGACGTGGAAATTCCTGAGAAAGCAATGACATCAGTTGTAATTGCAGGTAAAGTGGTATTACCATTAGAAGGGCTAATTGATATGGATAAGGAAATCAGCCGTTTGGAAAAAGAATTAGCTAAACTTCAAAGCGAATTAGATAGAGTAGATAAAAAGCTCTCTAATGAAAACTTTGTAAGTAAAGCACCTGAAAAGGTTATAAATGAAGAAAAACGTAAAAAACAAGATTATCAAGAAAAATATGATGGTGTGAAGGCAAGAATTGAACAATTAAAAGCATAGGAGTTAGTAACAATGAATTACCTAGAGAGCTTGTATTGGATACACGAAAGAACTAAATTTGGCATCAAACCAGGTGTTAAACGTATGGAATGGATGCTAGCACAATTTAATAATCCTCAAAATAACATTAAGGGTATTCATGTAGGTGGCACAAATGGTAAAGGCTCTACAGTTGCTTACCTTAGAACAGCTTTAGTTGAAAATGGTTATGAAGTAGGTACATTTACGTCGCCGTTTATTGAAACATTTAATGAACGAATTAGTCTAAATGGTGTGCCAATATCAAATGACGCTATTGTAGAATTAGTATCACGTATTAAACCAGTTAGTGAAATGATGGAACGTGAAACAGATTTAGGTGTTGCAACTGAATTCGAAATAATCACAGCGATGATGTTTTTATATTTTGGTGAAATACATCCTGTTGATTTTGTCATTGTTGAGGCTGGATTGGGTATAAAGAACGATTCGACAAATGTCTTTACACCGATTTTATCAATCTTAACTAGTATCGGTCTAGACCATACAGATATTTTAGGTGGTACTTATCTAGATATTGCTAGGGATAAAGGCGCGATTATAAAGCCTAATGTTCCAGTGATATATGCTGTTAAAAATGAAGATGCATTAAAGTATGTTCGTGAACGCGCAATTGAACAACATGCAAAGCCAATTGAATTAGATAGAGAAATTGTTGTTGTATCGCAAAATGATGAATTTACTTACCGTTATAAAGATTATGAATTAGAAACAATCATTTTAAGTATGTTAGGTGAACATCAGAAACAAAATGCTGCATTAGCCATAACAGCTCTTATTGAATTAAATGAACAAGGATTAATTGAATTAGATTTCAATAAGATGATAGACGGTATTGAATCAGTTCGTTGGACTGGACGTATTGAGCAGGTGCATGACAAACCTTTAATCATTTTGGATGGCGCACATAATTCAGAGAGTATAGATGCTCTAATTGATACAATTAAACAGTACCATGATAAAGAAAAAGTAGATATTTTGTTCTCAGCAATAAACGGAAAACCGATTAACGAGATGGTCAAACATTTAAGTTTAATTGCGCATACGTTTTATGCAACTGAATTTGATTTTCCGAAAGCGTTACGCAAAGAAGAAATTGTAGGTAGTATTGAAAATGATGAAATACAATTAGTAGATGACTACGTTGAATTTATAAAAAATTATCAAGGTGATACATTAGTAATTACCGGTAGTCTGTACTTCATAAGTGAAGTTAAATCAAAATTAGACTTTGAAGCATTATAAAACTAAAATAGCCGTGAAGAATCTATTTAATCAATAGGTAGCTTCATGGTTATTTTTTATGCTCTAAATCGTATGTGTTTATAAGGTTCAATTTCTTACCATTATTAATTTTGACGAGCAGAAATGGGCTGTTAAAGTATCCATCAATTACGCTTAGCAATATTGAAAAATTTAAATGAAAAAGAGGGGCAATTCTTGGAAAATAGTGTATATTTACATTTCGGTAATAACTAACTATACTTTACGTAAGGAGGTTGTCATTTGGTAGTATTGTTATCTTATAGTTGCAGTTGTATCTTTAGTTTTCTATATCAATTTATATCTATAGAAGAAACGTCATTTGATTATTTACATAGAAGATCGAAATGTGATTATTGTAATTCATCACTCAAATGGTATGAATTAATGCCGATTATTAGTTTTTTATTATTAAAAGGGCGATGTCGAAACTGTCGTAAGCGTATTTCCCTAACACATTTCTTAGGGGAAACCTTTGCTTTAATCCCTATCGTCTTTATTAAGTATGATTTCACATACGTAAATGCTACGCTATTTATAACTACATATGTTTTTCTGCTTATTTTTACTATGACCGATATCACGTCTTTAATGTTAGATTGTCGCTTAATTATAATTTATTGTATCGTTTCTCTTTCGTTAAGTATTATTTATCCAGTAGTTTTTATCATTATTAGTATGACCACGCATATATTCTACTTTTTATTTCGGGCATATATTGGTTATGGTGACGTTTTACTAATATCTGCACTTTCTTTGTTTTTCCCTCTCCAATTCACTATTTATGTCATTTTATTTACATTTGTCATTGCTGGTTTAGTTGCTTTAATTACCATGATATTTAAGCCGATAAAACTATTACCCCTTGTTCCATTTATATTTATTTCCTTTTTTATCAATTCACTTTTTTATAATGATATCCATCAATTTTTAGGAGGCGTATATTTTTGAAAATTAAAGAAATGGTAACTTCAGAAATGCCAAGAGAACGTTTGTTAAGCCATGGTGCAAAAAGTCTTTCGAATACAGAATTATTAGCTATATTAATTAACACCGGAAGAAAAGGATTCTCGAGTATAGACATTAGTAATGAACTGCTTAAATCTGCTTCGAATCTGAATGAATTGAAAAAATCTTCAATTAACGATTTGATACAAGTTAAAGGGATTGGATTACAAAAAGCAATTACATTAAAAGCAGCATTTGAGTTAGGGGAAAGGATGGGGAGAAGAGCTGAAAATAATCGTATAAAAATAACGCAACCAAGTGATGTTGCTGATTATATGATTCCAACAATGAAAGATTTAACACAAGAACATTTTGTCATTTTATTGTTAAATTCAAAAAATGTAGTGATTAAAGAAAGCTGTGTTTTTAAAGGTACATTAAATAGTTCAATTGTACATCCACGCGAAATTTTTAGTATTGCGGTGAGAGAAAATGCCAATGCAATCATCGCAGTTCATAATCATCCATCCGGTGATGTATTAAACATAGTATCCTAAACTAGAGTACTCTAAGTACTCGAAGTTTAGGATTTTTTAATTACAGTGCTTTAACTATTAAATATATAAGGGTATTATTAATAGTAGTTAAAGTATTTAAAGGTGGTGGAAACATGAAGGTTCAGAAAGTAATTGTGGAGGAAAAATCATATCCGTTATACATACTCCTAGATAAAGAATTTGAAGTCATAGAACCGGTTAAGCGATTTATAAAGTACTTGGATAATACAGGCAAAGCTCCAAATACCATTAAAACATATTGTTATCATCTCAAGTTGTTTTATGAATTTATGAGCCAAAGTGGAATCGAATTAGGAGATTTACAATTTGAGGATTTGGCAAACTTTGTAGGATGGTTAAGAAATCCAGCAGGGCATTTAAAGGTAATAGATATACAACCAAAGAAGGCTAAAAGAGAGGAAACATCAGTTAATTCCATACTTAACGCCGTAACTAGTTTTTTAGAGTATTTAAATCGCACAGAAAATTTTAAAGCTATAGATATGTCTAAAGAAGCAAGAGGAAGAAACTTTAAGGGGTTTCTTCACCATATTACTAAAGGTAGATCCTATAAAAAAAATATTTTAAAGCTTAGGGTCAAAAAGAAACTTGTACAAGTATTAGAACATGGACAAGTTAAAGCAATAATTGAGGCATGTCATACCAAAAGAGATAAGTTACTTATTATGCTTATGTATGAAGGGGGACTTCGGATAGGAGAAGCATTATCCCTTCGTATTGAAGATATTTCAACATGGGATAACCAGATTAACATCAGGCCAAGAGATCATAATGAAAATGGAGCTTATATTAAACTTAAAAAAGAAAGAACTATTGATGTAAGTAAGGAATTAATGGCATTATATACCGATTACTTAGTACATGAATATGGGGAAGATTTAGATCATGATTATATATTTATTAATCTTAAAGATTCTTATTTTGGCCACCCTCTAAAATATCAAAGTGTATTAGACCTAATAAGAAGACTAGGAAAACGGACAGGGATTACTTTCAATGCTCATATATTACGTCATACGCATGCCACAGAGCTTATTAGAAGTGGATGGGATGCTGCATATGTACAAAAAAGATTAGGGCATGCCCATGTACAAACAACACTTGATACTTATGTTCATCTTTCTGATCAAGATATGAAGAATGAATATAAAAAGTATCTTCAAGGGAGAGAAACATGACAATGAAATTTCCAAGTGTAGCGACTAATCGAAAGCTTATCGCTAGTACAGAGATTAATAAAAAAATAGCTAATATGACAAGTGTTTTAAAAGGTTATTGGGCAGCAGATAGATGGGATATAAGAATTTGTCCACATCCTAGTGCAATTGAGTTAAGTAAGAATCCGTCACTAAGAAATCGTTGGGTAAATTTCGATAAGGTGGAAAATGTCTGGTTGAAAACAGAATTAAAATATTTTTATTACCTTCACTTGAATAATGGAGCTTGGAATGCAAAATCCGTTTGGATTAGAAAGGGAACAGTGATAAGCCGGATGATGGGATTTTTAAATTTAAAATATCCTAATATTACATCGATAACCGAAGTGCCTATAAAAAAAGCTTTGACAGAATACCGGACCTACTTAACAGAACAAAAAGTAAAAACTACGACTACTAATTACAAACTTGATGTAAATCAGCAGAAAGTTACTGTACATGCGAATTCCTATTACGTTACTCATCTTAAGCAGTTTATGGAATTCTATGAGGACTTCTATTTTGATGGGGAAGAATGGGAAAAAGATGTTTGGAATCGAAGAAAATTATCATTACCGGAAGATAAGGTAAACCCAACATCCTACGAATATACGATCAACTTTAAGGGTTTTAAGAATAATTATTTTAAAGAAATAGTTAAGCGATATTGTAAACTAATGTTAAACACAGCTAGCTTTTCTCACGTAGTAGATATAGCTTCAAAATTAAAAGAATTTTTTAATTTCATGAACAAAAATTGTGAAGGTATACAAAGGATTCATCAATTAACTAGAAATGAAATTGAGCAATATTTTAATTATATTAATTTAAAAGGTTTAAAACCCAGTACTGTAACTGGACGAATATCTACTTTAGACGTTTTTTTTACTACAATTCAAAGATATGACTGGAAGGATACACCTTCTAAGATCCTTATCTTTCAAGAAGATTACCCTAAAGTGCCGAAGGCACTACCACGTTATATTGATGAACATATACTTGAACAATTAAATGGGAAATTAGATAAATTGGAACCTTATATTGCTACAATGGTTATGGTACTTCAAGAATGCGGGATGCGTATCAGTGAACTTTGT